>JAPHRK010000034.1 GCA_026196105.1 Rhodospirillales bacterium | reverse complement strand
TCAAGCCGAAGAAACGCCTATTTCTCCTTATGGTGTACGTGTACTTAATCGCTTGCGTCTAGGTGGGATTAGCGTTTTTAAGGACGGGAAAGTTGATGTCCAAGATGAAGGCTCTCAACTGCTCTCTTTTCTAGTAGACGCAAGGCCTGGGATGACGGTGGTTGATTATTGCGCTGGCGCAGGGGGGAAAACTTTAGCTCTTGCAGCTCAAATGAAAGATCAAGGTTCTTTGATTGCTTGTGATGTTTCAACTAAACGTTTGGGCCGAATGTCTGGGCGGTTAAAAAAAGCTGGCGTTCAAAATGTACAGCTTGTGGAGCTATCGACACGTAAGCAGCAACCAGAAGCCTTGAGGCCTAATAAAGCGGATCGGGTTCTCTTAGATGTTCCCTGCTCAGGAACAGGTACTTGGCGCCGTAGTCCAGATTCTAAATGGCGCATTGAGCCAAGTGATCTAGACCGCCACATAGAACGCCAAGCTCAAATATTTATGAAAGCATCCAACTTAGTGAAGCCTGGCGGCCGTCTTATCTATATGACTTGCTCTCTTTTACGAGAAGAAAACGAAAACCAAGTTTTCAATTTCCTAGGGCAAATGCCGGACTTTAGAACAATACCTGTTTCAACCATATGGAATGAAGTTATTGAGGCTCCTTGCCCAACCGATGAGCCTTTCCTCAGGCTCACCCCAAAAGATAATGGCACAGATGGTTTTTTCCTCGCAGCGCTTGAAAGAAAAGAATAGTTATTCTATCTCAGCGATGCTCTGACCTTGACCTTCGCGGGGAGGGTAGGCACTATAGGGGACTTCCAAGGGGAGTCGTTTAGACTGAGATTCTGCAAAGAAAATGGCGGGGGACCCTTTGAACCTGATCCGGTTAATGCCGGCGGAGGGACTGGAACCTATAGGTTTTTTTAAACCTGTTTCCCCATCGCAGCATTTTCCTGATCACCTTACAAATTTAACAGTGAGCAGGTTATATGTCATCCACCGACGATCTGAACATTACGACAGGCCCAATTGCAGGTTCTCGTAAAATCTACATTCCAGGCGAAATTCATCCGGATATTAAAGTCCCGGCTCGTGAAATTGCTCTTCATGCCAGTGCAGAAGAAGAATCCGTTGTTACTTATGATTGCTCTGGTCCTTTTACGGATACGGATGCCGATATTGACATCAGCAAAGGTCTTCCCTTGTTGCGGAAAGATTGGATTGAAGGTCGTGGTGACGTCGAACGCTACGAAGGCCGTAACCTTAAGCCTGAAGATAATGGTTTAAAAGAAGGGGAGGTTTCAGAAGTTACTCCCTTCCCAAATGCCACCAACACCCCCCTTCGGGCAAAGGATGGCAAAGCCGTTTCCCAACTAGCTTATGCTCGCCAAGGCATTATCACTCAAGAGATGGAATTTGTTGCTATTCGTGAGAATGAAGGCCGCAAGAAAGATGCCGAAGTTAATCGCGACGGAGAAGATTTTGGTGCCTCTGTTCCTGATTATGTGACCCCAGAGTTCGTGCGTGATGAAATCGCTCGTGGTAGGGCTGTTTTACCTGCCAACATCAACCACCCAGAAGCTGAACCAATGATCATTGGTCGTAACTTCCTCACCAAGATTAATGCCAACATCGGCAACTCTGCCATTTGGTCTTCAGCTGGTGAAGAAGTAGACAAGATGGTTTGGTCTATTCGCTGGGGCGCTGATACGGTGATGGATCTATCCACAGGGACAGACATTCATAACATCCGTGAATGGATTATCCGTAATTCGCCTGTTCCTATTGGCACTGTTCCTATTTACCAAGCCCTTGAGAAAGTGCGTGGCATTGCCGAGGATCTGACCTGGGAAATGTTCCGTGACACTCTGATTGAGCAAGCTGAGCAAGGGGTAGATTACTGGACCATCCATGCAGGGCTTCTCCTCAGCCATGTACCGATGACCGCTAAGCGGGTCACAGGTATTGTGTCTCGTGGTGGTTCTATTATGGCAAAATGGTGCCTTGCTCACCATGAAGAGAGCTTCCTATACACCCACTTCCAAGATATTTGTGATATCGCCAAACAATATGATGTTGGTCTATCCCTTGGAGATGGCTTGCGTCCTGGCTGTCTTGCCGATGCTAACGACGAAGCTCAATTTGCTGAATTACGTACTCTTGGTGAGTTGCAAAAAATGTGTTTTGCCAGTGATGTTCAGTGCTTTATCGAAGGCCCGGGACATGTGCCCATGCACAAGATCAAAGAAAACATGGAGCTTCAATTAGAAGTTTGCGGTGAAGCACCGTTCTACACGCTCGGGCCCCTTGTGACTGATATTGCCCCAGGCTACGACCACATCACCAGTGCCATGGGTGCTGCGATGATTGGTTGGTATGGCACGGCTATGTTGTGTTATGTGACGCCAAAAGAACATTTGGGTCTACCTAATCGGGACGATGTTAAAGTAGGTGTTGTCACCTATAAGATCGCGGCTCATGCGGCTGATTTGGCAAAAGGCCATCCAGGAGCGATGATCCGGGATAACGCCATGGCTCGGGCAAGGTTTAGCTTCCGTTGGCAAGATCAGTTCCACTTGAGTTTAGACCCTGACACGGCTCTGCAGTACCACGATGAAACTCTTCCTGCAGAAGGCGCTAAACTCGCTCATTTCTGCTCCATGTGTGGTCCTAAGTTCTGTTCTATGAAAATTAGTCATGAAATTAGAGATCATGCAGCTCAGCAGGAAGGTATGGAAGAAATGTCTGATAAATTCCGCAAAAGTGGATCTGAAATTTACCAGGATACCAATAAAACGGAAGCTGCTGAGTAAGCTTCTAAATCAATGAGTTAAAAAAGCCGCCACTATTTAAGTGGCGGCTTTTTTTATGGCAAAGAACTCTCAAAAATAACGTGTATGTGGTCAGCCTAGACCTGTCCGATAAGGTCCCATCGATTTCAACAGCTAGTGCGGGGATGGGTTTCTCTGGTACGCTTTTTCTCTTAACTTTTCCCAACAAGCTGTTAACGTAAAGAGAATTTATCGTTGGTATGCCCCTTGGGTTTTAGCGAGTCCTTAGATCAATCCAAAACCGGGTGTTTCAAAATCCAACCGTCTGTGCGAACATCTCCATAGCTTTGAATTGTTGGTAGGGAGACCACGTTGAAAAAGACCCTTTTTGTCGTCTCGGTTTTGCTTCTTATATTAGGGAGCTACGGCGGATATATTTTTTACGTTACAGGGCAGTATAAATCTATTGAGCCGCACTTTGCTGGAACTTGTAAAGCTGTTCCCGGAGTTGTTGGGGGGGAAGATATTACGGTTCACCCCAAGACTGGCATTGCCTTAATCGCTTCCTCTGATCGGCGGACTGAAGCTGAAAAGAAACCAACTCAAGGGGTTATATGGGCTTATGATCTAAACGACGTTAATGCCCAGCCAATGAAACTCACCGAAGATTTGGAACTAGAATTCCACGCTCATGGCCTAAGCCTGTTTCCTGAAGGTGATGGTGGTACCGTCATGGCGGTTAATCATCGTGCTGGGGGCGGCGCTTTTGGATCTACTGATGATTCCATTGAGATTTTTGATTACGTAAATGGCAAACTCACCCATCGCAAAACGGTTGAACACGAACTGTTAAAAGCGGTGAATGATGTCGTCGCTGTGGATGGCGAACGGTTCTATGCCACCATTGATCATGGTTATCCTGCTGGAACGATGAGGGTTGTGGAGGATTATGGGCGTCTCTCCTTAGCTTCAGTTGTCTACTACGATGGTAAGACGGTCACGACCACTGACGCCGGAACCTTTCGGTATGCAAATGGGATTAATATTAGCCCTGACGGTATGAAGCTCTACGTCGCTGCCACCACGGATGGGGCCATCAGTGTTTTTGATCGGCGGATAAAAACGGGTGAGCTCTCGGGGCGTCGAAATATCTCTCTTGGAACAGGTGTTGATAATATTGAAGTTGATGCCAAAGGCGCCTTATGGATTGGAGCACATCCTAAGCTTTTTGATTTTTTAGGCCATGCAAAAGACGAGACAAAAAATTCTCCTTCTCAGGTACTTAAACTCACACCAAATGCTTATCGATTTGATGTGAGTGAAGTTTATCTTGATGATGGCTCAAGGCTTTCTGGGTCGAGCGTTGCTGCTCGTTATGGTGATCGACTCCTTATCGGTCCGGTGTTTGATCCAAAATTTCTTGATTGTCGGTTAAAGTAGTGGAGCCTCTTTCATACGAAATTCTCGCTCTGCTTCTTTTCATTGCTTTTTGTGGGGGCTTTGTGGATTCCATCGCTGGCGGTGGTGGGTTGATTTGCTTGCCAGCTTTGGTCGCTGTTGGATTGCCACCAGCACAAGCCCTAGCAACCAATAAGCTCCAAGGGACTTTTGGTACTCTATCATCAACCATTAACTATGCCCAAAATGGTCATGTCCATCTAAAAGAAATGGGGGTGGGAATTGCCTTTACCTTTGTAGGGTCGGCTATAGGGACTCTTGCTGTCCAGGTGATGGACCCTTCAGTATTGGGCCAACTTATTCCTTTTCTTCTGATCGGGGCGGCTTTGTATTTTATCTTTGGCCATCAGGCTACCGATGAGGACCGCCACCATCGCCTCAATCCTCTACCATTTTACTTTTTGGTTGGCACAAGTTGCGGATTTTATGATGGGTTCTTTGGCCCTGGTACCGGGTCTTTTTTCACTCTGGCGTTCGTATCCTTACTTGGTTTTAATTTGATCAAAGCGACAGCACATACCAAAGTTCTCAACCTCACCAGTAATATAGCCTCGCTTATCTTCTTTGCCATTGGGGGATATGTTGTGTGGTCCATCGGGTTGACCATGGCCGTTGGGCAGTTTTTAGGAGCTCGGTTAGGCTCCCAAATGGCGATGAAGCATGGAGCAAAATTAATCCGTCCAGTTCTCGTTGTCGTGTCCATTGTTATGACGACTAAGATTATCTATGACAGCCCGGATAATATTGTTCACCAAGGGATAAAAACTCTGCTTGGACTCTGAGCTAGGTTCAGCTAAACAATACCAAGCTTTGATAATAAAGACCCATAGAGACGGCTTACAGTGGTTTTCGGCTAGGCGCGCCAGTCGTAGCGATGCGGGGTATCGTGAGGCTGGTGGAACGTAAACCGAAAACCACTGTAAGCCGCCCAAGAGGGTCGCATAAGAGGTCCGCTGAAGTGCGTCAGGAAATCTTGACGATGCCCCGCATCGCCTGCAATTTCCTTCCTACTCAGCGAACCGCCTATGCGGTCTCTATGGGTCTTTATTATCAAAGCTTGGTATAAGGGCTTGTCTTTCTTCGGAGAAACCTACCTATGTCTGACCGCATTCTCATCATTGATTTTGGCTCTCAAGTTACCCAGCTCATCGCCCGCCGTGTGCGCGAAAGTGGGGTTTATTCGGAAGTGCATCCGTTTCATACAGTTGATGAGGCTTTGCTGGAAAATTTTGCTCCGAAAGGCATCATCCTTTCAGGCGGCCCGGCTTCCGCAACCTGGACTGAAGCGCCTCGCCCTATTGAGAAAGTCTATCAGCTTGGAATTCCTGTCCTTGGCATCTGCTACGGTCAGCAAATTATGATGCAACAGTTAGGTGGGCGGGTTGATACTTCTGACCATCAAGAATTTGGTCGGGCCTATGTGGATGTTCAGGAAGACTGTGCTCTTTTCCACGGGGTCTGGGATGTAGGTGCCAAAGAACAAGTCTGGATGAGCCATGGTGATCGGGTTGGCAAGATTGCTGACGGTTTTCGGGTTGTCGCCACCAGTGAAGGGGCACCCTGTGCTGCCGTTGCCGATGATAGCCGCCATTTTTATGCGGTCCAGTTCCATCCGGAAGTAGTTCATACCCCTCATGGAACGCAATTACTAGAGAACTTTACTCATCGAGTTTGTGGATGTTCCGGTGATTGGACCATGGCAGCTTTTAAAGAACAGGAAATTGCCAAAGTTCGTGAGCAGGTTGGCGATGGCAAAGTCATCTGCGGCCTGTCAGGTGGTGTTGATTCTTCTGTAGTGGCTGTCTTGCTCCACGAAGCCATTGGCGATCAACTAACTTGTGTTTTTGTTGATACAGGCTTTATGCGCATGGGTGAGGCTGAAGAAGTGGTTTCTCTGTTCAAGGATCACTACAACATTCCTCTGATCCATAAAGACGCTTCGGAAATGTTCTTCGAGGCACTTGGTGATGAAACCGACCCCGAGAAAAAGCGCAAAATCATTGGAGGCCTCTTTATTGATGTCTTTCAGGAAGAAGCTGACAAAATCAATGATGCCCGCTTCTTGGCTCAAGGAACCTTATACCCAGATGTTATCGAGTCTGTTTCCTTTACCGGAGGCCCTAGTGTCACCATCAAATCCCATCATAACGTTGGCGGATTGCCAGAACGGATGAACCTGAAATTAGTGGAGCCTTTACGCGAACTGTTTAAAGATGAAGTCCGTGCCTTGGGACGTGAGCTTGGTTTGCCTGCGAGTTTTGTTGGGCGTCACCCCTTCCCTGGACCGGGTCTTGCCATCCGTATTCCTGGTCAAGCATTGACCCGTGAGAAATGTGATATCTTGCGCAAAGCCGATGCCATCTATTTGGAAGAAATTCGCAACGCCGGCCTTTACGATGCCATATGGCAAGCCTTCGCAGTGCTATTACCTGTACAGACTGTTGGTGTTATGGGCGATGCCCGCACCTACGAATTTGTCTGCGCTCTCCGCGCCGTAAACTCCACCGATGGTATGACCGCCGACTACTACCACTACGACCACGAATTTTTGAGCCGCGTGAGCAACCGAATCATTAATGAAGTCCGTGGCATTAACCGGGTGGTCTATGACTGCACATCCAAGCCTCCTGGGACCATTGAGTGGGAGTAGGTGATGCATCCATCTTTTGTGCTTTTGAAGGTTATAAGAGGTTAAAGAAGAAATATGGCTAAGGCAAAAGTGGTAGACCAAGAGTCAATGATCGCAAGTTTTAAAAAAATTCATGGCGATCTATTTGATTACTCAAAAGTTGAGTTTATAGATCGCACGACAAAAGTGATCATCATTTGTCGGCAACATGGGGAGTTTCTTCAACAACCGAGATTGCACCTACGGGGAAGCACAGGGTGTAAACCCTGCATCGCATTGAGAGGAAAATAAGTAGGAGCGCCCCGACTATAGGTACCTTTTTTGGACGCTCCTGAGCTAACTCGGGACCCGGCGTCGCTATTCGTATCCCTGGTCAACCTTTAACCCGGGAAAAATGCGATATTCTGCGAGAAGCCGATGCCATCTATTTAGAAGAAGTCTGCAACGCCGAACTTTACGATGCTATATGGCAAGTCTTCGCTGTGCTGTTACCTGTACAAAGTGTCGGCGTTATGGGCGACGTCAGAATTTATAAATTCGTCTGTGTCCTTCGCGCCATAAGTTTTCCCGACGGTATGACTGCCGATTACTACCACTACGATCACGAATTTTTAGCCGTCTCAGTAACCGGATCATTAATGAAGTCCGTGGCATTAACCGAGTGATCTATGGCTGCACCAGCAAACCTCCCGGGACGATTGAGTGGGAATTAATTTTTAAAACAATGCTTTAATTGGAATTAGTGGAAATTATGGACGGAAAAGTTAGCCGATTTGAAATATCTGAAAAAGCAGAAAATCATCTAAAAAATATAGCGTTTGTACTTGGTTTATTAAGTGCGATAGCCATCATATTTGACTGGTATCCCTATACTATGTTTTTGTCTTTTCCTTTCTGTTTGATTTGGATTTACATTGGATGGTTGCACACCGAGCCCCAACTTAAATGGATCAACGTGATTTTTCTTCTAATTTATGCTTATGGGACAGTACTCTATTTTTGGCAAACTTAATGAAAATTTCTATGCATAAAAGTAAAACCGTATCACTTGCAAAGTGAGATTAAAATTATGGGATTGTCCTTGTTGCTCTTACTAAAGATGGCTGTTGTTTATTAAGAAGCAGTCATACTTCCCCCTTTACAAGATGTTGATATAGCTGCCACGGCGTAAGCACTTTGCGGCTGTGGATGCCCAATACTCGTTTAATGGCTTCAACGCAGGTGAAGGGGGCGACGGGGGCTAGTTTTTGGGTGGCGTTTTTGATAGTGCAGGGGACGACTTTGTGGCCGAGACTGGTATACCAGCTCATGGGATCGATGCCGGGTTCATCATGGACGATGTCGATGGAAAGTTGATGGGCGAGGGGGTCGAAGACAATCCATTGATCGTCTCTGCGCATGACAATAAAGCAATGGCGAAACCCGTGTTTTAGAAACCGGAGCCATTTGATTTCGGTCTCAGCAACAAAAACTACATAGACATCCTTAGGGCGAGGCCTCAATTCTACCTCTGGCACAATGGCAGTAGTTTTAGTGGTCTTCATCGATGATTCCTTTGGTCTTAAGAGGGGTCGTTAAGCGATCCAGGGCTTCATCCCAAAGCCGGGCCTCGGGTTCTTCTTCGTAATGTCGTGGGTCAGGTGGGGTTTCGAGTTTGCCAAATTTCCCCAGTACAGAGAGATGGCGCTTATGAAGGATGCCTTTGCGTTTTAACCGCTGAACTTCTCTGTAAACGTCATCGGGGTCACAGGGCCTAGTGCGTTGTTTTGTGCCCTCACCAAATCGTGCACCCTCATTGCGAAGGTTCTGACAGCGTGAAAACCAAAACCAGGCTTCCTCGGCATTATGAAAGGGGACAATTTGATAGTTTTTATAAGCCGGTAAGTTTTTTTTTCTTTTCACAATTTCCCCATACTTTGAATTGGAACAAAAGAAGAACATTCTTATGTATGGAAATTATTCATAAGTCAAGTGGTTTTATAGGTCTATTATCCTAGTGCATTTTTTCTTAAGATGTAAGACAATGTTCCCATGCTAAGACATGCTGACATATGGTTTGCCATTGATAAGCTCGCTCAAGAGTACGGTTATTCGCCGTCAGGACTGGCGAAAAAGGCTGGGCTTGACCCAACCACATTCAATAAAAGCAAACGTACAACCCGCGAAGGAAAATTGCGGTGGCCCAGTACTGAAAGTGTTTCAAAGGTATTATTGGCGACAGGGGCTAGTCTTGGCGAGTTCACCACCTATATTGGCTCTGCTCCTGGTGGGTCTAGCAATGTCCATCGTAATATTCCTCTCATCGGCTTTGCTCAAGCGGGCGACCAAGGGTTCTTTGATGATGGCGGGTATCCTACCGGTGGCAGTTGGGACGAAATACCTTTCCCTGATGTTGGTGATGCCAGTGCTTATGCCTTGGAAATTAGTGGTGATAGTATGGCCCCTCTCTACCGAGATGGTGACATTGTCATTGTTTCCCCCGAAGCTGGGATACGGCGTGGGGACCGGGTGGTTGTCAAAAAGACAAATGGTGAAATTATGGCCAAGCAGCTTCACCGTAAAACCGCTAAAACCCTTGAGTTAGAATCCCTGAACCCAAACCATGATAGCCCGACTTTAGACATGGCTGATGTAGAGTGGGTTGCTCGGATTATCTGGTCCAGTCAGTAAAAATTAAAACTCGACAATTACCTTTAGCTTTACACGGCAAAAGGAATATGTTCTTATTATTTCTGTTATGAAAATATATATAGAACATTATTCTCAGGTTGAACTGAAATATTCGGGGCCAATCCCTACTCATATTCGCCATAGTTTTCGTGCCGGGGGAGATCACTATCGACTTGAGGGGCAGAGGAAGTCTCAGGCCATATTGATGGGAGATCTCGCGGCAAAAACCCGTGCTAATTTAGCCCTTTTTCGCCAAGGAAATCATGAGGGAGGTTTGCGCCTTCTGAAACTAAGTGATCAACTTGCAGAATATCGTCATCAAGCTGTATTATGGCATAAACAAACAAAAGATATGTTCTAGTCATATAAAATTCAGTAGGGAGAGTTAAAGTGGGTCAACATGGACATCGCGATCAAGGTGATCACCATAGTAGCAACCTAAAAGCACTCACATATCAAGATGGTGAGTGGCGGGAAGGAAAGCATCCAGTTATTGGTCCACGTGATCATGCTATGTGGCTTTCTTCTATCGTTTTTGATGGTGCTCGTTCTCTTGGTGGTATTGCGCCAGACCTAGATCTCCATTGCGCTCGATCGATTACGTCTGCCAAGGCATTAGGCATGGAGCCTAAGATAAAAGCTGAGGAAATTACCCGTTTGGCTTGGGAGGGGATTAAGTTGTTCCCTGATGATGCTGAACTATACATTTGCCCGATGTTTTATGCAGAAGAAGGGTTCATTTATCCTCACCCGGAATCAACTCGGTTTCTACTTTGTATTTACGAGTCTCCCATTCCTAAAGAAGCTCCTTTTACGGCCTGTCTTTCAAGTTTCCGACGCCCGGCAAGAGATATGGCCCCAACGGAAGCGAAGGCCTCCTGCCTTTATCCCAATTCAGCTCGCGCTGAAAGAGAAGCCATGGAGCGTGGCTTTGATCATGCCGTTGTTCGTGACCCTGCCAATAATGTGGCTGAGTTTGGCTTTATGAATTTATTTATGGTGAAAGAAGGTGTTGTTTACACCCCTGCTATCAATGGAACTTTCTTGAACGGGATTACCCGACAAAGAGCTATCAAAATTCTGCGCGAGGATGGGGTAGAAGTTAAAGAATGCGCCCTGACCTTTGAAGAAGTTCTTCAAGGTGATGAGGTTTTCGCTAGTGGTAACTACGCTAAGTTGCTCCCTTGTGCAAAACTAGAGCAAACGACATTTGAAATAGGGCCTGTCTATAAGCGCCTTCGGAAGCATTATTTTGACTGGGCAAAAACCTGTACGGGTTAAAAGCTATTCTTTTTTATGCACTACTTTTCCACTCATCTTAAAGACGCCAGCTTTGGAGAGGCCAATAATAATACAACCATCTCCCATATTGTAGATGTGCCATTGCGTCAGGACAGTGGAGCCGCCTTTGCTAATTCGGATTAGTTTTTTGTGGGCAGGATTGAAGTTTTGCAGGGCTCCGCGTCCTTTAGGGTCAGGTTTGATCCAATAATCATTGCCACCCCCTCCCCCAATTTGGAATTTACCCCCTTGGCAGACAGTAACGTGCTTGGTGTGGTGG
>JAPHRK010000037.1 GCA_026196105.1 Rhodospirillales bacterium | reverse complement strand
CGTGGCCGTGAGATTGCAGCTAAAAATGGTTTGATCCTTGTTGATACCAAGTATGAATTTGGTTTGGACCAAGAAGGTCGGATAACGCTGGCTGATGAAATTCACACTCCTGATTCAAGCCGTTTCTGGTTGGCAGAGAGCTATAGCGAGCGTTTAAGGGAAGGCAAAGAACCTGACAGCCTGGATAAAGAATTCCTCCGCCTGTGGATCAGCAGCCGTTGTGATCCTTATAAAGACCCTATTCCAGATATCCCAGATGATACTCTCATGGAGTTTAGTGATCGTTATATTAAGCTCTATGAGCAAGTAACAGGTAAGGCCTTTGAAAAAGCCCCTTTAGACCGATCTGTTAAAGAGCGGGTGCGAGGAAACTTAAAGAAAGCCTTCCCTCAGTTCTTTTAAGCCCCCCAGATATAAACCCAAACAAAGAGGAATATCCATACCACGTCGACGAAGTGCCAGTACCATATGGCAGCTTCAAGGCCTATTTGACCTTCTTCTGTGAATTGTTCCTTAAGAGAGCGGACCCAGCATACCAGTAGGAAAATTGCACCAATCAGCACATGGGCGCCGTGGAAACCTGTGGTCATGTAAAATACGGATGGGTATATGCCGTCGGTAAACCCAAAAGCCGCATGGCCGTATTCTTGAGCCTGAAAGATGAGGAAAATAAAGCCCAAAGCCGTGGATAATGCTAACCCGAGCTTTAGGCGGCTGTAGTGACCTTGCTTTAAACCTCTGTGTCCCCATTCCAGTATGACGCCAGATGAGATCAGAATGACCGTGTTTAAAAGGGGAAGTCCCCATGGATCTAAGGTTTCAATCCCTTCCGGGGGCCATTGGGTAATCACCTTACTGATCCCTAAGCCGTTGTAAAAAAACGCCCAAAAGAAAGCGAAAAAGAACATTACTTCTGATGCAATAAACAGGACCACGCCTTGGCGTAAACCTACGCGCACTTCGTGGGTGTGGTGGCCGCCCTCTGCTCCTTCGCGGACAAGGTCACGCCACCAAAGAAACATGGTGGTAAGTATCAACACGAAACCGATAACCAAAAGAGCGGGGCCTTCGTCGTGAGCAAAGAGTACCAAACCTACAGCTGCGGTTAGAGTTGATACAGCCCCAAGAGCTGGCCAGGGACTTGGATCAACCAGATGAAACGGATGTTTCTGTTCGTGAGTTGGATCTTGGCTTAAGACGGTGCTCATAATCCGGTCTCCTTGGCGCTAAGTAGCTCGGCCTTTTTGCCGGGCAGAGGGAAAAATGTATAAGAAAGGGTGATGGTGGTGACATCGCGAGTGAGCTTGTCCATATAAAGCTCAGGGTCGATATGAAAACTCACCGGCATATCAACCCGTTGCCCCGGCTCTAACAATTGTTCAGTAAAACAAAAGCAATCGGTTTTGACAAAATATTGGGCTGCTTTGGTGGGTGTGACGTTAAATGTTGCTGTGCCATAAATAGGTTTATCACTCTTATTGATAGCGACAAAAAAGGCGAGATTTTCTTCACCTAGATGCACCGTTTGACTTGCAACAGCAGGTTTGAAATCCCAAGGTAGTTGGCTTGAATGATCGGCATTAAACCGGATGGTGACCTGTTCTTTACCTATCGCCTTCTGGGAAAGCTCGCCGCGTGCTGGTGTACCACCATAGCCCGTCACCTGACAGAACAATTGATACAAAGGCACTGCGGCGTAGGCGGCACCAATCATGGTGACCGCCATCCCCGCCAGTAACAGCCCAAGTCTGCCGTTTCCTATTGTTTTGTTTTGCAAATTTTACTTTTCAATCCGGTTAAAGATTGCCCCTTTCTGATTAAACTTGTGCTTCTGTCTTTCTCTATCAGGACCCTGAAACAGCAAAGTACATATTCAGGAAAAAGCCGATAAAACTAGTGCCACCGATTAACAACAAGATGCCAATGGCTGGCAGTGCCGGATCTAATAGAGACTTTTTGGTCAGTGAGTGCTCGTCTTTTGTGTTAAGCGTAGCCATAAGAACCTCCATTATTGTGAACGAAAAAATAATGTTATTCAGTCGTTTTTTCTAAGACGGGGAGCTCTTCAAATGTATGGAACGGCGGTGGTGAACTGACTGTCCATTCCAGGGTATCTGCGCTCTCGCCCCAAGGATTAGCTTCGGCTGTATTCTTGGCAGTGAAGGCTTGCCAAATTACGTAAAGGAAGAAAATTGCACTCGCGAATGATATATAAGCCCCAACAGAGGAGATATAGTTCCATTCCGCGAAAGCGTCAGGGTAATCTGGCACTCGTCTTGGCATACCTGCAGCACCTAAAAAATGCTGAGGGAAGAAGGCGATATTTACGCCGATGAATAACATCCAGAAATGGATTTTCCCTAAGGTTTCAGAATATGTTCGACCCGACATTTTCCCAAACCAGTAATAAAACCCGGTGAACATTCCAAACATGGCGCCGAGACTCAATACATAATGGAAATGAGCGACCACGTAATAGGTATCGTGCAGGGCGATATCCATGCCCGCATTGGCTAAAACCACACCAGTAACACCACCGACAGTAAACAGAAAGATGAACCCGAGGGCGAAAAGCATGGGGGTTTCAAAGGTAATCGACCCACCCCACATGGTGGCGATCCAACTGAAGATTTTCACCGCCGTAGGGATTGCTATGAGCATGGTCGCTATGATGAAATAAGCTCGGGTGTCAGCGTCCATACCAACCGTATACATATGATGCGCCCACACAACAAACCCAATCCCGCCAATGGAAACCATGGCATAAACCATGCCCAAATATCCAAATAATGGTTTACGAGAAAAAGTGGAAACCACCTGGCTAATGATGCCAAAGGCTGGAAGGATCATGATGTAAACTTCAGGATGACCAAAGAACCAAAATAAGTGCTGGTAGAGGAGAGGGTCACCGCCCCCTGCTGGGTTGAAGAATGAGGTGCCGAAATTCCGATCCGTAAGCAGCATGGTGATGGCTCCAGCCAGTACAGGCAAAGCCAGCAACAACAAGAAGGCAGTTATCAGCATTGACCAAACAAAGAGCGGCATTTTATGTAGGGTCATCCCTGGTGTACGCATATTAAATATCGTGGTTATAAAATTTATAGCTCCCAGGATTGAAGAGATGCCTGCCAAATGCAAACTGAGAATAGCAAAGTCCACAGAAGCATCTGGGTGGGATTCTATACCCGATAAGGGGGGATAAACCGTCCACCCGGTTCCGGCACCCATACCTGTAAATCCAGCCAACAACAAAAGGAAAAAAGCCGGGGGCAATAACCAGAAGGAAATGTTGTTCATTCTCGGGAAAGCCATATCCGGTGCCCCAATCATCAAGGGGACAAACCAGTTGCCAAAACCGCCAATTAAAGCTGGCATTACCACAAAAAATACCATGATAAAGCCATGTGCTGTGAGGAAAACGTTATAGGCCTGATAGTCTCCATTAAAAATCTGGTCACCGGGCTCGGCGAGTTCCATACGCAAAATAACGGACATCAACGACCCCACCAAAGCGGTGAAGATTGAAAATACCAAATACATTGTGCCGATATCTTTATGGTTGGTCGAATAGACCCACCGTCGCCATCCGGTAGGGGGGGAATGATCGTGGTGGTCCAAGGTAGGTGTTTCGGCTGTACTCATGGGTAGTTCCCCCTATTGATCCAGCGTGTTTTTAGAAATATTGAGCCTGGCGATTTTCCTCGGTGTTTCTATCAGAGGTGCTTTTATGGCTGCGAACTCAATTTTGGCTTTTGCAACCCACTGATCGAAGGTGGGTTTAGAGACGAAGCGCACGGCTATAGGCATAAAGCCATGGTTGACGCCACAAAGTTCGGAGCATTGCCCGTAAAAGAGCCCTTCTTTATCAGCCCTTACCCAAGTTTCATTAAGACGACCAGGAACCGTATCTAGCTTTACTCCCAGAGAAGGTACGGACCAGGCGTGAATTACATCTTCCGAAGTCATAATTAGTCGAATATTGGTTTTGATCGGTAATACAACTTCGTTATCAACAGCTAGAAGCCTTGGTTTGCCTTCCAGCTCGTCCTCATCCAGCATGCTGCTGTCAAAAGTAAATTCACCCTGGTCTGGATAGACATAGGACCAATACCACTGATGCCCCACAATTTTCAGGGTCATGCCTGCATCAACAGTGCGGTCAGCAAAATAGACGAGTTTGATCGACGGTACCGCGATCACAGCAACAATGATGACGGGGATAGCGGTCCAAATAACTTCTAACAAAGTGTTGTGAGTGGTCTTGGACGGGATTGGGTTTGCCTTTGCGTTAAACTTTATCACCACATAAATGAGGAGGCCCAGGACAAAAAAGGCAATAGCAACGACAAGAAAGGTAACGCTGCTATAGAGAGATGAAATCCTCTCCATTGTTGGCGAAGCAGCAGGTTGCAGCCCGGTTTGCCAAGGCACAGCTTGATGAACCGTTTCTGCTGCAACTGCAGCATAGGATGTAAAGTAGGTCACAATCGCAGTGACGATTCCTGCCACCTTCTTCAATTGTATAATACGCGACATGTTTCCATTCTCCCAGAACAGAACCCCCCGCGTTATCGGTGTAAACCGAGCGATATTATTGTGAATGCATCTTATTACGATGTAAGAGATGGGTGTCTTCTATCGCGTTACAAGCTATAAAGTAGAAAATAAATAAATAAATTCTACTTTATGATTATGTGGAGATGAAAGTGAGCCTAGATGCTTCCTACCGAAATTATCCAAACTTCGGTTGATGGTACCCCGGCCCCAAGGTTAAGGGGTGTTCAGGGAGAACACTTTGGTCTAAATCTGAATTGAAGCTTCTGGAGTAACTAGCGAGTTCTTTTTTAGTCTCTGCTTCGAGGATTTTCAGGGTAGCCATATAGAACTTATTTGCTTCAACGCCTTTTACGGGAGGTGTTCGAAACATGTAGCCCTTGTTTCCTGGAACGACAGTTTGGATATCCACTATTGGTGGGCCGCCTGCAGGGTTTTCAAATGAGGTTTCTAAAGTTGCGCCTGCTGGAGGCTCTCGATTCACTTTGACTACGAAGCCATAGTCAACTATGGCCAGGCGGTAATTAAAAATAAACCCTCCACCAGAGAATTCCAAATAAGGTTCTCTTTCTTCTCTCCTCACCCTGAAAAGATAAGAAGAGCCAATAAATACGGGGTGAATTCCAAGCTCATAGGTCAAATGATAGTATAGTGAAATAAGTGTTTCTTAAATATGTTCTTTACCCGCCTCATGGCTCTGCTACCATTTGAGTTAATTACAAAATCAGGAAACTAAAACCGGAGAATAAATTACCCATGAGTTCGGAACTAATTCCGCTCGCTGAAACGTCCTTTCAAATGTGGGCGGTTTTCGTGTTGATTACGGTCGCATTGTATATTTTTGCGACTGATAAGCTTTCTATCGAGATTACGTCTTTATCGATTATCTGCCTGATGATGATCTTTTTCTCTTTGTTCCCAATGCTTGATGACCACGGTAAGAACCTGATGGGTGTCAAACGAATCCTTAATGGTTTTGCTAATTCAGCACTGCTGACAGTGCTGGCTTTATTGGTTGTTGGGCAAGGAATGGTGCGGACTGGCGTATTAGAATTCGGTGCTCAGTTTGTGCTGAAAATAGGCCGAGGGCACTTGTTGCTGACTTTGCTAATGGTTCTGGTCATTGTCACCTCAACCAGTGCTTTTTTGAATAATATTCCGGTTGTTGTGATCTTCATTCCCATTATGCAAACCATGGCAGCTAAAATGGGTAGACCTGCCAGTAAATTTATGATGCCTCTATCTTTTGCTGCTGTGCTTGGGGGGATGACCACCTTGATTGGTTCAGGAACCAACTTGCTGGTTTCTTCAGCTATGATTGAGCTCGGCTTAGATCCTCTTGGTTTTTTTGAATTTACTATTCCTGGGCTTGTGATGGCAGGGGCGGGTTTGGCTTATATTATTTTTGTGGCTCCACTGTTGCTCCCTTCACGTGAAGGAGAAGAAGCAACGAACGGTGGAACAGGGAAGCAATTTATTGCTGAAATTTTAGTTTCTAAAACTTCTCCTTTAGTTGGAGAAGAAGCCCTTGGAGGGATTTTTAAAGCTCTGCCAAATATTACGGTTCGATCTATTCAAAGGAATAATGGTGAGACAATATTACCGCCTTTTGAGGATTATGTGGTTGAACCACGAGATGTATTGATTGTCGCCGCAACGCGCAAAGTATTCTATGAAGCCCTGACGAAAACCCCTGGGATGTTGACAGAAGAAGTCCCCGATATCATTGATCCTGAAACAGGCAAGCAGAAGCCCTGGAAAGAAGGGGAACATATGATTGCTGAAGTCATGGTAACTCCAGCATCACGCATGATTGGGCAAACTCTTAATCAGATCGAATTCCATTATCGTACCCACTGTTTAGTCGCGGGGGTTCAGCGTCGCTCTCGAATGGCTCGTTCCCGAATGACTGATATTCGTTTGGCGGCAGGGGATGTTTTGCTGGTGCAGGGCCACCCTAAAGATGCCAACGCTTTGCGTGCTGAACGGGACATGGTGTTGTTGGAATGGTCCGCTGAGGAACTGCCAAAGCAGATTCATGCTCGCCGGGCAACGATGATTTTTGTAGCTGTAGTGGCTGTTGCCGCTTCTGGTCTGTTGCCAATTGTCGCTGCGGCGATGGCGGGGGCTGTCGCCATGGTTTTAACGGGTGTTATGAACCTCAAACAAGCCACTCAAGCAGTTGATTCCAAGGTTATTACCACTATTGCAGCAGCCTTGGCGCTTGGGGCGGCTATGGAGGTGACAGGAGGGGCAGGGTACTTAGCCAATCTCATGCTCTACAGCCTTGGTGATGCCGGGCCAGCCGTTGCTTTGTCGGCATTTTTCCTTCTGGTGGCAATTCTGGCAAACTTAATTAGCGCCAAAACAACCGCCGTCCTCTTCACACCCATTGGAATTGGTATCGCGAAGGCTCTTGGCGTTGATCCAACGATCTTTGCGATCGCGGTGGTATTTGCTGCTAACTGTGCATTTGCGACGCCTATAGCTTACCAAACAAGTTTGCTGGTCTTGGGGCCTGGAGATTATAAATTCTCCGATTTTATTAAAGCTGGTACTCCTCTTGTCATTTGGCTTTGGTTGGTCTTCAGCTTCTTCGCACCTTGGTATTACGGCTTATGAGTTCGCAACAAACAGAGACGAAAACCACCCGCAAGGATGGCTTTGTTTTAAGGAGTTTCTTTGGGGCGATTGTTGGCGCAGCAATTGTTTCTGCCGCTGTTGTTTCCATCATGGGCTATGCCATTTTCACCACTTCTGAAATAGTCAAAATGATCTTGATTGAGATGGGGAGTCTTTTTGATTTTGTCTATTATGAAGGTGGCGATGATGCCGCGGTAGAGGCAATGCGGGGTTGGCTAGAGCAAGTGGCAGAAATTGCGTTGGTTTTTTATGGGATTTGGTATGCCTTCCCTTTGTTTATAAAGGCGGTTTTCACTCAAATTATTCTCTGTGCTTTTAAATGGGAAAGCTTGAGCCAATATTTGATTGGTGGGTTCCTTGTAGGGGCAGCATTTAGTTTGCGGCCCTTGTTTTTCCTTTCTGAAACTATCGGAGCTGTGTCAGAAACTGAAAACGACATAATGTTTAATGCCTTTGCTGTTGAGGGGCCTTGTGTGGCGTTAGTTCTCTTTGTTGTTTGGTATTTTTCTTATGAAAAACGTCAGGTGAATCCAAGAGATGCGAGCATGTCTGAGGAATGAACATGCAGAAAAATGAAAGTTATTTGATCTTAGTTATGCCATATTAAGTGAAATTTATATATACTAAAGTATTATGTGATCTAGCTTTTTGGTTGTGACAAAAGAGAAGGATTTAATGGCTTTTTTGGGAATATCATGGAAGGGTACTTTGTTTTTCGCACTGCTCTGTGCTTTGTCCTTAAACCCTAAAGCAACTTCTGCCTTCGAAATTGCTATGATGGAAGGGCACAATTCCTCTGCTCGCCTCGCCCCAATACTCATAGAAATCTATAAATCTATTGGAATTGAGGCTAAGGTTGTCACTCTTCCCAGTAAGCGGACATTATACGCCGTGAATAAGGGGACCTTAGATGCTGAAATGATTCGGGTTTCAAATGCAGAAAAAGAGTTTCCCAATCTCCTCAGGGTGCCGCCTCCATTATATACATTTTCAGGCCATATTGGTGGCCTTAAAGAGAAATGTGGAAAGTATCGAACTCTAAAAGAACTCCAAGGCGTTAAAGTAGGGCTCACAAATGGAATTATTTGGGCAGCAGAAAAAGCGAGTAAGCTGGGAGTGCAAATTGTTGAAAAGAAAGATAATGCTGCTTTGTTATCCGGCTTAGTAAGCGGTGAGTACGATTGTGCTTTTTTAGCAGATCCCGTTTATAAAAGCGCGAAAAAGGGAATGTTCTCAGGGTTTGACTTGCAAATCGTTTTCCCAAATATCAGCAAAACTAAAGCATTCCATTTTGTTCATGTACGGCATAAGAAGCTTATTCCTCAACTCACTAAAGCAATTGAAGCACGAAAGAAAAAGGGCTCTATTCTCGAATAAAACCTGTTGAATGAGTGTTTTACGGTTTGTTCGGACAAGTCGTAAAGTTTTGCCAAATTGCATATCTTCGATTGACTCTTTTCATATCTCTCCTTAGAACCGTCGGCGGGCCACAGCCCCCCAACGGGTTGCGCTCATCTGTGAGGATGGGAGGAAATATATATGACATCCGCAAATCAAAAGCCGACTGTTCGGCCATCTAATCCTAATTTTTCATCAGGCCCTTGCGCCAAACGTCCCGGTTTTTCAATCGAGGCGCTTAATGACGCGTGCTTAGGCCGTTCTCACCGGGCCAAACCCGGTAAGGCAAAACTTAAAGAAGTTATTGACCGCTCAAAGGCTGTTCTCGGTATTCCCGATGATTACCTTGTCGGCATTGTACCCGGTTCTGATACCGGAGCTGTAGAAATGGCTCTTTGGTCGCTTCTCGGTGCGCGTGGCGTTGATATGTTAGCATGGGAAAGCTTCGGCTCTGGCTGGGTTTCCGATGTGCTTAAACAGCTTAAAATTGATGACGTTCGCTCGCATAAAGCCGACTACGGACAATTACCTGATCTAAGTAAAGTTGATTTCAGCCGAGACGTTGTTTTCACCTGGAACGGCACTACATCCGGTGTTTGTGTTCCAAACGGTGACTGGATCGCTGCTGACCGTCAAGGTTTGACCATCTGTGATGCAACCTCTGCTGCCTTTGCCATGGACTTGGCTTGGGATAAGCTCGACGTTGTGACATGGTCTTGGCAGAAAGTTATGGGCGGTGAAGCGGCTCACGGTATGATCGTGTTGAGCCCTCGCGCTGTACAGCGCCTGGAAAGCTACAACCCACCATGGCCGATGCCTAAAATCTTCCGCCTGACCAAGGCTGGAAAATTGATTAGCGGTATTTTCACTGGAGCGACCATCAACACGCCTTCCATGATTGCGGTTGAAGATGCCCTTGACGGCCTAAAGTGGGCTGAGAGCATTGGTGGGCAAAAAGCTCTGCAAAAGCGCTCAGAAGACAACATGGCTGCGATTAGCGCTTGGGTTGGTAAATCGGGTTGGGCCGGTTTCCTTGCACAAGATGAAGCCAGTCGTTCTTGCACCTCTGTTTGTATTGTTATCACCGCAGATTGGTTCACCAAGCTGTCTGCTGACGGTCAAGCTGCGGCTGCTAAAAAGATGGTGAGCTTGCTTGATAGCGAAGGCGTTGCTTACGACATCGGTGCTTATCGTGATGCCCCTGCGGGTTTGCGTATCTGGGCAGGTGCGACCGTGGAGCAATCAGATATTGAAGCTCTGTTCCCGTGGCTCGATTGGGCTGCTGCTGAGCTCGAAGCCGAAAACGCTTAATCCAAAAATTGTAAGGATGATTCCTGTGTTGCCTCTATAGGTAGCCCGGGAATCCCTTTTATCCTTGGGAGGATAGACCTTTGCCTAAAGTATTAATTTCAGACAAAATGAGCCCGAAGGCTGAAGAAATTTTTAAAGCCCGTGGCCTCGACGTTGACTACAAGCCCGGCATGAGCCCGGAAGAACTTAAAGCCTGCATTGGTGAGTATGATGGCCTTGCCATTCGTTCAGCAACCAAAGCAACTGCCGAAATTTTTGAAGCAGCCACCAACTTAAAAGTCATTGGTCGAGCTGGCATCGGTACGGATAATATTGATAAAGTCGCCGCAACCGCTAAAGGCGTTGTGGTGATGAATACCCCGTTCGGCAACTCGATCACCACTGCTGAGCATGCCATTTCAATGATGATGGCTCTATGCCGTCAAATTCCTCAGGCCAGTGAATCTACTCATGCCGGTAAATGGGAAAAATCCAAATTCATGGGCACAGAGATCATGGGCAAAACCCTTGGTGTTATCGGTGCTGGTAACATTGGGGCAACAGTTTGCGACCGGGCCCAAGGCTTGAAAATGCGCGTCATTGCCTTTGACCCTTATCTATCACCTGAGCGAGCGAAAGATATTGGTGTTGAAAAAGTCGAGTTGGACGAGCTATTTGCCCGTGCTGATGTGATTTCTCTACATACTCCTTTGACTGATAGCACCCGCAATATTATTGGCGCTGATGCCATGGGCAAACTTAAAGATGGTGTTCGCATCATTAACTGTGCGCGTGGTGGTTTGATCGACGAAGAAGCGCTCAAAGAAGCTCTCGACAGTGGTAAAGTTGCTGGTGCTGCTCTTGATGTGTTTGCTCAAGAGCCAGCCAAAGAGAACATCTTATTTGGGCATCCTAATGTCATCGCAACCCCTCACTTGGGCGCGTCAACAACGGAAGCTCAAGTTAATGTTGCGATCCAGGTTGCCGAGCAACTTTCTGATTACTTGCTTGATGGTGCGGTGACCAATGCTTTGAACATGCCGTCAGTCAGTGCTGAAGATGCGCCAAAGCTGGCTCCATATATGCTGCTTGCAGAACAAGTTGGTAGCTTGGCAGGGCAGATTACCCAAACGGGACTTAAAAAAGTTGAGATTGAGTTTCAAGGTGATGTCGCAGAAGTTAACACCAAGCCTCTCTCAGCTATCGTCCTCAAAGGACTGCTAAGTCCTATGATGGAAGGGGTTAACATGGTCAGCGCCCCTGCCGTCGCTAAAGAACGTGACATTGATATTTCTGAAGTTACCCGCGAAAAATGTGAGGAATACCATACCCTTATCAAACTCACGGTGACCACAGAAGCTCAAACCCGGAGTGTTTCAGGTACCTTATTCGCTGGAAAACCTCGGATTGTCGAGCTCAATGGCATTACGGTCGAAGTTGAAGTTGGAGCTAACATGCTCTTCCTGACAAACGAAGATAAGCCTGGTCTTATTGGTCAACTGGGTCAAACCCTTGGTGAAAATGGCGTGAACATCGCGACCTTCCACTTAGGGCGTGCCAGTGAAGGCGGTGAAGCTGTTGCTCTTATCCAGGTCGATGATGCCGTCAGCATGGACGTCTTGGAAAAAGTTAAGGCTCTGCCATTGGTTGTTCGGGCGGAAGCACTAAGCTTCTAAATTCAGCGAAAATATTTAAAAAAAAGGGCTGCTCATAACTGGGTAGCCCTTTTTTGTCTGTTTTGAAATTGCTCAGCATAGAATAAGCCAAAGAGCGAAAATAATTTGAATAGCGTTCCGATACCTATTCTATGTTTCTTTTTTTGTTACCGATATATCAAAGCTGATATTGCTTAAGAGTTTAATTTTTAGCAACGGTCAAAAAATAGACACAATAGATTAACTATAATCAAAATGTGTATTCTAAAATTTTAGAATTCAACTTATGTTATGATCGATGTTAGAATTTTAATCATTAAAGATTGAATTTCATACATAAAGTACTCTGGCAAAGGTTGCGTATAATAATAAGGAACTATTGGGTATGAAAATTTCAGCAAAACTTCCAATCGTCATCGTTGTATTAGCTATTTTATCAGCAGTTCTAACGGGGATTATTTCATTTGTTCAATCTGAACAAGCTCTTGAAGATTCTGCTTTTAACAGCTTGGTCGCGGTTAAAGTAGGCCGTGTTCATGAATTGACGGGCTATCTGGATTCAATCCGCCAGGATGTCCAAACTCTTGCTGATAACCATATGACCATTGATGCCTTAGAAGCATTTGAGAATGGATGGGATGAAATTGCCAAATCTGGTAAAGACGTTACGGCTGAGCTTCAGCGCCTATACATTAAAGAAAACCCGAATGCAGTTGGTGAGAAGCATAAGCTAGATGTTGCTCCTGATGGGTCTGCTTACAGTAAAGCACACGCGAAATACCATCCATGGTTCCGAGCCTTTTTGGAAGAAAGAGAGTATTACGATGTCTTCTTAGTTAATCATGAAGGTAAAGTTGCTTACTCGGTGTACAAAGAACTGGATTTTGCAACAGACGTTTTAAAAGGAAAATATAAAGATTCAGACCTCGGTAAAGTTGCTCGTGACATAAGTGCTAATTTCAAAAAAGGCACTATAGCCTTTTCTGATTTCGCGCCTTATGAGCCTTCTGGGGGAGCGGCAGCAAGTTTTATTGCCTCACCGATTTTTGATCATGAAGGCAAAAAACATGGTTTCTTAGTTTTCCAGATGCCCATTAGTAACATTAACGACATCATGCAAAGTAAAGCTGGATTGGGTGAGACAGGAGAAGCTTACTTAGTCGGTAAAGATTTCTTGATGCGAAGCGATTCTCGTTATTCAAAAGAGAGTACAATCCTTAAAACCAAAGCAGAAACTGAAGCAGTCAAAAAAGCTCTTCTTGGGGAAAGTGGTGTCATGCTTGGGATTGACTACCTAGGTACTCAAGTTCTTTCTGCTTATGAAATCATTGATTTTCTTGGGGTTAAATGGGCTACTCTTGTTGAAATTGATTTGGCTGAAGTTAAAGAACCAGTAATTGCCATGGGGATACAGTTAGCGATTGTTACTTTAGCTGTTGCTTTGGTTATTGCAATCATTGGCTTCTTTTTTGCCAAGTCAATCAGTTCTCCGATTAATTCTATGAATGTGGCGATGGGGGAATTGTCTTCAGGAGCCCTAGAAACAGAAATTCCAGGTATGGATCGTGGTGATGAAATCGGTGATATGGCTGGTGCTGTTCAGGTCTTTAAAGAAAACGCGATAAAAGTCCGCCAAATGACTCGTGAACAGGAACAGACAGCAAGACGCAACCAAAGAAAAGTTGCCAGTGAAATCGCTTCGTTGAACAATGCGATGAAAGATGAGATCGAAGGGGCGGTTACCTCGGTTATTACTCAATCGAAACAAATGCAACAATCATCACAGGGCCTTGCAGAACTTGCTTCTAGCTCCAGTGAGATGAGTTCTAGTGTGGCTACAGCTTCTGAAGAAGCAACCGCCAATGTTCAAACCGTTGCGGCCGCTGCAGAAGAATTAACCAGCTCAATCGGGGAGATCAGTCAGCAAGTTCTGACTTCTTCTGAAATTGCCGGGCGTGCTGTTATTGATGCAGATGAGACGAATGAAAAAATTCAAGGGTTAGCAGAAGCCGCAGGGAAGATCGGTGATGTTGTTAATCTTATCAATGATATTGCGGAACAAACAAATCTCTTAGCGCTTAATGCGACGATTGAAGCAGCTCGGGCGGGAGATGCTGGCAAAGGGTTTGCTGTCGTTGCTTCTGAAGTGAAAAACCTAGCAAATCAAACGGCTAAAGCTACTGAGGAAATTAGTAGTCAGGTTGGCGGTATGCAGGCTGCAACGAATGAATCTGTTACAGCGATCGATGGTATTAGTGGGATTATTCGTGATATTGACTCGATTGCCAATAGCATTGCCTCTGCTGTTGAAGAACAAGGGGCTGCTACGAATGAGATTGCCCGTAATGTTGATGAGGCTTCAACTGGAACTCAGGAAGTATCAACCCTAATTGCTGATGTTAATAAAGCGTCTATGGAAGCGAAGAGAGGTGCTGAAGAAGAGTTAGAAATGGTTAGCTCGGTTAGGGAAGGGATTCAAGGTATGTATGATCGCCTTGTTGCACTGATTGAGAGTAGCCAAGACAAACATCTTAGTGAGCGTTTTACTGTCAACCTAGCCTGTAAGGTAACCACTTCTGATGGCAAAGAATACGCCGCACTCTTACAAGAAATCTCTAGGGTAGGGGCTGTTGTTTTTGATGGAGGCACTTTCCCTGTTGAGAGCGGGACGACCTTCAAACTTGAACAACCTAAGCTTGGTAATTTAGAAGGGCGGACTTTGGCTGCAAATGACAAAGCTATCCATGCTTTCATAGAGGTTGATGATCAAAGTCTTGAAGCTATAGAAAAAATTATTGGCTAACAATAAAGTCAAATTTGGGAAATACTTTCCAACAGAAGGGGCGCCACCTCCCGTTGTTACGGGAGTGGCACAAATGGGTGAAGGAAAGGGCCTTCCTTTAAGTATTGTCAGTGGAGCATTATAACCAGTGGGAGCTCTCCGTTCCTGCTGATTCAATGTTGGTTCTTTATAGCGATGGCATTGTTGAGAACCCTGATGCTAGCGGTGAAATTATCGGCCGAGCAGATGCTGCGACTTATTTTTAACAGGTTTTAAGCACAAGTAGTGAAGCTGTTAATGCTGGAGATTTTCTCTCCAGTTTCCTAACGGACACGAAACACCCCCCCCTTTGATGACTCTACTTTAGTTTGTTGTCGACGTCGGCAAATCTAAACTTGGCTGTTATTGATTGTACTTTCGGATAGTTTTTTAAAAACACTATTGTTTTTCATATGAAAAAGGGGGCTTAATACCCGCTCGACTATGGAAAGGTGTGGCCTCACTCTGGGGTTGTACAAGGGAGACGTTGGGGAACTATCCAAATATAAGGGATGTCCCAATTAGAAAAGCTATGTTGCGGGTCTTCATTTTTAAGTGGGGACTTAGAAGCCGTTAGCATAACTTCCCAATTGTAAGCCTTTTGCCATAACGAATAATTTCATTGCGTCATTTCTATTGAGGCAATTCAAAGTAAGTATTAGTGAAACGGGGAGAACCGATGCAAAAATCACTTAATATCGATCCCGGCAAATGCACCGCTTGTAAGCAGTGCGAAATGGCCTGTTCTTATGAGGAAAGCGGTACCTTTAATCCTGCTAAATCACGTATCAAAGTTTTTGTCTTTGATGAGCAAGCACGCTTTGTGCCTTACACCTGTACCCAATGTGCAGATGCATGGTGTCAGAAAGCCTGCCCAGTAGATGCCATTAATGTAAATGGTGACACCGGTGCTAAAGTGGTTAATGCCGCTACCTGCGTTGGCTGTAAGGTCTGCACCATTGCCTGTCCATTCGGCACAGTGAACTATAATCAAGCAACTGGCAAAGTCTCTAAGTGTGACCTTTGTGGTGGCGACCCCGCATGTGTAAGCGCATGTCCAACAGGTGCAATCACCTATACGGATGCTGACGCTACCGGTCTCTCAAGAGCAGAGGCATGGGCCGCTAAAACCGACACTGGCGCTCAGGCGCAAGCATAATCTAGGGAGGCTTTAATATGGCATGGGCTAGAAAATTATTACGAGTAAATTTGAGTACGGGCAGTTGCACGAGTGAACCCCTCAACATGGAGTGGGCGAAGAAGTATCTTGGAGGT
>JAPHRK010000049.1 GCA_026196105.1 Rhodospirillales bacterium | reverse complement strand
TATCGCAACACGTTACGACCGATGTGCTCACACCTTCTTCTCCGCAATATGCATTGCTGCAATTGTCATATGGTGGATTTAATGAGTCCTGAGCCTAGAGAAATTTGACGCCGTAACAGTGTTGCTTACCCCGCTGAGAGTTAGAGTATCGGTCCCTGAGTTGCCGTCTATGCTCATTACACCACCAGCAATATTAATAGTATCGTTGCCTGTGCTTCCTGTAATGGTTACATTGACTCCTGATACAGCCGTAGAAAAAGTACTGTCGGTGAACTTGATTTCTTCTACATTGCTAAGGGTATCTGTGCCTTCATCAACAGCTGCTGTATCCGTATCTGTAACAAGAATTTTTCCCGTACCATCGGAAGAAATATTATATCCGCTAGAGGCATTAGCGTATATCACGACGTCAGAAGAGCCATCCCCGCCATCAAGTGAATCATTTCCAGTACCTCCAACGAGTGTATCAACGGCATCACCGCCGTATAGGGTGTCGGCACCAGCATCACCATACATTTGATTAGTTGCAGAATAATTCCCCCCTGTTAGAACGTCATTGCCATCTCCGCCATAAAGGAGGTTATCTGCGTTCGTGTTCCCACCTATAAGACTATCGTTTCCTGAGCCACCATTTAGGGTGTTTGTTGCATAGTTGTCGCCACCAATAAGAACATCATTACCACTTCCTCCGTAAAGGTCATTCTTGATGACCTGATTAAAAACTCCAGCGGCACCAAAAAGATGATCATTCCCACCATGGCCTAAGAGAGAGTATGTTCCTGCTGTACCCTCTGAAGTGGCGTGTAAAAAATCATCCTTAGACCCACCGTTTAAAGTTCCTGGAGTGGTTAGCGTACTTATAATACCTAGGTCATCGTCTTCTCCGTCAATTGGTCCAGCAAAAAAGTCATCGTCATCATCGTCTCCGCCGCCGAAATCGTCGTCATCAAAACCAAAGTCTGGCCCATCATCGAAATCACCACCAAAACCACCGTCAAACCCAGGCCCGAAACCACCTCCGAATCCGCCATCAAACCCAGGCCCGAAACCACCACCAAATCCACCTGGGGGAGGTGGTGGTGGGGGAGGAGGGGCCCCAATATCACCGTCAGGTCCACCATCACCAAGAGGGCCATCTCCAGTTGGCTCTCCTGTACCATCGCCAAGACCGTCACCTTCTCCTTCACCTTGTGCTGCTGCCTCTGCTTCCGCTGCTGCTAGCTCAGCTTCTGCTGCTGCTTCCGCCTCTGCAGCCGCTAATTCAGCCTCTGCTTCTGCTGCTCGTGCAGCTTCCGCTTCGGCCTCAGCTTCCGCAGCCGCTAATTCAGCTTCTGCTTCAGCCGCCGCTGCCTCTGCTTCCGCCTCAGCCTCAGCCTCAGCCTCAGCCGTTGCTGCTTCAGCTTCTGCTGTCGCTTCAGCTTCCGCTGCTGCTTGTGCACCTTCGTTTCCAGTCGGTTGGGGAGGGAGGCTTTGGGTTACAGAGCTGAAAGTGTTGTTAAATTGCGCTACCGTCATGGTGAAGACTTGGTTCGGCGGGGCGTTAAAGCTTGCGACAGAAGTAGCTTGGAAGGGTTGGTTCAAAACCACAACACCAGCAGCGTTGGTGACGGTAATTTCACCAATTGACCCATCGGGTTCTGCGGTGAGAACAATACTTAAGGGAGCGCTTTCTGAGATTGTCCCGCTACCTGCCGTTCCTCGAATACCAATGGTGGCGACAGGAGTTGTCAAGGTCATAGCATCAGCGCCGGTTTTTGCTATTTGACCGGAGACAAAGCTAAACACACCTTTGACCATAGAGATTTGGGCGGAGCCTTCCTGGGTGCCAGGATCGTAAACCATTTCGTCCAGGGTCATCTCACCGTCATCAGCAAGAGCAAAGGTGGTGTTATCAACAAAGACAACGCCTACTGATGAATCCGCACCTGTGCGAATGATATCACCTTGGAAAACAGGGTCTCCTGCTTGAAGATTAACTTCCGTACCATCAGCTCGGACAGCGGAAGCTGTGCCTGTTGTATTTTCAACAGAACCAATTGCTTCAGCGCCAGCGGTGGGAGAAGCTTGTGCTACTTGGGCAGGGGCAAGGGGGCCGGCTAAGCTGTTAGCTAGGTCGCCAGAAATAACAATGCCGTCTGGGGTCGAAATTTCTGGGGGATTATCAGTGCCAAAATAATCTCTTAAGACTAAAGCTGTGTCGCCTTGTTCCAGGACAAGGTCACTGCCGTCACGATTAAATTCAGCATCAGTTAATTTGAAACCATCGGGGACTGTCACAGAAGATGAACCAGAGGTTTCTATAAGAACCTCTTGAGGGGCTGGCTCCGCATTACCAACGGCTTCACCCTTCGTTAAATCAGCATTCTGATTTTCATCTAGCTTCATCTGTAATTACCCAGCGTTTGGTTTATATTTTTATGCTTCTGTATAATCTTATGTTTGATAAATTGCAAAAATCCTAAGTCATATTAATCTATAAGATAATCCTAGTCTTCATTCATTCATACTAAAGATCATAAAAATGCTAAAATTATCTCACAAAGAATTTGGGGCTGGTGAGCCAATAATCGTAATGCATGGGTTATTTGGCTCGGTTAGCAATTGGACGGGAATTGCTAAAAAACTAGCCCAGAGCCATCGAGTAATTACAGTTGATCTCCGCAACCATGGTGCCTCACCTTGGTCAAGTTCAATGGTTCTAACCGAAATGGCAGGAGATTTAGTGCATTTTATTGATCATCACCGGTTAGGAAAGCCTGCTGTTCTTGGCCATAGCTTAGGCGGGAAAGTTGCCATGGTCTTGGCATTAGAACATCCAGACCGAGTTGGGAAGTTAATCGCAGCGGATATTGCGCCGGTTACCTACCCTCCATCACTCAAATCGTATATCAAAGCGATGCAAGCTATTGATGTTTCATCTTTATCCCGTCGCAGTGAAGTTGAAGAAAAATTGAAGCCTGTCGTTCCTGAAGCTGCTGTTCGTGCCTTCTTGATGCAAAACTTAGAAACCACAGGAAATTCCCTGCGCTGGCGCATTAATTTAGATGCTCTTGAGACTGGAATGGATGATTTCTCAACTTTTCCTGCTGAAACTGCCGGACGCCATTATCAGGGGCCGACATTGTTTGTTTCAGGAGGTAAATCAACTTACGTCAAAAAATCTCACCACAAGCTCATTAGCAAAATGTTCCCCCAAGTCCAATTCGAAGAAATTCATGGGGCAGGGCATTGGCTCCATGCGGAAAAACCTGGGGAATTTTTACAGATTGTGACTGACTTTTTGGGGTAGGAAATACAAGCCACGTCATACCCGATTACTCGAGAATGATGGACTCTTATTTACCAACCAAAACTTTAGGTACTTCAATATGTTTTGCCCGAATGTACTCACCAAGAGTCTTCGCTTGGGTGTCGATGCGCGTTGATGAAGAGACACCTTGCTCCAAAATACCGTGGATGAAGAAATTGAGGGAGTTAATATTTGGTAATTCATAGCGATCAATTCCAAATTCTGCTGTATCGGGTAGAAGTTCTTTAAGTTTTTTAACAGTGAGAAATTCATAAAGAAAACCATAGGCTTCGTCTGTTTTTGCCCATATGCCTAAGTTCGCGTTACCTCCTTTATCCCCAGAGCGTGTTCCATAAAGACGCCCGAAGGGAATGGTCGTGGTTTCACCTGTTGGGGCTGGAGGGATTTTTGCAGGAATTTTCTGATAATAGATATCTTCGAAATCCAGCTGACTGGTTGGGGTAATTTCCGTTACCTTTCCACCAAGATACATTTTCTCAGTGATGAATTTGCTATCCACAAGAGCTGGCCAGTGAACAATAAAAGGACCGCCTGAACCTGCACCATCCCTAGCTGTAAAACCTGGGAAGGTGGCTAAGGCAAGTTCAATAACTTTTGCCGAGAAAAGCCGTCCAACCAATTTTGGGTCTTTTGATTTCGCTGTCAGACGAAGGGTGGCAAAGGCTTCTTCATTGGTTGCGGGATTTTCTTTATCGCTGCGAACAATCTGTTCTGTTACAGAATCAAACTTGTCGCGCCCACCAACAGAGTTGAAGAGAACATTAGTGAAAACCTTGGCTTTCTCTTCAACATCTAAACCCGTCAACAAAATTTCCATACCATTTCGGTAACCACCAGCGGTATTGACGCAAACCTTATGAGAGGGAGGAGGGGTTGATCCCCGGCATCCGGTAACGCGAACTCGGTCTTGTCCTGTTTCCTCAATACTCAAAGTGTCAAAGTGACCAATAACGTCAGGGTTTAAGTAAGCTGGCGATGAGATTTCATAAAGCAGTTGGGCTTTGACAGTCCCTTCAGAAACAAGACCTCCAGTACCGGGGTGTTTTGTAATGGTGAAGCTGCCGTCTTCTTCAATCTCAGCAATAGGATAGCCCATATTTTCAAAGCACGGCACTTCCTGGAAAAAGGAATAATTGCCACCTGTCGCCTGGCAACCACATTCAATGATATGTCCCGCAGCTAGTGCGCCTGCTAAAGCATCATAATCAGTACGTTGCCAGTTATATTTCCATGCTGCTGGGCCGATGACGACAGCGGCATCTGTAACCCGAGGACAAATAACAATATCAGCCCCTTGGTCTAAAGCCTCTTTGATCCCCCAAGCCCCAAGGTAGGCATTGGCTGTTACGGGTTGATCCGTTGAACTACTAAGAGCTTCGCCTGTGTCTATATTCGCCAACGGTTCATTGGCTTGGGCTAATTCATCAAGGCGTGGGATCAGGTCGTCACCCTCGATGTAGGCAACTTTAGCCTTTAAACCTAATTCCTTGGCTATGGCCTTCACAGCTTCTGCCATTGCCTTTGGGTTAAGCCCTCCGGCGTTGGAGACTATTTTGATATTTTTCTCTAAGCAGGGGGCGATCACTTGACGCACTTGTTTTAAAAAAGTCCCTACATAGCCCGTATCTTCATTTTTGAGCTTCTGGCTATAGAGGATCGACATGGTGAGTTCGGCTAAGTAATCACCCGTCAAAACATCAATCGGCCCGCCTTCAACCATTTCAAGTGCAGCAGAAAGCTTATCGCCATAAAAGCCACTGCAATTGGCTATACGAATGATATCTGTCATAGCCTTAAACTCCCATCTGGCGGGCTGCTAAGTCACGCATAATTTCTTCAGAGCCCCCACCAATTGCCATCACGCGAACTTCACGGTAAATTCGCTCCACCCGACAACCGCGCATATAACCTGAACCACCTAGAATTTGCATGGCTTCACGTGCACAGAACTCCATGGTCAAAGTGGATTGAACTTTAAGGAGGGAGAGGTCAGCGACAGGGCTTTCACCTGCATGAACCCGAAGAGCGCATTGCTCAAGGTAAGCTTGTGTCGCGTTTATTTTTCGGGCCATTTCAGCAAATTTATGGCGAATGACCTGATGGTCTGCGAGGCGTTTGCCAAATGTATGGCGTTCACGAGCCCAGGCTAGGGCATCTTCTAAACAAACACGAGCTAATCCGTTTGAGCTTGCCGCCATCCATAATCGTTCGTTATTGAAATTCTTCATAATGCCGATGAAGCCGCTATTCTCTTTTCCGATAAGATTTTCTTTTGGAACTCTGACGTCATCAAAGTACATAGTTGCTGTATCAGAAGCCCACCAACCTTGTTTTTTCAATGATGTACGAGTAAAACCTAATCTGTCACGTTCAATAAGAAGTAGTGAAACACCTCCCGCGCCTTCACCTCCTGTGCGAACAGCCACGGTATAATAATCAGCCCTCATACCGCTTGTGATGAATATCTTAGAACCATTGACGACGTAATCATCACCATCAAGGACTGCACGGGTTTTCAGGTTAGCAACGTCAGAACCACCGAAAGGTTCTGTAATGGCGAGAGCGTGAATCTTCTCACCTGACAAAACTTCAGGGGCTACACGCCGCTTCATCTCCTCTGACCCAATAGCCAGAACAGGGGGGAGGCCGATATTGTGAACCAAAAGACTGGCATTAATCCCTCCAGAACTACAACGTGCCATTTCCTCGGCTGTTACGATAAGGAAAAATTCATCATCAACAGGGGTACCCCCAAACTCTTCCGGATATCCAATACCCAGCAAACCAACTTCTGCCGCTTTTTTGTAAAGTTCTCGGGGAAAGCCGCCAGCTTCGTCCCATTCATCAACATGGGGCATAATTTCTTTGTCAACAAAAGCTCGAAGTGAAGCACGCCATGCATGATGATCGTCAGTATAGAAAGGCCCTTGATAGCGTTGATCAAAATCAAATGGGTTATCACCATCTGTATATTGAATTGCCATTATAGAAGTTCCTTTGCTGAGCTTATGGAAATAAAAAAGCCTTACGGATGGATTGTTTTTATGTTAAGGTGACAAAATTGTCAAGTTGAGTTAGGGCCTATGGTATGGCGGAAGTCGAAGAATTAGGGAAACAACAAGCAAAAAGCCTAAGGGCAAGGGCTGCTATTTGTGATGCAACAATCAACAGTTTGATTGAGTATGGCTACGGAGAAACCTCGCTTAATCAGGTAGCCAAGCTGTCGGGTTTTTCTAAAGGAGCCTTGCAGCATCATTTTCCTAGCAAAGAAGACATGATGGTTGCTACAGCTGACAGGTTGTTAGAGCGCCCCTTTACGTTGCCTTCGCAAGAAAAAGACAAGCCTAAATCGATTGAAGAAGCCATTCTTCTCCCCTGGAAGAAGCTTATATACACAGGGGCTTATCGTGCTCTACTTGAAATTCTAATTGCGTCACGAACTGACTTAAAACTCCAAGAAAGACTTTCAGAAAAGCTGCAGAAATGGAATGAAGCCTTAGATCAGCAGGCAGTGGAGATTTATCGCTCCAAGACGGGTAATCAAGAGGACGTTAAAATTCTCATGACCATGAACCGAAGCTTGATGCGGGGGTTAGTTATTCAAGATAGTTATGGTGCTGATTCAGAAGCAACCATGAAATATATTTATCGTTGGATAGAGCTTATCTCTCCATTTTTGGAACTTAAGGAATGATAGGCAATATCAACTCTAGCCGTCTACGGGAGCCCTGCGTCGAGCAAAGATTGTCGATCATCAGAGAGGCGCTGGGGGTTTAGACAGTTTTGCGTTAGTTCCCAGTTCGCGATGGTGAAATCGGGGCGCTTTGAAAGAAGTTCTTGAGCATAAATGCGCGCTTTTTCTCCATCACCCATATCAGCATAAGTCAGTACTATGTCAACAAGGCCAAAACCGGGACTTTGCTGGTTATATTCTGAAAGAATCAAGAGAGAATCCTCAAAACGGCCAGCATATCTATAGGCATGACCAAGCACCCCACGATACCACCCTGGGTCAATGGGATTGAGGCGTATAGCCTTTTCGACTTCGAGAATCGCCTCATCTGGTCTTTCAGCAAAAGTTAACGCCAAAGCATTTAGGGCGTGAAGATCAGCATGATCAGGTTCAAGCTCAACTGCCCTTGAGAAGGCTGAAACGGCCTCGTCGAGACGCAGTTCAGCCATATGCCAATATCCTAGAGCTCCCCAGGCGTCTGCATTGTCCTCAGCAATGGAGAGTGCACGATCGGCATTTTCCTTCGCTAGTCGAAGAGATTTCTCTTGATCAGAGGTCCAATAAAACCGCCCCTCAATAGCATGGACACAAGCAAGCATCGCATGAATTTGGGCCGAATTTTGCTCTTCTACCAATGCTTCCTCGAAACATTTGCGGGCGCGACGATAAGTGTCAGCACTAACCGTACGAAATAAGCTCAGCCCACGAATGAAAAGCGTCCAGGCTTTGACGTTGTCTGTCGTCGTATAGCGTAGCTTGGCCTGTTCGCCTTCGGTTAGTTCAACTTGCAAGGCGGTTGCGATGGTCAGAGTGATCTCATCTTGAACAGCAAAAATATCCTCAAGTTCGCGATCATATCTGGCCGTCCAGAGGTGTGTTTCTGTTTTAGTATCAGTTAATTGCGCGGTTATGCGTATCCTATTTCCCGATTTACGTAGGCTACCTGTCATGACGTAACGTGCATTGAGTTCATGCCCTACATCTTGGGCTGATACGGTACGGTTTTTATAGGTGAAAGCGGAGTTCCGTGAGACAACTTTCAGGTGCCCAATCTGCGATAGAGATGAAATCAGGTCTTCCGTAATCCCATCTCCAAGATGATCTTGTTCTGGGTCTGCACTCATGTTGTCAAAGGGTAAAATGACCAACGAATGATCTGATCCACCATGCTTTTTCGCAGTATTTCTGGAAGCAAGAGTACGCAATGATGCGTCTTTTTCCGCAACGCGAAAAATATCGATAGCTTCAGATATATTTTTTAATTTTTTGCGGCCAAGGGGTTCAAAATTCACATCAACTTTGTTTTTGAGTTCAGTATAAATAGTATCAGGAATTACAATTCCACCTGATTCAGCGAGAGGCTCAAGCCGTGCCGCAATATTAACGCCATCACCAAAGATATCATCACCATCAACAATGACATCCCCCATGTTGATGCCAATGCGCCACAAGGTTTGGTCATGGTCTTGTAAGGGTTTGTTGCGCACAGCGATCGCTCTTTGAATTGCAACAGCACAGTTTAAGGCGTCAATTGCACTGGAGAATTCAGCCAAAAAACCATCCCCCATGGTCTTGAAAATACGCCCGCTATGAAGGGAAACGACAGGTTCGATCAGCTCACTATGAATAAGCTTTAACCGTTCGAACGTCCCAACTTCGTCAGCCTGCATCTGGCTGCTGAAGCCGACCATATCTGCAGCAATGATTGCAGCAAGTTTCCTCTGAACGTGCTTCTCAGCCATCAAGGGGGTACCTTTCAAACATATAAGAATTTTGAACCTTACAATGTTCCTAGATACGAGTCTATCAACACGGAAAGTCCAATCAAGTTTGAAACAAACCTACTCAATGGCGAACTACTTAATCGTCGTCGAAGATCATCCCGGCAATATGGTGACCAGCATCAACATGCATAATTTCCCCTGTTATTCCTGAGGCATAGTCGCTTAAAAGGAAGAGAGCAGCCCTACCAACTTCATCTGCTTCGATTGTTCTGCGCAGAGGGGCCTTGGTCTCGACTTCGTGAATCAGTTTATCAAAGTGGACAATACCTGATGAAGCCCGAGTTTTCACAGGACCGGCTGATATAGCATTCACTCTGATGCCATTCGGCCCTAATTCATGGGCTAAGTATTGGACACTTGTTTGAAGAGCAGCTTTCGCAGGGCCCATAACATTGTAATGGTCAACAACTCTGTCTGCCCCATAGAAGGTAAGGGTGAGGAGAGAGCCGCCATTGGACATCATAGGTTCAGACATTCTGGCAAGGCGGATAAAGGAAAACACCGAGGTATCCATGGCTTGGGTAAAACCTGCCGCAGAACAATTAATCAATTTCCCTTTGAGATCTTCCTTGGGGGCTGCTCCAATGGCGTGGAAGATGATATCGATCCCATTCCAGCGCTTTTTCAAACGCTTGAATAACTTCTTCATTTGTTTTGGGTCTGCAATATCACAAGCCATGCAAAATTCGGCACCTATTTCTTTGGCAAAAGGTTCTACATGGGGACGGGTGCGTTCACTTCGGTAGGTAAATGCTAAATCGGCTCCTGCTGCTCGTAAATGACGTGCAACTGCTGCTGCTAAACTTTTTTCGTTTGCAATACCAACCACTAAGGCTTTGCGCCCCATTAAATTGATAGGTTCCATTATGCGGGTTTTCCCTTCTTAAAATTCACCACGGCGTTTTGCAGCCATGAGAACGGCAAGAGCATGCGATGCAAGGCGGGGTGTAGCTTCATCCCCTCGGCTTGGCAAGATTATTGGAACCCGACCACCAAGAACAATGCTAGCGGCTTGGGTATGCGATTGAGAGGTGAGTTGTCTGATAAGAAGGTGGGCCGCTTCAAGGTTGGGACAAATTGCGATATCTGTTGCACCACAAACGGGGGAATAAACGCCTTTTTGTTCAGCAGCAATTTCTGAAATCGCCATATCGTAGGTCATAGGGCCTTCGACGATTCCACCTTTAATCTGTCCCCTGTCTGCCATTTTACAAAGAGCTGCTGCCTCGACAGTGGAAGGAAGGCGGGTATCAATTACGTGAGTAGAGGCCAAGAGAGCAACGTTCGGTGTTTCAAGTCCCATAGCTTGAGCTAACTCAACGGCATTTTCGATAATATCTTTCTGTTCGTTGATATTAGGGTCCGTATTTATATAGGCATCGCTCACCAAAAGGGGGCGTTGATAAAACGGCATATCGACAATTGAAACATGGCTCATCACGCGATCAGTGCGAATTCCGCTTTTGCGGGTTTGAGCGGCATCCATGATCTCATTTAGATATCGAGAACTCATCACAATAGAGTCTGCTTCACCAGCCCTAGCCATCTTCACAGCGGCTTCAGCAGAGTTATGGCTGTGATTAGTTGGTATGATTGGGAAACCTTTAATATCAATACTGGCTTTTTCTGCAGCCGCACGGATACGCTCTTCAGGCCCAATGAGGATAGGTTCAATGAAACCAGCCCTTGCAGCTTCAGCAATGCCTAAGAAGGAATAATCATGAACAGGATGAGCAAAGGTAGTCCTTATAGGGGCCATGCCATCAGCTTTTTCAATAAGCGAACGTAATTTTGAACCCGAATCATGGAGAAATACTTCGGGCAAAACGGGGCGTTTGGTTTTGATTTTTGTTGTTGGTGCCAAAACCTTGGCACTTCCTTCAATAACAGGCTTACCGGTTTGGTTTACGCAGGAGCAATCAAAAACGATAATCTTTTTCTTCTCGTCTTTTTCTTTCGCGGTCAGGGTTACGGTAATTTCATCACCGAGTCCCACCGGGCGTAAAAAATTGAGGGTTTGCCCAATGTAAATGGTACCAGGACCGGGCAGGGTGGTGCCTAAAACCGAGGAAATCAACGCACCGCCCCACATTCCATGGGCAATAACTTTATGGAAAATTTCTTTTCGGGCATATTCTTCGTCTAAATGAGCGGGATTAACATCGCCAGACATGACTGCGAATAGCTCAATATCGCTTTGTGACAGGGTACGTACCAGAGAAGCCGAATCACCAATGGAGATTTGGTCAAAAGTGCGATTTTCCAGGTATGTCATTGTTTTTCCTTGGAAATATATTGGTTTGGAACTGCTTGCATAATATCACAAAGTTAGTGTTATGATCTTACAGTTTTTTTATGACACATATGTGTCTGAGAACGTGGATAAGTTAAAAATAGTCTTTTCTTATGTTTAGGCTTTAATGGGGAGTGTGTAGGGAAATGAGCGAAAACTTATCAATGAGCAAAGCAAAAAACTATAGCGAGCTTGTCTTCTTTACCGGGTTTGCACTCTTGATATGCCATGAGTTAGATGCGGTAGCCCAATCAGAATGGAGATTACTTCCTTTTTTAAATCAGTTGGCTGATGACTTAGCATACGTGGTTTTTGTCGCGTTACATATTCCACTTTTTGCCATATTAATATGGCTCGTTGGGCATCAGTCTATTCATATTCGGTTACGCTCTCAAATAGGGGTTGATATATTCCTCATTGTACATGCTTGTTTACATTGGATTTTATCAAACCATGAACTTTATACATTTCATTCACTTCTCTCTGAGTTTTTAATTTTTGGAGGTGGGGCTGTGGGATTGTTCCATATGGTGATTTTAAAAAGAACTCGGCAAAATTTTTAGTTTTTATAGCCGTTATTGTTTGTAAATTATTTCATCAATAAAAAAGTAAAAAATATACGATCAAGTGATTGCAATCCAATTTCAAACCGTATAGAACCCACAACTCTTCTAGACTGGTTTTCATCTTTTTTTACGGAAAATGATGAAAATTGAAATAGCGGATTGATGACACGGCTATTATACAGTAAGTCATCTAACAAGATGTGACGGGGTGTAGCGCAGTCTGGTAGCGCGCCTGCTTTGGGAGCAGGATGTCGGGAGTTCGAATCTCTCCACCCCGACCACTTCTTCGTTAAACTATGAAGAGTAGGTCAATCATGGAAGTACGCATTTATCAACCAACACAAAGTGCTATGCAAACTGGTAGCGGTGGTGGGGCCTGTAAATGGCTGTTGGAGTTTGAATCAACCTCCGGCAAACAAGCTGACAGTCTTATGGGCTGGGTCGGCGGATCGACCACTTATGACCAAGTGAAAATGAAATTTGAGAGCAAAGAATCTGCCATTGCTTTTGCTGAACGCAAAGGCCTGACATATCAAGTGATCGAACCCAAACCTCGCAAGGTCAAAATTCGTAACTACGCCGATAATTACGCTTACAATCGGGTTAAGTAGTTTTTAAGTTTCGGGGAGCTTTTTCTATCCTCAGCTTCCCTTTAGGTATGGTCCCATAGCTCAGCTGGATAGAGCAACGGATTTCTAATCCGTAGGTCAGAGGTTCGAATCCTCTTGGGATCGCCACCTTTTTCCCCCTCTATCAGGTCGAGGGGCACTGGTGTCCGGTTAAACTTTCAACCCCATTGCTCCCCCTAAGTGAATTACCCTTATGTGCTAATTTTTGGCCAATTAGGATACTTTCAGACTAATGGTCTTTTTGTATACCAAACCCGTAATCACGCTTTATTAATGTATTCGAGCATTGCACTGGCATCGGCTTCCACCTCATCAAGACGACGTTTGACGATATCACCCATGCTGATGAGTCCCACCATTTTTCCATCATCAACGACGGGTACGTGGCGGATGCGGTGTTGATTCATCATACCCATAATGGCAATTGCCTTGTCCGTAGATGTGCAGGTTTTAACTTCGCGTGTCATAATTGTGCTTACTGGTAAATTAAGACAATCTGGCCCACTTTCACCTAGGGCGCGAACAATGTCACGTTCCGACAAAATACCGTTGATATGATTCTCGTCTTCAGAAACAACGACAGTTCCGACACCTCCATCCCAAAGTATCTTGACGGCATCAATAATCAAGGTTTGGGGAAGAACAGTATAAACGTTAGAACCTTTATTTTTGATAATTGCTGCAGCAGTCATTTGTATTAATCCTTTTCCTTTAGCCAGTAAAAATTTGCACGGGTGGCGAGTATTTCGAACGTAATTGACACGTTTCCCCTTTGAAACTGTAGCTTCTTTCAGTTTTGAACGGAGTGAACGAAATTATCCACCAATTTTTATCTTCACAATATAGTCTAAATATATTCATGATCAAATTACTCTTGGATCACAAGACAATTTCCACTCACTGTACGATAAACATATGCGAGTGAAACCATCTGGTCGATTACGATCAATCCTCGACCATTTTTTTGATATAAAATAATTAGTTTATGTGAGAGTTCTTAATTGATGATCTGATTTGATTTGGTGTGGAGCCATGCCATCTTTTAAAAGCCCTGAAGAAGGAGTTTGGTTCTTCAAAACCTAACATGAAGCTGATTTCGGGGACTGAAAAAGTCTGATCAGATAAATATTCTAAAGCAAGTTCGGCTTTGATCCCTTCCAGCAATTTGCGGAAGGTGATGCCTTCTTCATTTAAGCGTCTTTCAAAGGTACGCTTGCTCATCGCTAGTTCAGTAGAAATGCGCTCAGCGGTCACATTGCCAGACGCAAGGATGCGCCTTATGGATTGCTCTGCTTGCATGGATACTTTTTGTGGCATTGATATTTGCGATAGGCGTTTGGATGTCTCTTGATCAACTGCTTTAGCAATGAAGTCACAATTGGTAATGAGCGGCAAGGCGGCAGTTTCAGCATCAAATTCAAGTAGGTTATGAGATGAAACCTCAATTTTGCATTGAAGGTCAGTTTCAATTCCATCTTTGTAAGTGATATCAGATGAAATAACGATGCGCTGAGGTTTTATGTTTTGTAATGAGTATTTTCTGCATGATTTAACAATCCAAATAAATGACATGATCTCGCCAAAGCCATTTACTGGGTATTTTGGATGGCCCTCATGGAGTTTGAGTTGCAACCCTTCAGAGGTGTTTTGAAAATCCCAGAGCGTGGGTGCCATTGTTGGTTTTATTTTAGAAATTCGCCCTATCCCATCAGCAATCGTTGCACTTGCAACAAAACCCATGTGGGCCGCACCGATTGGAGATTTTACATACCCGTTAGCAAGTTTTATGTGAAAGTCGTCTTGTCCATATTCAGCTATAACGGCATATAGAAAGTTAAAGCATTGTTCGGCTGTTAAGCTCGCATCTATGATGTCGTTGGCATTGAACTTAAGCCCGGACTTTTGAAGCACGGTCTCTACGTCTACATCTAAAAGTGTGCAACAAGCCGCAACATCTTGTCCTACAGGGTATTTTCTTACAGTCATTTTCTCTAGCTAATTTTAAAAAACTAAATGATGAAGTTAAGTTTTCCTTTTTTCGCTTCTAAGTACCAAGCTAACAGATCATTTCTAAATTACATTCCCTAATCTTTCTGTTGGCGCAATCGGATAGTTTTTTGGCGCGTTGGGATGCTTCACTTCAGAGCAAAAAAACTTAGAGTACCGTCTCACAAAATTAGCGTGGTTTAGAAAAGAAGGCTTTGTTGATTTTTTGGAATGGGTAGGTCTCCATCATCATAATGATAGCCTGTTTCTACTTAATAAGGGCGGCTTATTTTGTGGGCTTGTCTAATTTTATTTGAAAAGAACAAGAAAATGTTACGCCCTCTATTATTTGCTTTTTTGTGCCTTGGTGTATACTTCACCAGCTTTAACCAAGCACAGGCCGCTGCTGCTGTAGGTACTGTGAATTGCACAGGAATTACCAGCGAAATCACTACCGGCATTATATATGTTCACTACTACCCTTCTACCAATTCATGTGCAGTAAACAATACTGGTCACTCTGGCGAAACGGGTAGTATGTTCTATCAATATGTAGCAAGCTCAGGAAGAGGCACTGGCTTAGCTGATAATGGCCTTAATGGTGCTACGTCATCTAGCAGACATCAGGGGTGTACTATTGGTGGAGAAACTGATGCGGCTAACACCAGTTGTCAAAATGCTAGTATCCCAAATGGGTCTTATACAGACACAATAACTGCACTGGTCACCACTGATATGCGAGGGGTATTTACGGTTAACCAGACTACTGTAAACGGGGTATCAATTGATATTACCTCTGCAAGCGTAACAATCACTTGTACAGGAGTATGCACGTCACCAACCTCTAGTACAAGCAGCCCTACTACGGCCCAACAAGCAGCTGTTTCGCGCTCTCAATCACGTGTTACGATAACCAATGTGGGTTCCCGCCTTAATTCAATTGGCTCCCCTGTGGGTGTCAGCCGCGGCACACCAACAGGTGTAGGGCGTGAAACGCCAACGGGTGTGGGGCGTACGGTTCCAGGCGGTGGCAGTACACCGACAGGCTCAACAGGTGGTACAACAGGCGGCACCACTTCCGGGGACAATAACCAATCCAACTTTGCAGGTGGGAATAGTTCTTACAACTCCTATGGTGGTGGCTTGCGTGAGCTTGCTATGTTTGCCTCATTCGATACTTCAAAGATGCAAATGGGGGCGGCTGCAAATGATAATCGTAACACTGATAATCTGCTCAGCCCACAAAACCGAGCAAGTGCATCTGGTGAAAAGCCGTTTACTGTTTGGGGCTATGGGTCTTACACCAATGTGAAAAACGAACGTAACCTTACCAATGACGATGTGCGTTTTTCAGGCGATGTCTGGGGCTATAACCTTGGGGGTGATTATAAAGTTAATGAACAGCTTTATGTGGGGACTTCCCTTGGTTACTCAGACACAAGCCTTGATACCACCTATAACACGGGCACCTATCAGGAAGACAACTGGACGCTGACACCTTATGCGGTTTATCGCGTGAATGAAGCCCTTAAAATCTCTGCCCTTGGCGGGGTGAGCTTTGGCGATATTAAACAGACCCGCAGCAGTGACAAGGTCAACAGCAAGACCGACAGCACCATGTGGTTTGCCGCTATGAATGTGTCTTATAAACATTCCCCAATCAAAGACATGCCGCTTGATGTGACAGCAAAAACGGCCCTTCTGTGGACCAATAAAAAGGTTAAGGGTTACACGGAAAGTGATGGCACAGCCATTGATCGTTCCACGTCGAACACCCGCCAGATAAAACCGGGCCTGGAAGCGGCCTACAGCCACAGTTTTGATGACACAACCATCCAGCCTTTCATCAAGACTGACTTTGTCTATGACTTGAAAAACGCTACTAATGGCGATGCCAACGCCTTTGATCTTGGCGGTGGTGTGCGCATTGGTTCAGCCGCAACCGGCTTAAATGGTGCCATTGAAGGTCAAACCCAATTGGGCCGCAGTGATTATAATGAATATTCCTTCAGCGCCTTGATCGCTTATGGCTTTGCCTTAAATAGTCCGGTTGCCAATCTAGCGCTAAACTTAGAGCCTTACGTAAAAAGTGATTTCTCTAAAAATGCACAAATTTATGCCACAGGCTTTATGCTGAGCAATAAAAACAACAACCTAGTAGCAACGTTAGATGTAACTCAAACGTCCCCCAACAGTAGCTCAGACAACAGCCACTCAATGAAAATGAAAATTGATATAAAGTTTTAAGTTGGTTAATGGAATAAGTGAGCAGAGATAGGAGAAATCCTCATGCTTGCTTACTTATTCCACCAATGTTTCCACATATTCATTAGGCTCAGGACTCATTAAATCCACCATATGACAATTGCAGCAATGCATATTGCGGAGAAGAAGGTGTGAGCACATCGGTCGTAACGTGTTGCGATACG
>JAPHRK010000065.1 GCA_026196105.1 Rhodospirillales bacterium | reverse complement strand
AATACGTGATAACTAGAAATTATGCCGCAAAACAATCCATTTGAAGTCATTGCAGATATTGAGTTTGATCAAGCTGTTACGCATCAAAAACTCCTATCATTGTTTACAGAAGCTCGAAATTTTAGCCGTGCAAACTTTTCAGATGTTTCTATTGAAAATATAGAAGCAAAAAGTCTGTGTTTTACATACTGCATCTTTAGTGGCTGCAATTTTGGACACCTTGATTTTAGTAAAATGGACCTTGAAGGGTGCACTTTTATTCGGTGCAACTTTAATGATATATCATTTGAACGATGTGATGTTAAAACCTGTAAGTTTATAGATTGCTCCTTTGAAAGGGCTTCCTTTAATGGGGCTTTATTCCAACGCAACCAATTTTCTCAATCCAGCCTAAAGAGCGTTAATTTTAGTAACACCGTTCATATTGAGAATACCTTTTTTGCCTGTGAACTGGTCGACTGTTTAACAACGCAAATGACGGCCTCTTTGAACGAGTATGACCAGTGTAATTTCTCAAGCTTTAGCTTCACGGTTGGAACTTATGCTTATCAAATTCTTTGGCAGTGTAATTTTGAGAATTGCGTTATTGGATGGGCTACCTTGGGAATAACCTATGGCCTAACAAGGGAAAATTTGAAACATTTTCGTCTTGTTCACTATTTTTCTGAAATTTCAGAGGCAACACCTGACGAGGTGTTGCAATTTATAATCGAGCAATTCCAAGCCTCTTCCAATATATACCGTGCTCTTATTGTCAGCGCGAATTTTGGCAAAAAAAGGTTTAAATCTCTTTCTTCACTTTTGAACACCATAATAGCCGCAAGCAGAAACAAGAAATTACCAATTCGCCACGAGGAAATGTTATTTTTTAGGCTAATCTTAAAATATGAAAACAAATATAGAGCAATCCCTTTACTTGTTTTAGATAGTTTTTCATTTCTTATTGGTGGCCATTTAGAGGATGAATGGACCGATTTTCACTATTTGCATAGCTACTTGGGCCACTTAATTCAATCGACATCTCATGCCATTAAGACCGACTCTCGGTCTCTTATATCTGACAGGGAAAAGTTGATTTCAGTTAGGGTTGTCTATTCGGAAAAGCCAAAACTCCTTCTTAAAGAACTTCTCTCTCAAAGTGTGTCCTCAGGGATTATCGAAACGAAATGGGAAAAATATTCGACTCATCAGGGCAGCTTCATTGAAGTTTTTGCCGCAACTGTTTCATTCCTTGTTTCTTTGAATATTGTACTCGGCCTGATTAATTACAATTTGAAGGCAACTCGTTCAATCGTGCAAAACCTTAAAGACTTGCGGACTGAGTTTAGAGAAACGGTTGGAATAAATTCTGTAGTACCAACAATCCCTGAGTACAAATTAACGTCTACAGATATAAATTTTCCCTCTTCTAAGATTCTACTCGATCAGTTGCAAAAGAAAACGGATATTGGAGAAGTTTGTGATGATCTCTCTGGCAAAATCGAAAAAATAGAGATCGAAGAAACTTAGGCTTTTTGGTCGATTAAAAATCCCAGCGTTTGACCAAGAAATGAAAGATATTCCGCATTGAGTTGTGTCATATTTATCCTAAAACAAAAACCAAGTTCATTTGCCATATTGTTGCGAGTTCCCGGGATAACTGCGCATCCAGTTCGTGCCAACATTTCCTTAAACTTCTTTGGACAATCGAGAAAATCTGAAGGCAAATGAGAAATGAAAACTGTCCTATAAATACTATCTCCCCATTTGTCGATTTTGACTCCATGAAACCTTCCTACCACCGCTTCCACCTCTCGGTTTCCGTCTACAATCCATTGGTCCCACTTACTTAATAGTTCGTCATAGTTGGTAGAAAGGAAATGGTGTGCTGCCGTGATTGTGGAATCTGGTAAGCTTCCGAGAAAGCTGTCCGAATATTCTTCAAAATAATGCTCAAACCGCTTTGGAAAAGAAATTAGTGAAAATTTCTTCCCATTTATATTCAAACACTTATGAGGCGAAATTAGAGAGAAGATATTCTCGGTTTTAATTGTTTTTAAGATTGATTTTCGGGGGCTAGATAGAGCCTCATCATACACAATATAAGTGCCGTTGGCTGATTGCTGTTGCAGTTTTTTCTCTGTATTTGAGGCAATTATTCCTCCTGTCGAAAACGGAGGACGAGTTATCCAGACAGCGTCACAGGCCTGAAAGGTGTCATTTAATTGATAGTTGAAGGCTGAGTCATGTTTTAGGTATTGGCGTGTAACGTCCCCCTTAAAGGCTGAGATATTCTCGAAAACTGACCAATAGTAAGGTCCAATTACGATTTGTCTTTTTGCAATTTTGGCAAATAAGGAAGCAAAAAGGGTTATTCCTTGCGACGTGTTGTGAACAATAACACTCCCCATGTTGCTCGGCACACCAATCTTTTTTGCGACCTTATTGGCAAGTGCGTGTTCCCAGCCATAATTATAGGAGTAGGAGTAGTCTGTTTGTGGCCAACGGGTGTATTTCAGAACGTTTTGAAAATACTCATCTGAAAATAACCACCCTGATAAATTGCAAATTTTCTGGCCGCTCTCCAGCTCAAACTCCCGTATGAGATCATCTACTCCCTCCAAACGCACCAAGGGTGAAAATGATATGGGAACATCTGCAAGCACTTTTTGCGGCATAATTTCTAGTTATCACGTATT
>JAPHRK010000058.1 GCA_026196105.1 Rhodospirillales bacterium | reverse complement strand
TGTTACCTTACGGGACATGGTCCTTGGGACATGACCCAAAAACCATTGGAAGCTGACAACCCTTTTGAAGCTGCTGCCTCAATCATTTCAAAGGGGCATGTCGCGAGTTTAGGGTCACTATTGGTAAATAGCGGCGCGCCTTACGTGTCGCTCACCACCATTGCCGTGGGTAAAGATTTACGACCTGTCCTGTTATTATCTTCCCTCGCTGAACACACCAAAAACCTCACAAGCCAAAACCATGGCTCTCTCCTTATTGAGCAAGCTTCACATTTAAAAAATCCCCAAACGGGGCCTCGTGTCACCTTGCTTGGCACTATTGACCCAACTCAAAACGATGTTGATCGAGAGCTTTTTCTCTCTACCCACCCTTCAGCAAAAGCCTACGCCGGATTCGGGGACTTCAATTTCTACAAAATGTCAGTGGATAAAGTCCATTTTGTCGGTGGATTTGGGGCCGCACATTGGTTCTCGCTTTCCGATTTAACCAAATGAATCTAGAGCTTATAAAAAACTATGTAAATTAGATGACTCTTACGTTGCGTCACTCTTTCTACGAGTCTATCTTCCTGCGTCCGCGTGACAGTACCGATTGGCTAGAGCTACGGTATAGGGGCGCATTTTAGAGCTTTTTTTAGGGAAAAAAGACTGATGACAACATCCGGTCAGGACCGTACTAAGAACACCAAACTCCTCGCATGGGTAGACCAAATGGCTGCCCTCTGTAAGCCTAAAGACATCCATTGGTGTGACGGCTCTGAAGAAGAGTACAACCGCCTCTGCCAGGAAATGGTGGATGCAGGCACGCTAATCAGGTTGAATGAAGAGAAGCGCCCAAACAGTTATCTGGCTCGCTCCCATCCTTCTGACGTTGCTCGGGTTGAAGACCGTACTTATATTTGCACCAGCACCGCTGAAGAAGCCGGGCCTACCAACAACTGGATGGCCCCTGATGAAATGAAAGCCAAACTTGGCGACATTTTTGATGGTTCAATGGCTGGGCGCACCATGTATGTCATTCCCTTCAGCATGGGTCCTTTAGGCTCACCAATTGCTCAAATTGGTGTTCAGGTTTCTGACAGCCCTTACGTGGTTGTTCATCAAAAAATTATGACCCGTATGGGCCAAAAAGTACTTGATGTTATGGGTGAGGAAGGTGGTTTCGTTCCTTGCGTTCATTCCGTCGGTGCTCCCTTGGCTGAAGGCCAGGCTGATGTTCCATGGCCTTGTGCACCAAACCCAGCGGACAAATACATTGTCCATTTCCCCATTGACCGTGAAATTTGGTCATATGGTTCAGGCTATGGCGGCAACGCCCTGCTTGGTAAGAAGTGCCTTGCTCTGCGTATTGCCTCTTCCATGGCGCGTGAAGAAGGCTGGCTCGCTGAACATATGCTGATCTTGGGTCTTGAAAGCCCAGAAGGTAAGAAAACATACGTTTCAGCCGCTTTCCCAAGTGCTTGTGGCAAAACAAATCTGGCAATGGTTATTCCTCCGAAAGGTTTTGAAGGCTGGAAAGCCTGGACCGTTGGCGATGATATTGCCTGGATCAAACCTCAGGCCGATGGCTCCTTGCGCGCTATCAACCCTGAAGCTGGTTACTTCGGCGTTGCCCCTGGAACCTCAATGCATTCCAACCCCAATGCAATGTTGTCTCTCAGAAAAAACTGTATCTTCACCAACGTCGCTTTAACAGACGACTTGGATGTGTGGTGGGAAGGCATTGACGGGGACGCTCCTGCCCATGCCATTGATTGGCAAGGGAACGACTGGACCCCAGATAGCGATAAACCTGCCGCTCACCCCAACGCTCGTTTCACCGCTCCGGCCAGCCAATGCCCAAGCGTTGATCCTGCATGGGATGACCCTGCTGGTGTGCCGATTGAAGCCTTTATCTTCGGTGGGCGTCTTTCCAAAACCTTCCCGCTGGTCTTTGAGGCCCGCGATTGGAACCACGGTGTCTTCCTTGCCGCAACCATGGGCTCTGAAGCAACTGCGGCAGCTATTGGCCAAGCAGCTATTCGTCGCGATCCATTCGCCATGTTGCCTTTCTGTGGTTACAACATGGGCGAATACTGGAAACATTGGGTAGACTTCGGCGCTAAACTGCCAAACCCACCAAAAATCTTCCGAGTTAATTGGTTCCGCAAAGATGCCAACGGCAAGTTCATCTGGCCTGGCTTTGGCGAAAACATGCGTGTCCTGAAATGGATCGTTGACCGGGTTCGCAATGAATCTACTGCGGTTGAAAGTCCCTTTGGTGGCATGCCAACCCGCAACGATATTACATGGGAAGGCCTCGACTTTGATGCTGAAACCTACCACAACCTGATGAAAGTGGACAAAGCTGAAGGCTTAGCAGAAGCTGAAGAACTGACCAGCCACTTCGACCAGTTTGGCGACAAACTCCCTGCAGAAATGGAAGCAGAACGCAAAGGCCTCATCGAGCGCCTAAACGCCTCTCCAGATGTTTGGGAATTGCCTCGTTAAGCTCAAGCTCACAGACAAAATTAAGAAAACCGCTCTTGAGATTTCAAGGGCGGTTTTTTATTTAGAGGATTTTCTGCCCGGGCTCTATCTTCTTTTTAAGAATTGCTGGAACACCTGCAACCATACAATGAGCTGGGACATCATTTATTACCCCAGCTTGAGCCGCGACAACGCTCCAGGGGCCGATGGTTTTGGAATGAATAATCGAAGCGTTTGCGCCGATGTAGGTTCCTTCACCAATCTCACATCCCCCACATATGACAGCTTTGGGAGCAATCGATACAAAATCACCCAATTGACAATCATGTTCAACTACCGAAGATGTATTCAACATGCAGCTGTCACCAATTACTGCTGAAGAATTGACTACAACATTTGGCATAACTACCGTCCCAGTTGTTAACTCCACGCTTTGGCTAAGGATGGCGCTAGGATGGACAATATTGGGGAATTGAAAGCCCCGACTTTTGAGGTTTTCAAATATTTTTTTGCGAAGGCTATTTTCTCCTATGGCAATAGCAATATTTTGATCTTCAAAGTTATCTAAAAAATACTGCTCGTCGTAGAGAGGAAGTCCCCTAAACTCGGATTGGTTTGGCTCGGCATCTACATAAGCCGCAACCTCATAACGAGCCTGAGCCTCAATCACATCATGAACCACTTTTGCATGGCCCCCGCACCCAAATATAAAAACCTTCTCCGTCACAACACGACCTCTATTTTCCGGCAATAATAAGTTCAGCGCTCAAATACTGTTATCACAGAGCTATCCTGTTTAAAATGATATAACATAACATACTGAAAACATTGAATTTTTATCATTGACCGTATAATAAAACAGGTCCAAGGTTGAGGAGTTAAAACATTCAACTCCTGTTTAGGTATAGCTATGGTCTGGGTTACAAACACTTTAGGACTTTTCCTTGAAGCCGCCCCTTGGTTGGTTGTCGGTCTTATCCTTGCTGGTTTGATCAAGGCGTGGATTGCGGAAGATGCACTCAGTCGTTGGCTCGGCGGCACAGGGTTTTGGCCTGTAGTTAAAGGGGCATTGATTGGCGCACCAATGCCTTTGTGCTCTTGTGGCGTTCTCCCCGCCGCAGTCGGATTACATCGTGCAGGCGCCTCAAAAGGAGCCACCACATCCTTCCTGGTAGCTACCCCAGAAACAGGACCAGATTCACTAGCCCTATCTTATGCCTTGCTTGGCCCTTTCATGGCCTTCTTCAGGCCCATAGCAGCTGTGTTTAGCGCTATCCTCTCTGGAGGTTTGGCAGCTCTGACCCCTGACCATGAAATAAAAACTGAAGCACCCGTTTCTGATAATTGCTGTAGCACTAATGACGATCATCCGCCAGAAACACTCACCGAGCGTACAATTTCAGGCTTGAAATTCGCTTTTACAGAAATGATGGATGATATTGGCGGTTGGCTTATTGTTGGGTTCTTAGTTGCGGGAGCGGCGGTCACTCAATTCCCCCCCATGGCTTTAGCCGAGTATGGTTCCGGGATCACCGCCATGTTGGTTATGCTTGCCGCTGGAATTCCTCTCTATGTTTGCGCCAGTGCCTCTACCCCGATCGCAGCAGCAATGATTATCGCCGGAGTTTCTCCGGGTACAACATTGGTCTTTCTTTTGGTTGGCCCGGCAACGAACTTTGCTTCAATAGCCATTTTATCCAAAGAACTCGGCAAACTTACGACAGCAGCTTATTTAGGTGGGCTTTCCATCAGTGCAATTCTCTCTGGGTTAGCCTTGGATTGGTTAGTAAATAACTTCAATATTGATATCGCTGTTCAAGCCTCCTCGGTCCACTCCCTTCTCCCCCATTGGCTTGAGCTAGGGTCTGCAATCCTGTTAGCTTTCGTCCTGGCTCGACCCTTTTTACAACAAGGGAGGACACTTATCGCCCGTGCCCTCTGAATCGAGTTGCGTCAAAGGTCGGTAAGCCTTATGTTCCGCGAGAAATCGATAACGTTTTTTATATTGGCGTACAATGTCTGACCTTTCGCATATTCGTAATTTTTCTATCGTTGCTCACATCGACCATGGCAAATCCACTTTGGCTGATCGTCTAATCAGCATGTGCGGTGGCTTAACGGATCGAGAGATGTCGGAACAGGTCCTCGACAATATGGACATTGAGCGGGAGCGGGGCATCACGATCAAAGCCCAGACCGTGCGCTTGCACTATAAAGCTAAAGATGGTGAAACCTATCAAATCAACTTGATGGATACGCCAGGCCATGTGGATTTCTCTTATGAAGTCAGCCGAAGCCTTGCGGCCTGTGAAGGCGCGCTGCTGGTTGTGGATTCAACCCAAGGGGTAGAAGCTCAAACCTTGGCAAATGTCTATCTGGCGATGGAAAACGATCTTGAGATTATCCCCGTTCTCAACAAGATCGACTTACCCGCTAGCGAACCTGACCGTATTAAAGAACAAATTGAAGATGTGATTGGTATCGACGCAACTGAAGCCCATATGGTTTCCGCCAAAACTGGCGAAGGCATGATTGATGTGCTTGAAGATATCGTCACCAAGCTGCCGGCTCCAGAAGGCGATGCCGACGCCCCCCTTAAAGCCCTGCTGGTTGATAGCTGGTACGATCCTTATCTGGGTGTCATGATTCTGGTGCGCATTAAAGATGGCACGATGAAAAAGGGCATGAAGATTAAGATGATGTCCAGCGGCACGACTTACTTATTAGATCAAGTGGGTGTTTTCACGCCGAAACCAGAAAAAGTTGCCGAACTTGGTCCTGGCGAAATGGGTTTCTTCACCGCCTCTATCAAAACTGTTTCAGATACCAATGTTGGTGACACCATCACCACAGAGAAAAACCCCGCCTCCGAGCCTCTTGAAGGGTTCCATCCTTCAGTGCCTGTGGTTTTCTGCTCCCTCTTCCCTGTTGATGCCAATGATTATGGAGATCTCCGGGACTCTCTTGGAAAACTCAAGCTCAACGATGCCAGCTTCCATTATGAACCTGAAAACTCTTTGGCTTTAGGACAAGGTTATCGCTGCGGCTTCTTAGGTTTGTTGCACCTGGAAATCATTCAGGAGCGCCTAGAACGTGAATTTGATCTCGACCTGATTACAACGGCCCCAAGTGTGTCTTATCATATCAATAAGCTCGATGGGACTGAAATGGACCTACACAATCCCGCTGATATGCCAGACCCTGTTCAGATTGTTACGATTGAAGAGCCTTGGATTAAAGCCACCATTATGGTGCCTGATGACTACCTTGGCCCTATTCTGACCTTGTGCACTGACCGACGTGGCCAACAGATTGAGCTGACCTATCACGGCACCCGCGCCATGGCTGTTTATCGCTTGCCCTTGAACGAAGTGGTGTTTGATTTTTATGATCGTTTGAAATCAGTTTCTCGTGGCTATGCCAGCTTTGATTATCAAATGGACGGTTATACTGAAGGTGAATTGGTAAAAGTACAAATCCTGGTTAATGCTGAACCCGTCGATGCGTTATCTTTCGTGACCCACAAAGGCCAAGCAGAAAACAGAGGTCGGGCCGTTTGTGGGCGTTTGAAAGACCTTATCCCCCGGCAATTGTTCAAAATTCCGATACAGGCGGCCATCGGCGGCACGGTGATTGCCCGTGAAACCATCAGCGCTATGCGTAAAGATGTAACCGCGAAATGTTATGGCGGTGATGCTACCCGGAAGAAGAAGCTGCTTGAGAAGCAAAAGAAGGGTAAGAAGAAAATGCGTCAATTCGGCAAAGTGGAAATCCCCCAATCAGCCTTTATTTCTGCCCTTAAGATTGGTGACGACTAAATTTCAGTTGACGTTTCCCAACGAAATACAGTGACGTCACCTCGTAAAGACTTCGAAGAACCATACGCCTCCCACCCCCGGCGCTTGAACATTTGGCAGGCTGAGTTTGTTGATGTAAAAATTTCAACAATATTCAAACGTCTGGCCTCTTCTTCGATCGCTTTTATCAAAGACGTGCCCACGCCATGTCCCCGATAAGTCTCACCGACAAGGAATGCAGACAACCATGGGCCAACACCAAGTTCACTGCCAACAGAGATTGGCCTTAGGGCCACGGTTCCAAGTAGCTCGTTAGTTGAATCTATGGCGACTAAACATATAGGAAGCGCCTCTTTTGAACAGCATGCCCTTAAATCGCTCTCAGCGTCTCCATCACCGCCGGAGCCATACCATGGTTCCCATTCCTCGACATACCAATTGATCAAAGTACCTGTGAATTCTGGAACCTCTAGCAAGTGAACAATTCTTACTTTACTTTTCATAGATTTAATTTTTGATTTTGACATTTCGCCCTGGCAACCTTTTTCAGAGCTTAAAATCTAAGAATACGATTTTGCTAGTTAAAGCAGTAGCTTTTATTATTCGAAGTCAGGCGCTTCATCATCAATAGGTTCATCTGGCTCTCCACCAGGCTTACCCCCTTCACCATCCCCTTTTTTGGGTACACGAATTGAAACTTCAACGCGGCGGTTTTTGGCACGATTTTCAGACGTATCATTATCTGCGACCGGTCGACTTTCTCCGTAGCCTTGAACTGTAAAACGCTCAGCAGGAATTTCATTATATTCAATAAAGCGATGAACAACGGAAGTTGCCCGAGCAGCTGACAAATCCCAGTTAGAGCGATATTGCCCCCCACCAACTGGCACATTATCCGTATGGCCTGAAACCTGAACTTCCCCAGAGGACTTTTTGATAATGGGTGCTAACTTATCAATAATATTAGCAAAGGCCTGATTGATTTCTCCACTACCCGCTGGAAAAGCAATTTTACTTGGGAAGCGAATAACAACCGAGCCCCCAGCGCGCTCAACTTTCACCCCAAGGCCTTCGGCTTGCTTGGAAATCACTTCCTTAGCGGCTTCAGCAACTTGTTCTGCCTGAACATCCCGAGCAGCCTTTGCATCAATTTTGAAATCTTCAGGTTCTTCAGCCGGAAGCTCTACAGAAACAGTTGGTATTTTTGATCGAGTTGGATCAGTTGCAGCGGCTTTTTTGCGTTTGAGTGAGCCTTCGATCTCTATCACACCTGCTAATTTATCTTGTTTGGAAATACCAAAAGCGCTTTTCATAGACCCAGCAATAGCTTTGTACTTAATTACATCCATTTCAGAAAATGTAAGAAGTAATACAAAAAGCGTAAGCAGAAGCGACATCAAGTCAGCAAATGTTGCCATCCACGCTGGCGAGCCCCCACCTGCGGCTTTTTTTGCCATGGCTTACTCTTCTTCCTTAGGTGCACCGCCCGGTAAATAGACTCCGAGAAGTTCCTTAAGAACATTGGGGTTTTGACTGGCGTGAATTTGGCAGACACTTTCAATGATCAGTTGCTTGGTATTGGTGGTTTTTTCTGCCTTAATTCCCATTTTATCAGCCATGGGAAGAGCCATGAGATTAGCTATAACGGCCCCATAAAAGGTGGTTAGCATAGCAATCGCCATGGCAGGGCCAATACTTGCTGGATCATCCAAGTTACCCAGCATTTGCACTAGACCAATCAGGGTACCGATCATTCCCCAAGCCGGAGCCGCATCACCGATCCCCCGGAACATGTTTTCACCCAATTCATCAGTTTGGATGGCCATTTCAACTTCACGGGTAATACTATCGCGTATAATCTCTACGCTATGACCATCAAGGCACATAGAAATACCACGTTGGAAGAGTTCATTATCAACGCTGACATTTTCTAGGCCCAGCAGGCCATTTTTACGAACAGTCGTTGCCATCTCAATGGCTTGGTCGAAGATATAACGCGGGTCGTCTTGAGTGTTTTTGAAAGCGAGGCCAACACCACGTTTCATAACTTTCATGAAATCAGCCAAGGTGAACTTAACGAGAGTCGCGCAAGCGGTGCCACCAACAACAACAGCAAGACCTGGGACGTTGAAAAATGACCCAAGATCACCACCCAACATAATGGCCGCGACAATAACCACTAAGCCGCCGATTACGCCTATAAGTGTTGCTAAATCCATTAGGACCCTTTTTTCTTCTTTCCTTCAGGCTCTTCGGCCCGACCAATCTTAGCAAACGATATTACATTAGTAGACATACTAAGGTAAACAAACAGTTCACAAAAACTAGTCCCCTCAACTCCTTAACAGATTCCAATTTTATACAGCATCGTCAAGACATTGATAGGTAAAATATAAATTTTATTCAATTTCACGCTTTAAGCTTCGGAAAACAAGCATTTTCTCTATTTCTCATTGGCATAATGCGAACCTAAGATTATCTTTTGTTACTAAATATAATATTAGGTGAGGGAATTATTATGAAACAGCGCATGTTATTATCGATTCTGACAGCCTTTGCGCTGTTGACGTGGTCCGAATCGATTTATGCAGCGGATGACGATGAGGACGCTCCAAAGCCTCCAACGCAAATCCATCTGGAACACTTTGTTGTCCCTCTGGCAGATAGTTCACGCAAAGTCGCCGTCACTATGTTCCTTAAAGTTTATGATCAGGAAAAGCTTTGGCGAGTTTGCCGTGCTGAAGCTCGGGTACGTGATGCTATTAATCTCTATCTCTACAACTATCCCTTCAAAGTGACAAAAGACAAAGACCTTGACCTTGGACGGGTGGCAAAGAAGCTGCGCCCACGAATCAACAAAGCTTTGAAGGAAAAATTAGTGAAAAAAGTTTTGATTGCTAAAGGTAAAATTACCTTTGATGTCGAATCAGTGAAAAAACCACATATCCCGAACCCAGGTAATTGCGGAATGATTGGGTTCCGACAAAAAGGCAAGCAAAAATCTTAAACATTTCCATCAAGTTATTTGTATAGACCCCGAAGGAGATCAATAAGCTTAGCTCTTTCCTCAGGGCTCATGCCCTGAGAAATCTTCTTTTCGTGCTCAACTACTTTCTGTTTCGTGCGTGCAAGAACTTCCCGGCCGTCATTCGTCAAGAATAAAGCATGACGACGGCGGTCTTGAGGTGATTTTTCACGTTTTACCAACTGCCGAGCCTCAAGCTTATCTATCACTGAAACCAATGTAGAACGATCAAGGGCCAGAGCATCTGCAAGCATATTCTGACTAAGCCCCTCATTCGCCCCGATAATAGTCAATGCACCTAAAAGTCCGGGCGTAATGGATTCTGATCCGACGGCAGCTTCAAAATCCTTAAACACTGCCACTTGTGCCCGCCTAAGATGATACCCCAAAAGGTTATGAAGATTATCGAAATCAACATCGGGTAAAGAAGAGGACACTTTTGTTTTCTCCAATCGAGAGTTAAGCTGCACGAAGACCATTTGTTTTGAAATACCAAATGTTGGCCTTCAAACATTATCTGCTAAATTTTGACGGTATGTAAAGTCGATTAATGGGGAAAGTTTAATAATGGAGCCTCGGCTTAAGACAAAACTTTGGATTCAAGCCCAACTTCGTCGCTGTGATCAAGAATTTATCCCCTTTATGGTCCTTAAAAAAGGGGATTCTGATGCTGGTGCTATCCTATTAAAAATCAGTGATCGAGAAGGTAATAGTAAAGTCTACACCCAGACCCGTACTCTAACTGGGGATCCAGCTTGGCGCTTAGGTACTGGCCCTTCTCCTGTTAACGAAGAAACGGCTCAAGCCTATATTAGCCGCCAGCAAAAATACGATAGTGATCTCTGGGTCATCGAGATTGAAGATGCTGAAGGAAGATATGAGTTCGACAGAGACATTGTTCTGTGAAGAAAATGAACTTTACGACATTGTCTCACCCCTTGGTTTCATTAAGGAAACCAATCTGATTGGGCAATTAGCTGATCAAGTGCAGGGCTTTGTCATTTCAAAACCATTATCAGAGGAAGATATGCTATCGCAATTCTTTCATCTTTCCGAAGACTTTAAAGCTTATGGTTAAATCAAATGATACCCAATTATTTCATGGATGCCTTTTCCTATAGACTCTTAGGGTAGACCCCAATTGCACAATCGTTAGATTTTTTCTACTGAGAGAGCGACTGATTACTTAGCCTCTAAAAGGGTTAAGCAAACAACAAAAACAATCAATATGCTCTACCTGGGAATTCAAAAAATCTATGCCAAAGCGATTTATTCATCGTCATCAGCCCCAAATGAGTGCCGTCGCCTGGATTAAAGTTGGCGTAGGTGGTGCCTTAGGTATTGGGATCGTCGCATTGCTTAGCGACTTAAGCGGAACCTCTCTCTTAATTGCCCCTTTTGGCGCTACAGCAGTGCTTTTATTTAGTGTTCCCTCAAGTGCTTTGGCACAGCCTGCGAATGTAATCGGAGGACACCTAGTGGTCTCTGTTTTAGCCATTGGTATGCGTGCAGTTCTGCCCCCTGAGTGGTGGGCTATTGGATTGGCTGTAGGAGCTGCTCTTTTGGTAATGGCGATGTTGCGTATTACCCATCCCCCTGCCGGAGCTAATCCGATAGTTATTTTCCTGACTGACCCGGGAATCGAATTTCTATTTGCACCAATTCTGGTTGGGAGTGTCGCCTTGGTCGTCATTGCTTTTGTTGTTCACCGCATCCCACCCCAAGCAGAATACCCTATCTCCGCTCTTAAACAGGAGCCAGAGGAAGGGAACAAGCTTGGGTCAATAAGTCGTCCTCCTTCAGAGCTACTTTAAACAACTAATTTTCCTGGATTCATAACCCCGTTTGGATCAAGTTTCTTCTTAATCGCTTTCAAAGCGTTGAGGCCAACTTCGCCTTTTTCTTTTTCCAACCATTCTAAGTGGTCCGTCCCTACTCCGTGATGATGGCTGATGGTCCCACCGTTTTGGCTAACGGCATTAGATACCGCTTGCTTTATAGTCCGCCATTGGCCTGGGCCGTTAGCAGGATCAACCGGGTAGACATAAGTAAAGTAAAGACTCGCCCCTGTCTCATAAGCATGAGAAATATGCGCCATGACAATTCCCTTCGCACCTTCAAAGGCTTTATTCTGCTCCATAGCTTGGTTAAGAGCAGAGCTCACTGCGGTATGAAGATTAGAAAGATTGGACCACGAAGTGGCTGTTTCCAGCGTATCGACTGCAACACCACGATCAAGCAAAGGGTCCCGCATATAAGGCATTTTGAAACGACCTTCATACCACTTCTTTCCAGCCGCTCGCCCTAAAGGAAAGGCTTTGTGTTTTTTTGAAATGGCGTGGGTTTGGCGTTCTGCAAAACGGGCAACCCCCATATCCCCTTCAAAGCCTAAAATCATCAAGCAAGGTGAAGTCCCATAACCATTGGCACCCAACCATCGTTTAATCAAACGTTCTCCCAATCCCTTCTTTTTCCCAAGGCCTGAAAAAGTTGTTAGGAAACGAGTTTCGTCCGTATCAGAGAGCCTCACGGTTGCTGCTTGCACCCCTTGCTGCAATATATCACGCACCATGGCCGCTCCGCTTTCAAAGTCTTTGAATAAATATCCTCGATAGTCATCAAACTCTGGGGCTTTATGGAGACGAACAGTCGCTTGAGTAATCACGCCTAGCGCCCCTTCAGACCCAGCCACCAGATGACGCAAATCTGGACCAGCAGCCGAAGCGGGGAAATCCTCGGTTTGCCATAGGCCTGTTGGCGTTACGACCCGAGCTCCCACTAACCATTTCTCTGCTTTACCATATTTTGTAGACTGCTGCCCTGCACCACGCGCTGCAATCCACCCCCCGAGAGTCGAGAACTCAAAGGATTGGGGGTAATGACCAAGGGTGTAGCCTTTGTCTTTCAAGATCGCTTCCAATTCGGGACCATAAATGCCCGTCTCAAAAGTCGCTGTCATCGACTGGGCATCAATGCTGATGAGTCTGTTCATACGGGTGGTATCGAGCACCAAAACACCCCTTTGCCCTTCTTTACATGCGGCCTCCACCCCACCAACAACAGATGAACCTCCCCCAAAGGGAATGAGAGCAAAGTTGTTAAGCTTGGCATATGTAACAACAGAGAGAACCTGCTCTTCATTCTCTGGGTAAAGAACAGCATCTGGGGCCATCTCTACCTTCTTTTCCTGACGAAGACGAATAAGGTCATGGAAGCTCTGCCCTTTGGCATGAAAGGCTCTCTCGTAAGGGTCTATTTTCACTTGTTCTTCAGACAGTAGAGATTTTAACTCGCCAACCTGCTTTTCATTTAACTGACTGATTGGTAGTTCAATATCAACCGCTTTAGGACCTAGGTTCTCAACAAGGGTTGGCATGCCAACGGTTTCGGATATCCAAGACCAAACCGCATCATCGCGCCCTTCCAGGTCGAAGCCTTCATCATAACGCCCCCAGCCATTCCAACGGAGTATTTTGCGATCAAAGTTCATTGGGTATTTCCTAGCAAATAAATTTAATAGCTTTAGGGATATTCTCAAAAACAATCGGTAGCTTACCGGGGGTCTCACCGTCCATCTCAACAAACATCTCTCGCTCACACCGGGCCGTAACTTTTCGGCCTTTAAGGACCGTCACCAAAGGATGGCCAACATGCGTTCCTTTATAGAGCATGCTTGAGCTGGTCAAAAGGTGATGAAACTTAAAATCGCCTAAAACAATGATATCAAAAAACCCGTCATCAGGCTGCGCCATTGGAGCAAAATGCATTCCAGCCCCTGAATACTCCCCGTTGGCAACATGGATGGTATTCATCATAATCTCTTGATCAAAACGATCATCGACTGTCAGATGTACTTTGGTATTTCGCCACTTCATCAGGGTGAATAAGGTATGCCAATAAAAAGCAAAAGTTCCGCCTAAACGTTTGGCAATGGTGGCATTATTGACCTTAACCATTATTTCGCCACTCATACCAAAGCTGGTAATGTTGTCGAAATACCGAACCACGGACTCCCCATCAAATCCGGTCAAAGACAATCGCCCAACATCAATAAGGCGGGTTCGCCCTTGCCTCAAAACCTCTAAAGCTTCTTCCAAAGTATTCCCGATTTTAAATGTTTTGCGAAAATCCCCACCAGTTCCGCTGGAGATAATACCGAGTAAGGCATCAGGATTAAGAGGTTGATCATCTTCGAAAAACCCGTTCACGGTTTCATTGATGGTTCCATCTCCTCCAACAACAATGATGCGTTCTATACCCGCTTTGAGAGCCCGCCTCGTAAGGTTTGTAGCATCCCCTGACCCCGAAGTAAGAGCCGTCTCGTGGCCAGGAAAGGTTTTTGCCATAGTAGCTTTCATGCTGGGCCAATCATGCCCGGTTTTACCACCAGCAGAGTTAGGATTGACCACAAACAAGGTCCGCATCAGTTCGCTACCTTCACTGTCTCAAACCGCCTCATCGCATGAACGATTTCTGCATTAAGCCGGTCTTGTGACCAGCCTAATTCCTTTGCCATCAACTTGGAAACTTTTGTGATCACCTCTTCCCCGGGGTCACCCAAAGTCCCTATTCCTGTTCTTCTAAAGAGAACGTCATCCAGAGTTTGTGCCATCTCAAACCGAACCGCAAAAAGCACCTCAGACAAGAGATCACCTCCCTCAGTGAGAGGTACAAAGCCATTCTTTTGAAGTTTAGCGATGTCCATTACCTCATCAGCTCGGCTACCATAATTACGACACAGGTTTGCCACGACTTTAGGGTCAACATCGGCATAACGTTTTTGCTGACGGCGACAAAAACTCGAGAACCTGCCAATTTCACCGCCGACTAAAGGCATAGCATGTGTTTGACATTCCACACCTTCTTTTCCAAGCTTCCTTAAGGCTAAATCCACGGTCTCTTCTGCCAAATAGCGCGATGTAGTGTACTTACCTCCAATCACAGAGAGTAGTCCTTTAATCCCACTCTTCTCATCATGGTCATATATTTCTGACTTGCGTGATGCGTCATATGAAGATGTTGCTTGAACATCTGTTTGATCATCTACCAAGGGGCGTAATCCGCAATACGCGTAGAGCACATCATCCCTTGTTAATTCTGCACCGGGGAAGCCTTCGTTAACAACATGGAGAAAATCTTCAATATCCTTCTCCGTTACATGAACATCATCGGGGTCACCTTCATAGATAGTATCGGTGGTCCCAAGGATAGAATAACCCCGCCAAGGAAGGATAAAGAAATGCCCTCCAGTTTTGGGCACCGCAACAGCTTGTTCACCACTTAAGGCTCGGGTGATAAGGTGGATACCCTTGGAGCGAATAAGTTTGGAGCGGCTTCTCTCAGTTAAGCTATTAAGGAGTAAATCGGCCCATGGCCCCGCTGCGTTAATCGTCAGGGCCGCCCGAATGGTTTCTTCTTTCCCGGTAAGAACATCTTTGACAACGGCTCCTGAAACCAGTTCCCCCTCTTTCACAAAACGGGTAACCTCAGCATAGTTCATAACCTCTGCTCCCATCTCCACAGCTGAGAGGATAACTTCGAGGGTCAAACGTTCAGGGGAATACATTTGGCAATCATGGAATAGAACCGCCCCAGTTAAGCCTTTTTTCTCCAACCCCGGCTCTAAAGCCAAGGTTTCTTCCTTGGAAAAAGTTTCAAACGGAGGAATAGCTTTATCCCCATCAAGCAACCAGTTGCGGTCAAAAGATAGAGCTTCATAGATGGTCAACCCCGATTTAAGGGCAAAGAGGCCTTTAGCAAGATGCCCGTAAGCGGGCATCAGGAAGGGTAAGGGGTAAACAAGATGAGGAGCTAAGGTCATCCAAATCCGGCGTTCCCGTAAAGCATTCCGTACCAGAGAAATTTCAAAATTCCTCAGATATCGGAGTCCTCCATGAACCAGCTTTGAGGTTGCTGAACTGGTCGCCCCACCAAAGTCACCTTTTTCAACCAGAGCAACCTTCAAACCACGAAGGGCCGCATCCCAGGCTATACAAGCTCCGGATATTCCCCCCCCAATAATTAGCAGGTCATAAGGTTTCTCAGCCGTTTCCGATAGATTACGTTTCATGGAGAAGAGTTTAAGCCTCAGGAGGCTCATCTGGAAATCTATTTTTGAAAATTTTTATTTCTGACGCAAGTTCTGCTGGACTACCGTGAGTACCAATGAATTGTAGGGCAAATCGACAAAAATCAACTGAGACATAGAACTTTGGTGTGAAAGAGCGAAGAATTCGAACAGCATCCTTTTGGCAACCCTTTGTCACTAATTGATTAAGGGTCATAATCAATCGTTTGATCGCTACATCCGTTTCAATAGACTGAGTATTTACATCGCTCAGAATAGCAGAAATTAATTTTAAAATTCGGACGTCTTCTTTAAACGCATCACCTTTTTCGTCCAATTCCTTGATGTACTTATCCCGAAAGTTCTCAAACAGCCGAATATCATACTCATTCTGAGCAATTATTTGATCAATAATTTCAGGAAGGTAGTTTTCCCTTTTAATTGGGGCCATTGCATGGTTAATAAATTGACGATTCAAAGAAAAAAGTGGCCCTGTACCGTAGTGATGCTGAAGAATTGTCATATTCTCTTCGAAATAACCGTGAAGCATCACACATGAGAAGTGCTTTTCAATATTTTGCAAAGCTAGCTCATACTCAGCTTCTCCTGCCTCCATATCAGGTGAAACAGGCTGTTCATTGACAAAATCATAAGGGGGCAAACTATGGTGTTCAGCACCAATACCGCATAACCGCTTAACCATGCCATTATGGGATTCAAAATCTGCAGCAAGCCATTCTACAACATCAATTTTCTTTTTTAAATTTCGACATGTAGCCTCATACCTGGAGAGCAATTGCTCAACAGGGTTTCTAAGGCTGGTGACATATTCACACGGCTTTGGAACATGCATATGGGCCCCAAAGAAGAAATGTCCTGCATAGACTGAAAAGGTATTTCTAGCAGCGGCTTCTTTAAACTCTTTATAACCGTTTTTTTCACCGGGAAGAGTCGTCCCGAGTTTAAAAAAAACCTCTAATCCAAATTCTTCCTGTAAAGCAGAACAGATCGCCAACCCTGCGGTTCGGGTCATCTGTAGAAAAATCAGCGATTTGTCTTTGAGAGAGTCCGTTGCCATGTGCCCTTTTTATTCCATCTTCCAAGACGCAAGAGCGAGCGACAACCAGCCAGAAAGTAAGAGGATTCCACCAACAGGTGCCGCTAGACCAATAAGCTTAATACCCGTCAAAGGGAGAAGATACAGCGCCCCGCAAAAGAAGATAATCCCGAGAGTAAAAGCCCATCCAGCTATTGCAGCAAAAGGGGAAGAGCTTTTGCTACTCACCCAAGCGACAGCAAACAAGGCAAGGCCGTGTGACATTTCATAATGGGTCCCTTTAAGGAACGTCCCTACTTTCTCCATTTCTCCAAGATAATGAGAAGCGAGAGCTGCAAGAGCAACAGCGAAGAAGCAATTAAGAGCCCCTATTGTTGCCCAAATACGGGGAGAGATATTGAGCATATTCTTTTGTTCCTTGTTTAAATCTGCTTAGGCATTTCTAGCCCACTACCAACAACTAAACCAAATCTATTTAAATTCTATTGCTACACGCCCGATAAATATGTCTTCTGCCCACGCATTCCCTTTGGCAGGGCGAGGCCAATTCGGTGACGACTGCATGGGCCATTTTTGGATAAGTTATTGATGATTAATTCCGCAGCATCTTCGTAGGAAACAATCATTTCAGGGATATGTTTCTTAAAAGCAATCGACAATGAAATTCGCGGCAGGAATTTGGTAATAGCAAAAGGCTTAAAGGGCCAAACGTCTATTGAGACTCTTAAATCTGTTCGAGGCTTGCCATCAGGCGAGGTGTTCATTGGACCTGGGCATAAAAAAGACCAATCCAGGCCACTCTTAGAAAGATATTCAAAGTTTGTTTTATGGGTACGATAAATAGAAGGGACCATAGGCAGGTCGACACCCATAATTCTTGTCCCTGGAACATCTAGAGCAGCGGCACCCCCAAACAACCAGAGACGTCCACCTTTGCCTAAAACCTTTTGGGTTTGATCAACCATAATTCGGGAAACGTTCTCTAAAACCTTCCCATTAACAGTGGCATTGCCCGAAGCATTAATAACAGCGTCATGACCTTCAATGGCAGCCGCTACTGCGGCTTCATCCATGACGTCGCCTTCAAGAATAATCACGTTCTTTGGTGTTTTGCTATCAAGCTGGCCTAGAAGTTTTTCGCGATTACGAACGAAGGCTGTTACCTTATGGTCTTTGGCAAGGGCTGCTTTCACCAAACGCTGACCACATTGCCCAGTGGCCCCAAAGATAACAACCTTCATTTCACATAAACTCCCTTAAGCGGCGTAGTAACTCTCTCCACTTTCAGCTTTTTCACGAAGAGAGTCGGTAGGCTCAAAACGTTCACCGAATTTCTCAGCCAAAGCATCACATTCAGCAACAAAGGTTTCCGCTCCAACCACTTCAATGTTGGAGACAACACCACCAGTGAAAGGCGCGAAGCCCCACCCCAGGATAGAACCAATATCAGCATCAACAGGGTTTCTGACCACACCTTCGTCCATGCAGCGTACCGTCTCCAAACTTTGAGCATAGATCATGCGTTTTTTGACTTCTTCAACATCAGGTTGTTCGTATTTGACTGGGTAAACGCCTTTTAGCCCAGGCCAAATCCGCTTTTCACCATCGGCGGAGTAATCATAGAACCCTTTGCCAGATTTCTTGCCCAACCTTTTTTCCATTTCAGTCATACGACCAATAACCTGATCTCCAGGATGAATAACCATATCGTCACCCAAAGCTTTCAAGGTCGCCAGTTGAACATCATTGAGAAGTTCAAGGCTCACTTCATCGGCAAGAGCGAGTGGTCCAATGGGCATGCCAGCCATTTTACCGGCATTCTCGATAAGGGCAGGTTTAACCCCTTCAACCAACATAGCGAGGCCTTCTCTTATGTAGGTTCCGAATACTCGGCTGGTGAAGAAACCACGGCTATCGTTGACTACGATTGGGGTTTTGCGCAGAAGTTGGACAAAATCCATGGAACGAGCAAGGGTCTCATCACTGGTCGCTCGACCAACAATTAGCTCAACCAAAGGCATGGTCTCCGCAGGGGAGAAGAAATGCATGCCAATAAAATTCTGAGCATTATTGGTCGCTTCAGCCAATTGGTTAATGGGCAAGGTTGAGGTGTTGGTTGCCAAGATAGCATCGTGATCCATAATCACTTCAGATTGCAGGTAAATATTACCCTTGGTTTTAGCATTCTCCGTTACCGCTTCAATGACCAACTCACATTCGGCAAGGTCCATAGCATTGTTGGACGCTTTGATTCTACCGAGCAAGGCCTGACCTTTTTCTTCGCTCATCTTGCCGCGTTTAACCAACTTAGCAACGAGGCCTTCTGAATAGGCTTTGCCTTTATCCGCAGCTTCTTGATCCACATCCCTTAACACCACATCAACACCGGCTTTCGCCGTTGCGAAGGCAATACCAGCGCCCATCATGCCAGCACCAATAATAGCGACCTTGGTGAAAGTTGCTTTTTCGATATCTTTAGGGCGGGCTTTGAGTTTATTAGCATCCTGCATCCCAAAGAAGTTGGTACGGATCATAGCTTTGGTTTCTCTGGAAACCATCAGTTCGGTCAGGTAGCGACGCTCAATTTTGAGACCTGCATCCATGGGAACTTGCAACCCCTCATAAACCGCCTGCATGATATTTTGCTGAGGTTTAAAGTTGCCATATGTCTTGGCCCGCAACATGGCTTGGCCAACATTAAACGCCTGAATATTGCCAGGAGATTGAACAACCCCGCCAGGAAGTTTGAATTTCTTATCGTCCCATGGCTGCTGACGACCTGGGTTTTCTAAGCACCATTTACGAGCTTGTTCAAAAACTGTATCCGCTGGAGCGATTTCTTCAACAAAACCAGCTTTTAAAGCGCCATGAACATCAACAATTTTGGCTTCAAGCAAAAATGGCAAGGCTTTTTGAATACCGACCATACGGGGGAAACGTTGTGTTCCACCACCGCCAGGAAGGAGGCCAAGCTTTGCTTCTGGGAAACCGATACGAATTTTGGGGTTATCGGCAACAACCCGGTAGTGGCAAGCCAAGGCAGTTTCAATACCACCACCAAGGGCGCTCCCGGTCATAGCTGCAGCAACAGGTTTGCCACAGGTTTCAAGAGTTCTTAATGCGCCGTGGAATTCGCCAGCAAAAGCCATGATGGAAACTGCATCTTCACCCATCTTAAGGAAGGCTTGCAAATCAGCTCCGGCAACGAAATCACGCTTAGGAGAGCTAAAAACAATTCCTTTTACGGCATCATCAGCCGCTAATGTATTTACGGCTTCGATCAAAGCGTTGGTAGAATCAGTGTTAATGACATTAACCGGACGATCAGGATCATCCCACACAAGGTTAGCAATACCATCGTTATCTACGGTCCAAGTAAAAATATTACCCATTTGATTTATTCCTTCTTCCTTAAACGCGTTCAATAATGGTTGCTGTACCCATGCCGCCGCCGACACAGAGATTGATCAGAGCGGTTTCTTTATCAGCCCGTTCCAACTCATCTAAAACTGTGCCAAGGATCATGGCGCCTGTTGCCCCTAAGGGGTGGCCCATAGCGATAGCACCGCCATTAACGTTGATCTTATCGTGGGTAACATTCATTTCCTGCATGTAGAGCAGAACCACTGAAGCAAAAGCTTCGTTGAGTTCAAACAGGTCAATATCTTTGGATTCCATCTTGGCGTTTTTAAGAACTTTTCGCGCTGATGGGGCCGGTCCTGTCAGCATGATGGTTGGCTCAGAGCCAATAGAAGCTTGTCCTTTTATCCGTGCCCGAGGATTAAGGCCCATGGCTTCACCAGCTTCTTTCGTACCAATCAAGACACCGGCTGCACCATCAACAATTCCGGATGAGTTTGCAGCTGTGTGAACGTGATTAATTTTCTCAATTTCTGGATATCGTTGGATCGCAACACTATCAAAACCCAAACCACCCATTCCTTCAAAGGCAGGGTTGAGAGCCCCCATGGACTGCATAGAAGCATCGGGACGCATGTGCTCATCCCGCTCAAGGATGACTTGACCAAACTGATCTTTCACAGGCTCGATTGAGTTTTTAAAATAACCATTTTCCCATGCATTCGCCGCCCGTTTTTGCGATTCAACAGCATAGGCATCAACATCGTCACGGGTATAGCCATTTTTGGTCGCAATAAGATCAGCACTAATTCCTTGAGGCACAAAGTACAGCTGGTCCATAACCTTAGGATCACTCCAGTAAGCACCTCCACCGGAACCCATGGGGACACGTGACATACATTCAACACCGCCACCAATTGTCATTTGGGCTTCACCCGCTTTAACTTTTGCCGCTGCGGTATTAACCGCTTCAAGACCTGATGCACAGAAACGGCTCACCACTGTTCCAGCGACTTTCTCATCATAATCAGCCATCAAAACAGCAGTACGAGAAATAACCGCGCCTTGTTCAGCGACTGGCTCGACACAACCCAGAACCACATCATCAATGAGGGAGGTATCTAAGTCATTCCGATCACGCAAACGTTCTAAGACATGAGCGGCTAGAGTCGTTGGGGTAACCTCATGGAGGCTCCCGTCTTTGCGGCCTTTGCCGCGCGGCGTACGAACAGCATCGAAAATATATGCATCAGTCATTGTAACTATCTCCTGTACTCTGCCTAAGCCTAAAGGCCACGGCCAATAATTTCTTTCATAATTTCAGAGGTGCCGCCATAGATGCGCTGTACTCTAGCATCGGCGTAGGCACGTGCTACGGGGTATTCCCACATATAGCCGTATCCGCCAAAGAGTTGCAAACACTGATCTATAACCCGGCCCTGCATTTCTGATGTCCAAAGCTTTGCTGCAGCCGCATCTTCGACGGTAAATTCACCCGCAACATGGGCCTCTAAGCAGCGGTCAACATAGGCCTGACCCACTTCAATTTCTGTTTTGACTTCAGCAAGTTTGAAGCGGGTATTTTGCTGAGCGAGAATTGGCTTACCAAAAGCCTGCCGATCTTTGGTATATTCAACGGTTTGCTCAAAGACAGCTTTGGCGCTGGTAATCGCCATAATAGCAATGGTCAGCCTTTCCTGAGGCAATTCCTGCATCAGATAAGCAAAACCTTTATTCTCTTCGCCGAGCAAATTCTCTTTTGGCACCCGGACATCGTCAAAGAAAAGTTCTGAGGTATCCTGAGCTTTCATGCCCAGTTTATCTAAGTTGCGGCCTTTGCTAAATCCAGGGCGATCTTCTTCTACCAAGATCAAACTGGTTCCAGCAGCACCTTTACTGGGGTCTGTTTTACAGACAACAATATAAAGACCAGACATTTGGCCATTAGTAATAAAAGTCTTGGACCCATTGATTACATATTCGTCTCCATCCAGAACCGCGCGGGTTTTAATCCCTTGGAGGTCTGAGCCCGCGGAAGGGTCAGTCATAGCGATGGCGGTAATAACTTCCCCTGTCGCCATTTTAGGCAACCACTTCTTCTTTTGTTCTTCACTACCGTAATGCAGAATATAAGGCGCAACGATATCAGAATGCAGCGAGAAACCAGGGCCAGAAGCCCCCGCTTTCATAAGCTCTTCGATCACGATAGCTGAAAAACGAAAATCCACTCCAGAGCCGCCATATTCTTCTGGCATCGGAGCACAGAGAAGGCCTGTTTCACCCGCTTTGCGCCAAGCTTCATGTGAAATCTGTCCGTCTTTTTCCCATTGCTCATGATAAGGCTTGATTTCATCTTCAACAAATCGGCGTACCGTATCACGGAACATTTCATGATCTTCTTCATATACCTTACGGCTTAACATGACTGTTTCTCCTACAGAATAACTTTACTCTCACGTAGGGCCGCGATGTCTGCATCGCTTAAGCCCAAGCCAGAGAGGATCTCATCGGTTTGCTCACCTTGGCGTGGTGCTGGATTTTTTAAGACAGTATCATCGTCACTGAATTTAACCGGGAAGGCCGTTTGGCGAAGAGGGCCATCGGCAGGGTCTTCAACGGTAATAATCATATCTCGAGCAACCAGTTGTTCTTGATACATGGCCTCTTCCAAATTCAAGATAGGGGTGACGCAGCTATCACAGTCTTTAAACGCTTCAACCCACTCATCTTGAGTCTTGCTTTTGAAAACTTCAGCGACCTCAGCCTTTACATCAATAGCTTCTTGCCCAGCGACAAAATGTTTAGGTTTCAAATCAGGGCGGCCAATCGCCTCACAGGTCATTTCCCAGAATTTTTTCTCCAAAGACCCAACGCCCATATAACGCCCATCTTTGGTTTCATATATACTGTAACAAGGCAAACCACCCGTCAGCATATCAGCTCCCCGCTCTGGAGTTTTGCCAAACGTGCTGAGCGCTGCCATCGGCGCAATGGTATGAGCGAAAGCGCAATCGGTCATGGAAATATCTACATAACGACCTTCACCTGTACGAAGTTTATCAATCACTGCTGCCAGAATTCCCATAGCAGCACTCAAGGTTCCCCCCGCTAGATCAGCAACCTGGAAATTATTTAAAGGTGGCGCTTCTCCTCGGTTACCTACTTGGTCGGCAATACCTGAAATTGAGAGATAGTTAAGGTCATGCCCGGCTTTCAAACGCCAAGGGCCTGTTTGCCCATAACCAGAGAGAGAGCAATAAACGATACCTTTATTAACGGCTTTAACAGCTTCAAATCCAACTCCAAGGCGATCAACCACGCCTGGTCGAAACCCTTCAATTACGATATCGACAGACTCAGCCATTTTGAGGAAAAGCTTTACGCCCTCTTCCTTACTGAGGTCGAGAGTGACTGATTTTTTATTGCGGTTGGTGGAATGATAAAAGGGGGACATCTCGGTTTTGAGCGCCCCAAGGGTACGGGCATAATCTCCGGCCCCCGTATCTTCAACTTTGATTACTTCTGCACCCATATCTGCGAGATGTTGGGTACATAACCCTCCAGGCAACAATCTGGTCAGATCAAGAACGGTGATTCCTTCTAACGGTTTAGGACGTCCTGCCACGTCTATATCTCCCATATTTAATAACTATTTGAGCTATTTAGCTTCATTTATTTTTTTATAAAATTACCTATAGGTAATCGCAATGACGCATAGGTAACTACATCCAAGAAGGAAGGTCAACAAAAAAGCCCGGCCCCATCTCTGGAACCGGGCTTTAGATTTTTTTGCTTAAAAGCTTAGTAACCTAAGTTTTTCTCAAGAAGTTTCCAACGCCCATCAACAATTTGGCTGAGCATAGAAGTATCTGAACCTTTGTGATTAGTGGCGCTAAAGCTAAACTCTGCACCGAAAATATCACGATAGCCTTGAATACCTTCAAGAGCGGCAATGAAAGAGTCAGTGGTCAAGTTCTTGCCAGCTTTATCCAAAGCTTGAACTACCATGTCAGCAGAAGAATATGCTAGCTGAGCAGCACCATTAGGCTCTTTACCGTTCATTTCTTTAAAACGGTTAGCCCAGGCTTTGATTATGTCAGCACTGGTGTCTGAGTATGCATATTCAAAACCGGAAAGTGCATAGTAACCACCAGCAATTCCGCCTTTAGCGCCCGCAGTAAACTGATCGTAAGAAGCTGTGTTACCAACAAATACCACATCAGCCATACCCATTTTCTTAGCTGTGGCATTGATGATGATGGTGTCTTTAATAATGGTCCCAAGAGCGATCAAATCACAACCAGCTTTTTTCATTTTACCAAGCTGAGAGGTGAAGTCAGTGTCGCGAGGGGTGTGAGTTGCTTCAGCAACGAGCTTCATGCCCATAGCTTTAGTTTGATCGCGAGCTGCATCACGGGTTTCATGACCAAAATCCGTATCCTGATACATGGCACACACGGCTTTTTTACCATGTTTTTCAACAAAATACTTAATACCTGCCCGGTTGTGATCATAGTAATCTGAGAACAAAGCAAATTTCAGTTTATGGTATGGCTCATGCATTGAACGAGCTGCTGTAAAGGGGAACAGGTTTGGCACTTTTTTAGCCAACTGCATCTTCATGGCGGCATTGTTCATAGGGGTTCCAAGAGCCCCGAGCATGGCGAAAATATTATCGCGGTTGATCAGTTTGTTGGCAGCTTGGATAGCCTTAGGTACTTGATAGCCGTGATCTTCAATAATGATCTTAAGCTTACGACCGTGAATACCACCATCAGCATTAATTTCGTCAAAACGCATCCGGATACCCGCAGCAGCCCCAACACCCCATGGGCTTGCAGGACCGCTCAAAGCAGTATGCATTCCAAAGACGACTTCTTTGTCAGAAACGCCCCGTTGTCCAGCCATGGCTGTCCCAGTTACGGTGAGGGCAACAGCCCCTGCAGCAAAGGCAATACCTGTATATAACTTCTTCATTTTTCACTACTCCCTGTAGGATATTTTCCTAAATAGTCCGCTATTAAATTCATGCTGAACAAATTTGGAGGCATTGTCCAGTAAATCTAGAATCTTTGTAAAGTCTTAGGTTTTAAGCTTCCGCATACATAGCGTCGATTAAATCCTTGTATTTCTCGTTCACAAAGCTCCTTTTGAGCTTCATGGTTGGTGTTAATTCATCATCTTCCGCCGTGAGGAGCTGATCAATCAAGCGATATTTTTTGACTGTCTCAACCCGGGCAAAATTCTTATTTACCCGCTCAACTTCTTCCCCAATGAGCTTAACCACTTCATCAGCTTTGCAGAGGCTAGCATAGTTGGTGAAAGGCACATTGGCATCTTGAGCAAATTTCTCAACATTCTCCTGGTCGATCATAACCAGACAGGTAAGAAACTTGCGTTTATCACCAATCACTACCGCATCAGAGATATAAGGCGAGAACTTAAGTTGGTTCTCCCATTCGCTTGGGGTGATATTCTTACCCCCTGCCGTAATGATAATATCCTTCATACGATCCGTAATTTTGATAAAGCCTTCATTATCAATATTACCAACATCACCTGTGTGAAGCCAACCATCCATAATAGTCTCAGCTGTCTTCTCTGGTTTGTTCAAATAACCCATGAAGACATGTGGCCCCCGCAGGAGAATTTCCCCCTGATCAGAAATTTTCACTTCCGTATTAGGGGCTGCGGGACCGATGGTCCCGATTTTGTTTTTTCCAGGCTGGTTGGACGTCGCAGTACCCGTATTTTCCGTTTGTCCATAGACCTCGTACATATCTATCCCAAGGGCCATAAACCACTTAATCAGATCCGGTGAGATCGGCGCCGCACCTGTAATGGCCCACTTGATGCGATCAAGGCCCAGGAGAATTTTAATATTGCGCAATGCCAGCTTACTTGAAAGCCACCGTTTAAAAGCTAGCCCAGAGGGAACAGGCTTGTTTTCCAACTCATATTCTGCCGCTTCATGACCAATAGTGATAGCTTTATGATAAGCCCATTGGCTAAATTTGGAGGCATCTTTCAGACGAATTGTAATGCCAGAATAAAACTTCTCCCAAATGCGTGGAACCGCGAAAAAGATGGTTGGCGAAACTTCCTGAATATTCTCAAAAACCGTATCAGGCCCTTCAACAAAATTAACTGTAGAGCCCGTCATCAGCGGATAGAAAACCGTGAATGTCCGTTCTGCAATGTGGTACAAGGGCAAGAAGGAAAGTTGTTCATCCCCTTCGCCATAGACCAAATAATTAAGCACATTCTGACTTTGGAATAAGATATTTCGATGATTGATCATCGCCCCTTTTGGCGGCCCTGTGGTGCCAGAGGTATAGATGAGAATCACAAGGTCTTCCTGTTTCACATTTTCAATGCGGCTATCCCAGACATCCGGGTTTTTCTCACCATAAATTCGACCCCGATCATAAAGGTCATTAATTGAGATCACCTGCTCATCGTCAAAGTCACGAAGGCCTTCCATATCCATAACAATAATTTTTCTCAGCTCCGGCACGTTGTCCCGGACCGCAAGAATCTTATCTAACTGCTCATCATTTTCCACCAGCAAGTATTTTGAATCTGAATCTGTCAGGAGATATTGAAGCTGTTTGGCAGAATCGGTTGTGTATACACCTGAGGAGACCCCCCCAGCAGAAATAATGCCCAAATCAGCGAATAGCCATTCCTTATTATTCTCACTGAGGATAGAAACCCGTTCACCCGGCTCCAGCCCCAAGGAAATCAAGCCAAGGCCAATTTCTTTGGCTTTTTGACCATATTCTTTCCAGGTCACTGAGCGCCAAATGCCTAAATCTTTTTCCCGCAGGGCAATCTTATCGCCATGTTTTTCTACCCGCTGCCTGAACAGTTTGGGGATTGTATCACAGCCGTCGATAATGACGGGTTCGTATTGGATTACGCCGTCCATCATATTATCTCCAGGTTTTCCGTTTTTTCCAACGTCGATTGCCCCGAGCACCTTCTTCTTTCATGCCCAAGTAAAATTCTTTGACGTCATCACTTTCTAAAAGAATCGAACATTTGTCACTCATAACGATTCGCCCTACTTCAAGCACGTACCCCGTTTCACCTGTCTTTAGGGCCATGTTTGCATTTTGCTCCACAAGAAGCATGGTCACCCCTTGCTCTTTATTGAGGCGGACAATGATCTCGAAAATCTCTTTCACCAACAGAGGAGAGAGTCCCAACGAAGGTTCATCCAACAGCATCAATCTAGGTTTGGCCATCAGGCCACGCCCAATCGCTAACATCTGTTGCTGACCACCTGAAAGGTAACCCGCGGCCTGCTCTTCACGCTCTTTCAAAACCGGGAAGTAGTGGTAAACCAATTCTAAATCTTTTAGAACTTCCTCTCGGTCTTTACGGGTAAAGGCCCCCATCATCAGATTCTCTTTTACTGAAAGGAAGGGGAAAACTTCCCGACCTTCAGGAACATGGGCAATGCCTTTTCTAGCTACCCAATCCGGGTCCCGTTTTTGGATTTCTTCACCATCAAAAGTCACAATCCCTTTTTGCGGATCCATAGCACCTGAGATGGTTTTCAAAATGGTGGTTTTCCCAGCCCCATTGCCACCCAAAATAGTGACAATTGAGCCTTCTGTCACATCTAATGAAACTCCCCGGATCGCCATGATGGGACCATAGTAAGTTTCAATGTTTCGTACCTTGAGAAGAATGTCACTCATTATTCATCCACCCCCAGGTAAGCTTTAATCACTTCAGGGTCCGATTGAACTTCACTTGGTGTCCCTTCAGACAACATACGCCCGTTATTAAGGGCCAACACTCGATCAGAAACAGCAGAAACCAAACTCATATCATGTTCAACCATGATCACCGTAATGCCTAAATCTTTTTTGATATCCTCAATCCAGAAAGCCATATCTTCTGTCTCTTCCACATTGAGGCCCGAAGCAGGTTCATCAAGGAGAAGCAGCTTTGGTTCTGTACACAAGGCCCTGGCAACCTCAACCACTTTGCGTACCCCATAAGGCAGGTTAGCAATCATCTGGTTGCGGTAATGTTGCAGATCAAGAAAGTCGATAACCTCTTCAGCTTTCTCCCGGTGAGCATGTTCCATCACTCGAGTAGATTTGGTAAAGAAGACTTCACTCCATAGCTTAGATTTATGGTGGCAATGACGCCCAACCAGAAGGTTTTGCAGTACAGTCGCATGTTCGAACAGTTCAATATTCTGAAATGTCCGCGCAATACCTAGCGAGGCAATCCGGTGAGCTTCAATCTCAGTAATATCATGATCATTGAGAAAAATTTTTCCCTCAGTAGGATCATAAATTCGGCTAATGAGGTTAAAAATTGTCGTCTTGCCAGCGCCATTAGGCCCTACCAGAGTGAAGACTTCACCTTCATTGACGTGAAAGCTAACCCCATCAACGGCGCGGATGCCACCGAATTGAATAGCAAGGTTTTCGGCTCGAAAGAAACTCATTTCATTCGCTCCGTTTTTAGATAGCTTTTCTGACGTTTGAAGGTCGATTTGCGATAAAGCGGGAAGGTGTCAAAATAGAGCTTCATCTTGCGCCACCTCCCATAAAGTCCCAATGGTTCAAAGAGAATAAACAACACCAAAATAAGACCAAAAATTCCAGGCTCTAAACCTGGTGTTTGGGAAATGACCGGAGGCAAATAATCGCGCAAAATAGCAAGCAATTGAGGCAAGGCCCCAATGAAGATCGCACCATAAATTGCACCATGGATGGACCCAAGTCCCCCAACAACAACCATCAACAACAATTGGATTGAAACGATCATATTAAAGGAATCAGGAGAAAGGTAGTTAACCTTATGGCCTAAAAGGGCCCCTGCTAAACCAGTCACGCCAGCGCTAATAGCAAAGGCAATGGATTTATATTTAGCTAGGTTAATTCCAAGGCTTTGGGCAGAAACTTCTGAATCCCGAATTGCGGCCATAGCCCGCCCCGTAGGGGAGCGCAAAAGATTGAGCGCACCAACAATGACAAAGAGCAAAACGATCAAACACATTAGATAGAAGGCCCAAGTATCCCAAAACTGGTACCCGAAAATCTCAGGAGCATCGACTGTCATTCCTTTAAAGCCGCCCGTAACGCTTTCCCAGCGGACCATAATTTGCTCGACGATGATAGAAAAAGCGAGTGTGGCAATCGCCAAGTATACTCCGGTCATCCTTGAGGCCGGAATAGCAATTATCATTCCTGCAAGTGCTGAAATAACTCCCGCTAAGGGGAAAGAAATCAGAAAAGGCACCCCTTTGCTGATTAACCAAGCATTCGAATATGCCCCAATCGCTAAGAAAGCCGCATGACCAAGACTAACCTGTCCCGTATAGCCCACTAAAAGCATGAGGCCGACCCCAGCAATAGCGAAAATATAAACCTGCGCCAATTCTCCTAAATAGAAGTCATCTAGAAAAAGGGGAGCAGCAAAAAGAGCAGTAATTAGAAGGCCGTACCAAAAAACATATCCACTGTGTTTCAGAATACGGATATCGTCTTCATAAGTTTTTTTGAAAAGAATACGCATGTCCGCTTACACCTTCTTACGATGAATTTGAGCGAACAACCCTTCGGGTCGCAAGGTGAGGACCGCCAGCATAATGACAAAGGCGGCGATTTCTTTAAAGCCAGTTGGCAAGAAAGCTCCCGCCATCTGCTCTGAACCACCAATAATCAGACCACCGATAATAGCTCCCGGGAGACTACCAAACCCGCCGATAACAGCAGCAGCAAAGGCCTTAATACCGATGAATCCCATTTCAGTATCGATGAGGGAAACAGGGGAAAGCAAGACCCCTGCAACAGTGGCAACGGCTGCACTAATAGCCCAGATCAAGGAGAAAATAACTTTTACCGGAATGCCCATATAATAGGCCGCTAACTGGTTTTGTGAAGCTGCCTGCATAGCGACACCAACTTTGGTGAAGCGGAAAAAGAAATAAAGTAACGCCGATAGGACCAAGGTGCCGACAATAATGGCGGCGTTATCGCCTGCGATAATCACGCCTTTAAACTCAATAACCATTTCTCCGAATGGCGTGTCAAAGGCAAGAGGTTCATGCCCCCATATCGCCCCAGCTACCGCTCGGAAAATGAATCCAAGGCTAATGGTGAGAATAACGATAGCAAATTGCGGTTGCCCAATAACCCGCCGTAAAACGAGCCAATCCAGCAAATAACCAAATAATGCCATTGAAACGATCGCTAAAGGAAAGCCTATCCAATAGGGCATTCCAGCGATGCCGATAAACGAAAAGGCTGAAAAAGCGCCGAGCATCATGATATCGCCTTGGGCGAAGTTGACAATCTCAGTCGCTTTATAAATCAACACAAAACCCAAGGCGATGAGTCCGTAAACACATCCTTGCGCTATGCCGCTGACTAAAAGTTGCAGCAGTTCCACTTTAATATTGCTCCCTGTTTTAAGCCGTTATTCTTAAATTTAAGTCGGCTAAATTACCCCACGGTAACTTGTTTGACCGAAAGGTATGTTCAACCAAACGGTCGGGTCAAGCAGAATTTTACTTTGTGTAATATTTTTCTTTTTATAAGCAAATCATAAGCTGATTTTTATTTTTTAATCAACAAGATGTGTAATTTTTGAGAAATTATTTAGATTAAGGCGAGTTCTTTAACGCCCCACAAGCAGCCTCAAGTCGTTCAGGCATGCCACCTAAATCGGGAGAAACACCTTCAAAATTCATAAATTTCAAGACTTCCGAAATAGGAACAGCGCCCCCATTTCCCGTACATGCAAGGCGAGAATAGGCCAAAGCATAAGCATCCCCACCGGATTCGATGCGTTGCTCGTAATAAAGCCACTTGTCATCCCAACCAGCGAGCTTAGTAACAACTTTATATTTTTGAAATGGCGCTAAGGAACGGCGAAAACGTAAGACAATACCGCCAATAGCCGGGCCCATCCTGCGCTTGAACAAAGCCTCCATCGTCCCAGAATAAAGGAGGTGCTCAATTCGCCCTAAATCCATCAAGGTGTAATAAACCGAGTTGGTCATATGCATATTAGGGTCAAGATCAAAAGGCATAACGCGCCGATCAAGGGTGACCTCATCGAGCAAATTTACGGACTTTCCTAAAAGTCGTGTAATTGAAATCCTGGCGAGACCTAGCCAAACACCCAAATGCTTTTCTCCCTTAAAATTTAAAAGGCTTATTCGGCAGCCTTTGAATTTTCGCTTAAGGATGCCTCAAATTCTGCGAGGGCTTCTTCAGGGTCAAGTCCTTGCGCCTTAAGATCACCAATTGCCTCTGTTTCCATTTTGGACAACTCATCAAGCATGACTTTAAGTTCATCTTGTTGCTGCTGAAGCTCAGTAATCCGTTGCCGACTGCCAGAGAGCAACACAAGGATTTGCTTTAGCTTGCTATGGTCAGTGTCATAAAGTTCCAAATAAGCTTTCACATTGGCAAGGGTAAAACCCACCCGTTTTGAGCGCAGGATAATCTTTAACCGAGCACGTTCTCGCTTTGTATAAATGCGGGTACGTCCTACTCTTTGCGAAGTAATCAGGCCTTTTGATTCATAAAAGCGCACCGCTCTCGGAGTAATTGCGAATTCAGTCGCTAAGTCTGTAACAGTGTATAATTTATCCATAATGGAAAAACATTACCGGTAACTTCCCCTAAAGGCAATAGGATTACCTTTAGGTAATCATCTTAATCAAAAGACCCTCCACGCCCCTTTCCTCCTGCAAAGACCGCCGCTCCTGCTATACTTTCTTTTTCAACAACCTGAACACTAAGGGCAAACTCGTTACGCAGAGCCTCCTCCATCGACAATCCTTGTTGCTCATAAGCTGATTGGCGGTCACTTTTCATACATAACTGTGGAAAGTTTGAAATTTCCAAAGCTAGCACTTCAGCCTCTTCACGTGCCGTCCCTTTAGCAACAACTCGATTTGCTAAACCCATCAAATATGCCTCATCAGCTTTTACAGGCCGCCCGGTGAGGATGAGATCCAGAGCTCGCCCCATGCCAATAATTCTTGGAAGGCGAATCGTACCACCATCAATTAAGGGGACACCCCAGCGGCGACAAAAGATGCCAAAAACTGCATCTTCCTCAACGACTCGCATATCACACCACAGAGCTAATTCCATTCCCCCAGCCACGGCATACCCCGAAATAGCCCCGATGACCGGTTTTGACAGCCTCATCCGGCTCACCCCCATAGGGCCGTCACCCTCCAACTCCAATCGGTTTCGGCGGGAGACATCCGCAAAGGCTTTCAGATCAGCTCCAGCACAAAAAGTTCCGTTAGAACCATAAAAAACCCCAACTTTTGCCGTTTCATCATTTTCAAATTCTCTAAAAGCATCTGCTAAAGCCTGTGCTGTCGGCCCATCAACAGCGTTACGAACATCCGGTCGATCAAGGATAATCGTGGTTACAGGCCCTCTTTTTTCCACTGAAACTGACATGATTTTTCGCTCCCTGCTTGACTTTTCAACTCAAATTGATGTTAACTCTACCAACTGGTAGGCAAAAAAAACAACCTAATTTCCGATAAACATAAAAATGGTGGGGATATTATGGCAGGTTCAAGGCAGACAACCGCAGGTGCGGAAACCAAAGAAAAAATCCTTCAAGCAGCTGAAAGGCTCTTTGCTGAAAAAGGTTTCTACGGTGCAGGATTGCGCGAAATTGGGGGCGAAGTCGGCATTTCCAACGCTTCACTCCTTTATCACTTTCCGAGCAAAGGCCGCCTTTATGTCGCGGTAATTGACCGCATTGCTGAGAAGATTGGCGAGGTGGTAGTTCATGTTGAAAATGTGAGCGGTAGCGATGTTGATCGTTTCGTTGCCCTTTACAACGCCTATTTCGATTGGGCACAGGAACGCACCGATTACGCCCGAATTATTATGCGCGAAATGATGGATAACCTAGACCGGGTTAATGACATTGAACGTTGGCATCTTGCGGATTCAATGTACCGCCTCAGCCGGGTGATCGCTAAGGGGCAAAAACATGGCAGTTTCAGGTCATGCAATGCAGAGCTATTCCTCTATCACGTTATTGGCTCAATCAGCTATTTCGTCTTAGGGCTTCCTACTATTGGGAAGGTTATGGAGTGGGCCCCGGGTAAAGCCTTACCTGATTTCAGGGAAGAAACATTGCAACATTTGCTGCGCTCCCTGCTGAAGAAAAAGGCTTTCAAAGAGTTAGGCTAAAGTTTAAAGGCTATATTTTAAATCTTGCATAATATTTACTAAATTTAACTACCGACTGGTTGATTGATAAATAAAAAATGGAAATGGAGACAATGAGTTATAACCACATCCTTTTTGAAAAAGCCAACGGGGTGGCGAAGATCACCTTCAATGAACCCGACAGCCTGAATGCCTTATCCAGTGGCATTCTCAATGATTTGGCAGACGCCATAAATGTTATCGATAATGATGACGAGATCAGGGCTATCATTTTAACAGGGTCTGGTCGTAGCTTTTCTGCTGGAGCCAATTTAGTTGAAATGCAATCAGGTACTGCTGATCTTCATGATATAGATATTATCAAAGGGTTGGATGAAAATTATAATCCTCTTATTCGCAAAATGCGCAAAATGGAAAAACCCATCATTTGTGCCGTAAATGGCATAGCTGCTGGGGCAGGTATGAGCTTTGCACTCGTAGGCGATATTATCTTGGCTGCTAGATCAGCCTCTTTCACTCAGGTTTTCACGCGTATCGGCCTGATGCCTGATGCGGGAAGCACCTTCTTTCTTCCACAAAAAGTTGGCATTGCCCGCGCTATCGGCCTCGCCCTCACTGGCGACACCATCCCCGCCCAACAAGCCGCTGACTGGGGAATGATTTGGAAATGTGTTGAAGATGACAAACTGATGGATGAGGCGACTACACTTGCTGAACGCCTTGCCCAAGGTCCAACCCGTGCGTATGGCATGATCAAACGCTCCATGGCAGCAGCACTCAACAACAGCCTCGACGAACAACTAGATTTAGAAACCGGGTTCCAAGGGCTACTTGGTAAAACCAAAGATTTCAAAGAAGGGGTTACCGCTTTCATCGAAAAACGCCCCGCTTCTTTCAAAGGGAAATAGGAAAACATGAGTGAGATAACAAAAGTTCTAATCGCCAACCGAGGCGAAATTGCTGTAAGGGTCGTCAGAAGTCTTAAAACCCTTGGGATTCCATCTGTCGTTCTCTATCACGCCTTAGACCGAGATAGCCTTGCTGTTCGTGAGGCTGACGAGGCCATGGAAATCATCGGTGAAACACCGGTGGGAGCTTATCTAGACGCTAACGAGGTTTTACGTGTTGCCAGTGAAAGCGGCGCGGATGCAATTCACCCTGGTTATGGCTTTCTGTCAGAGAACGCTGAATTTGCCGATGCTGTTTCTTCCGCCGGGATCGTCTTTATTGGCCCACAACCTGACTCCATTCGTTTGATGGGTGACAAAATGGCCTCACGGGAGTTTGTTGAGAAACAAGGCTTCCCTATTTCTCCTTCCGTACCCTTCACTGGAGACATAAAAAGCTTTGTCCGTGAGGCAACTCAAATTGGTTTTCCCTTATTAATAAAAGCCAGCGCAGGTGGTGGGGGCAAAGGCATGCAGATCGTCGAGAGTGCAAGCGAACTTGAGGCTAAAGCTACCACAGCGGCCAATGAAGCCGAACGTTATTTCGGCAATGGCGCGATCTATGCGGAACGCTACATCATCAACCCTCGCCATATTGAAGTTCAAGTCCTGGGCGATGGCAAAGGAAATGCAGTTCATTTATTTGAGCGTGAATGTTCCGTTCAACGACGGTTCCAAAAAATTATCGAAGAATCTCCTTCCCCAGCATTATCTGATGAATTACGGCAAAAGATTTGCAACGTAGCTGTTGGCATTACCAAAGCCTCTAAGTACCTGAACGCCGGAACAGTTGAATTTATCCTCGCCCCTGATGCGGAATTCTACTTCCTTGAAATGAACACCCGCCTTCAGGTCGAGCACCCGGTAACCGAAATGATTACCGGGGTGGACTTAGTAGTTGAGCAAATCACTCTCGCTGAAGGAAAAGGCTTGAGCCTGTCCCAAGACCAAATCACTGCTACGGGGCATTCAATCGAATGTCGGGTATATGCCGAAGATGCAGACGAAGGCTTCCTACCTGCTATCGGTAACATTTTGTCTCTCAAAGAACCTACAGGGCCAGGTGTGCGGGTTGATAGTGGTATTGTTGAAGGTGGTTCTGTAACGGCCTCTTTTGACCCAATGTTATCTAAAGTTATTACCCACGGCAAAGACCGGAACCAAGCCATTGGCCGCGCTATTATGGCATTAAACAATACTGCTATTCTAGGCGTTACCACGAACACCGCTTATATGGCCCGGGTCCTTGATCATCAGGCTTTCCGCTCGGGCTCCTACCACACGGGCACTCTAGAGGAGGCCCAAGCGGAGCTTGTGCCATCGGATTTAGAACTAAGCGATGAAGAGGTCGTGCTGGTTGCTGCAGCCCTCTTTGTCCAAGCAGGGGCTGGGTCCATCCCCGAAGCGCCTTTGCCCTATTCAGCTATTGGCGCATGGAGAAACTGATGCAAAGAGAACTCGAACTCAAAGGCGAATGCAAAACCTTCCTGGTCGCCCGGCGCGGGAGGAACTTTCAAGTAACCTTGGGAGACACCACCCATGAAGCTAACCTTAGGCAAGTCCAAGGGGCCGAGCATATCCTGACAATTGCCGACAAACCTTATCGTGTGCAACTTGCTGCTGAAGGAGACAATGTGTTTGTTCACTTCGGTAGGCAAGCTCATAAAGTGAGTCTGACCGACCCGCTCCTGCGCGCTGCTTCAGAAGCGGCAGAAGGAGGTGATAACTCAACTGCTCCTATGCCAGGAACGGTGGTTTCCATCTCTGTTAGTGCTGGCGACACCATTTCAAAAGGCGCCACGCTCCTGGTTATTGAAAGTATGAAATTGCAAACCACTATCAGCGCTTGGCGCGATGGGGTGGTTGCGGAAGTTAATTTAAAAGAAGGCGACACCTTCGACCGGGGGGACTTTCTGGTCTCCTTAGAGCCGGAGGAGGAATAAGACAATGCAGAGATTTAATTCAAAAATTGACACCAATTCGGAAGTCTTCAAAACCTACAAAGCCCACAACGAGGCCCTGCTGAAAGACTTTCACCAAAAACAAAATGCAGCACGCTATAAGCGCCCTCAACGGGACCTGGACCGCCTTGCTAAACATGGCAAACAGTTTGTCCGTGATCGTATTGAAAAGCTGCTCGATCCCGGCACCCCTTTCCTGGAATTCTCCAGCCTTGCCGCTAACCAATCTTATAAAGGTGAAGTTCCTGCCGCTGGTTTGATTACGGGCATTGGCATTGTCAATGGACGGGAAGTGGTGGTCAGTGCGTCAGATAGCTCGGTTAAAGGCGGGGCGCTTTATCCCCTGTCTGTCAAAAAAGCTATCCGGGCTTTGGAAATCGCCTTGGAGAACAGGCTTCCTGTTGTTCATCTGGTGGATAGCGCTGGGGCTTTCCTTCCTCTGCAAGCAGAAATCTTCCCTGACAAAAATCATGGGGGGCGAACCTTTCGTCACCAAGCCATGCTCAGCAAAATGGGCATCCCCCAAGTAGCCATCGTCCTGGGGCATTGCACAGCTGGCGGGGCTTATGTCCCAGCCCTGTCTGATTATTCCGTTATTGTGCGCGGCACTGGCGGCATCTTCCTCGGTGGCCCACCTCTCGTCAAAGCGGCAACGGGCGAAGATGTAACCGCTGACGAGCTTGGCGGCTGCGATGTTCACACTCAAATCAGCGGCACGGCTGACTACCCTGCCGACACCGAGGACGAAGCCATTGCTAAGGCTCGAGAAATTGTTGGTATTTTCCCCAAAATGGAAAAAACGACAATCGATTGGGAAAAGCCAGAAGACCCTTATTACGACCCTAAAGAGCTTTACGGCATCATCCCTGATGATATCAAAAAGCAATTTGATATGCGCGAAGTTATCGCCCGGATGGTTGATGGCTCCCGCTTTCATGAGTACCAACCTGATATTGGCACCACCTTGGTTTGTGGTTATGCCCGAATTTGGGGTTATAAAGTCGGCATCTTAGGCAATAACGGTGTCTTGTTTAGCGACAGCGCTCACAAAGCTACCAACTTCATGCAGCTTTGCAATCGAGACAAAGTGCCCTTGGTTTTCTTACAAAACATCACAGGCTTTATGATCGGCAAAGAGTATGAGCGCCTCGGCATTACCAAAGACGGGGCCAAGATGATCATGACCCAAGTTGGGGTAGATGTGCCTAAGTTCACGGTTTTGGTCAACGGCTCCTTCGGTGCTGGAAACTATGCCATGTGCGGCAGGGCTTACGATGCACGCTTCCTTTATACCTGGCCTAACTCACAAATTGGCGTAATGGGCGGTGAGCAAGCGGCAAAGACTCTGACCATGGTGAAAGTCATGCAGTTAAAGCGCGAAGGAAAAACCCTGTCGCCGGAAGAAATTGAGGCTATCCAAAAACCAGTGTTAGCAGAATCTGTGCGCCAAAGTTCTTCTTACTACGCAACGTCTGAGCTTTGGGACGATGGGGTGATTGATCCTCTTGATACCCGTAACGCACTTGGCATCGGTATCAGCGCGGCGCTAAACGCGCCTATTGAACGAAACCCCAATGGATACCTAAGATTCTAGGTCGGAGATAAAATTAATGACAAACCTTGAAGGGGCACTTGGCCCTCTCCCTGGATATGAATTAACCCCAGAATATCAAGAAGTTTTGGATCAATCAGACCGTTTCGCCCGCGAGCAACTTTATGATTACCAAGAGAAGATGGACAATGAAGAATGGTGGCCTGAGGATGTTTATCAAAAACTCGCCTCTGTTGGTTATTTAGGTGTTACTGTGCCAGAGGAATATGGTGGAGCGGGTATGGATTTTTTTGCCAGCACCTTGATCTTGCAATCTATCGCCAAATGGAATCCAGCAATTTCCCTGAGTTACGGGGCTCATGACAATCTTTGCGTCAATAATATCCTGAGAAACGCCACCGAAGCCCAAAAGAAAAAATATCTCCCTGGCCTCTGTGACGGCACAAAAATTGGTGCTTTAGGCCTGACTGAACCAGGGGCAGGCTCAGATGCCCTGGGCTCTATGCGCACCACAGCCAAACGCGAAGGGGATTATTACATCCTCAACGGCTCAAAGATGTTCATCACCAACGGGCCTAATGCCGACGTGTTGTTGGTTTATGCTAAAACCAACCCTGACCTTGGCGCAAAAGGAATTTCCGCCTTTATTATTGAAAAAGGCATGCCTGGGTTTACCGTAGCCCAGAAGCTCACAAAAATGGGCTATCGCGGCAGCCCAACAGGAGAGCTGGTTTTTGATAATTGTAAAGTACCCGCCGAAAATCTAGTGGGTGAAGAAAACACTGGCGTAGCAATAGTCATGTCTGGCCTTGATCTAGAGCGTACTTTCTTTGCGGTTAGCGCCCTTGGTACGACTGAAAGAGCTTTAGAGCTAGCTTTAGAATATGCCAAAACCCGCCAACAATTTGGCAAACCTATTGCGGCATTTCAAATGATCCAAGCGAAGCTGGCTGAAATGTACACCTCCCTTGAAGCCATGCGTTCCCTTGTCTATCGCACCGCAGTCGCTTGCAATGATTTAGAAAAAGGCGGCGGCGGCCGTGGTGACATCCACAAAATATCAGCGGCAGCGATCTTGTTTGCGGCTGAAAATTCCAAGAAGATTATTGATGAAGCGGTGCAGATATTTGGGGGTGCAGGGTTCTTGTGGGAATCTGAGATTAATCGTCTTTATCGCGGTATTAAGCTCATGGAAATTGGTGCTGGTACCAACGAAGTGCGCAAAATCATTATTAGCGGCGAATTGTTGAAAGAATAAAGATTAAAGGTCTAGAGAGCCGGTTTTGGTTAAACGTTGGCATACTTGTTCAAACAAGGCTTCGTTAACCTCAACCAAATCGGTCTCTTGCCCATCCAGAGATGATGAGAGGTTCGCCGCCTTCATTGATGTCGGGGTGTTTTGCTTCAATAGGTCAAGAGCAACTCCACCACCGTTAACCACATCTTTCATGACTAAGGGGCTTAACATCCCAACGTCATCAATAAGGGGAAAGCCAATGGTATTATGGAGCGAGGTTAAAAGCTTTGGTCCAACGATTTGGGGGGCCAGTCCCCCTTGGTGCTTTTTGATAATGGCTTGAGCCGTGTAGATATAAAAATCGAGAAAACTGTTGCCTTGAGTAAAGACACACAGAGCATTATGGGCATTTTTATAGGCCTTTAACTGCCTTTTTTTATCATACTGGACCCAAACCTCCCGCCCAAAAGCAAACTCATCAGTGATATCGATCGTAAGCTCATTCGGGTTAAAAACCAGCGCATCGGCATCAAGCCACACAACGCGCTCATAACCCTCTGCCAGCAAGTTTCTGGCTAAGATGAGACGGCCTAAATCTGTTTGAATGGGCAAACGACCCGCTGTCTTTTCTCTATACCAATCAGGGGTGAGATCAAAAATTTCATCCCCTACGAGTTGGTAATTCCACCCCCTTAAACTGGCCCATGCCTGAACAGAATTCATGCAAAAGCTTATCCAGGAAGGGACATTTTCAGTACGGTAAGATTGGTAAATGAGCGTTTTCAAAGGCAAATTGCCATCGTCTTATAAAGACGTTAATGCAAGTTTAGGAAAAGGGAATAGGTAAAGAAACAGCCTAGCTGTCCTTTTCCTTCTTCTCTTTCTCTTCCTTTTTGGCCTTTTCCATGAGTTCGAAGTAATCGTTCATTTCGTCGGCACCAAGCATTTGCGTTCCTCTCAGAGCTAAGGTTTGTCCCAACTCGAAACTCGTTTAAAACTTGTTTAAACTTATTCCAGTTCCTCATTTAATGGGAACTAGTTAAACAGAACTGTCACACTTTAGAATGAGAAATAGTCTTTCGTCAACCTTCGCGCATGCGAAATATTTGAAAAGGGGAGAGAGAGAAGGTTTCAAAAAAATACAACCGGCCAATATGTTGCAAACAAAGGCGTTTTCAAACCAATGGGGCAATTATACTGACGTATATTTTTTTCGCCGGCAGCACAATAAAGTGGATTTTTATTGCACTGCACCCAAAATGACCCCTTTTAATCTTTCAATCTGAAGCCAACTTTCATGACCACTTGATAATGACCAACTTTGCCATCGACTACATGACCTCTGGTTTCAACAACCTCAAACCAATCAATATGATCCAATGATTTTGACGCTGTAGCAATCGCACCGCTAATAGCATCTTCAATGCTTTCTGACGAGGTTCCAACTAACTCAATTTTCTTATATGTACGATCAGACATGCAGCTCTCCATCTTTGTTATTGAAATCGCACTTCATACCCCACTCTACTGAAGTGGCGAGGTCAAGGAACAATTGCAACAACTGTATTGCTCTTGGGGGTTAACCAACCTACTTTGCCTAGGAGAATTCTCTAGAAAGGCTTGTTATGAACGAAGCATTTGTTAAGTTACTCAAAATCCTTGATCTGGAACAAATCGAAGTCAACTTGTTTCGGGGTACCAGTCCTGACGAGAGCTGGCAACGCGTATTTGGTGGCCAGGTAATCGGCCAGGCCTTAGTTGCGGCAACGAGAACCGTTGAAGAATTTCAATCACACTCCTTGCACGGATACTTTCTCCGCCCAGGTGATCCTAAAGTTCCAATTATTTACAATGTTGACCGAAGCAGAGACGGCAAAAGTTTTGCCACCCGCAGTATTGTCGCTATCCAGCATGGTCGGCCCATTTTCAACATGTCAGTATCTTTTCAAAGAGATGAGGCTGGCTTAGAACATCAGTTTGATATGCCAGATGTCCCCGCACCGGAAGATCTGCCGACTGAATCAGAAATGCGAGCTAAAATCGCCCCTTTGCTCCCTGAAAAGTTCCGTAAATATTTCACAAGGGATCGGGCAATTGAGATAAGAGCAGTTGAACAGACGGACTGGGTTAATCCTAAAAAACGTGAACCGATACAGCATTTCTGGATCAAAACCAAAGGCGACATGCCTGATGACCAGAATATTAATAAATGTGTTTTGGCTTACGCGTCTGATATGACCTTACTCGATACTTGCATTGCCCCCCACGGTGTGACCTTCCTTGACGAACGCCTCCAAGTGGCTAGCCTCGACCATGCCATGTGGTTCCATCGTCCCTTTAAGGCTGACCAGTGGATGCTTTTCAGCCAAGATACCCCCAGCGCTAATGGCGCGAAAGGCTTAAATAGGGGAAGCCTGTACACCCGAGAAGGTATTCTCATAGCCTCTGTCGCCCAAGAAGGGTTAATCAGGATGCACGAAAAAGAGTAGTCCTCAATCCACTAACTCGATCAAAGCATCTTTATTCAGAATGATAATTGAGCGTTTTTTGGCTTTGATAACGCCGGCTTTCTGAAAGTGGCTGATAATACGTGAGAGGCTTTCGACGGCGATGCCAAGAATGCTGGCAATTTCTTTTTTGCTAATCGGAAGCTTGATGATGATCTCACCATTTTTCGCTTGGATACGCCCTGAAAGCCCAAGTAGAAAATGAGCAAAACGGCTACGCACTGATTTGGTCACTGTGAGCATAAAGAGATGTTCAATCCCTTCCATATCGCGTCCCATACACTTGACCAAAATCTTCATGGCATCAGGCTTATCCTTGATCAAGCGTTTTAGGGCGGAGGCAGGAATAAAGCAAACCTGAAGCGGGCAAAGGGCTTCCGCTGTGTTTTTGTGGTACTCATCCATGACAACAGCCCGATAACCAAAAACTTCACCCGGATGGATAACGCGGACAACGGCCCCTGCCCCGTTAACATCAAACTTTCTTAAAGCGACTAAACCGTCCTGAAGGCAGTAAACCCCCGTAAACTCATCTCCTTCATTAAAGATGGTCTCGCCAGAGGTATATGAGCGGTGGCTGCGCGGTGGTTCAAAAGCAGCAATCAAATGGTCATCGTGACCACTATGGGGTTTTTTCTTAGTCTTGGAGGTTTTCGGCGCCACGGGACATGTGTTGCACTTTATGCCCCTATCCTTCCCTTTATGACCACCCATCAGAACCTCTATCCACAGAACCAAGGTTGCTTATAATCGTTCGCAACTAAATCCGTCAATGTTTCTTGTCATTAAGCAACTCAAGATACTGCATTGCTGATTTGAAATAACATCAAGGAAAATCGCCGAGCATTATATTCAATAAAATGGTTGAATATTTTTTCAAAATTATTATATTCAACCAAATAGTTAAATATATTTTAAGGCAGCAAACGTGAACTCACCTAAAAAAGACCCTCTAGATCAAGTATTTATGGCTTTGGCCGACGGGTCGCGTCGTGAGATCGTTCGCCTGCTTGCACAAGGTGAGAAAACCGTCTCAGAACTCAGCGCACCATTCGCCATGTCTTTAGCGGCAATCTCAAAGCACATAAAAATGTTGGAACGGGCTGGCTTGGTAAAACGCAGAATTGAAGGCCGCACTCATTATGTACAGTTGGTACCAGAACAACTCACCGGTGCCTTAGATTGGATCAGCATTTACCGCTACTTCTGGCAACAAAGATTAGACCAATTAGACAAGCTGCATATTGATGAAACTGACGAATAGGAAAGCTTATGTTTGAAGTAACACTACACCGCAAATTTAATATGCCCGCCAACAAGTTATATCAGGCTTGGTGTGACCCTCAAATCATCCGACAATGGTTTGCCCCCGGCGACATGACGGTCCCTGAAGCCACCGCCGATGTCCGTGAAGGTGGAAGCTATCGTATCGTTATGCATGATAATGACACCGGGGAAGACCATATTGTCGGTGGTGTTTACCAAAAGGTTGAGGATAATAAAGCCCTAGCTTTCACTTGGCAGTGGGAAGGCAACCCAATCGCCACTAAAGTCGCCCTGACCATAGAGGTTCTAAGTGATGAGGCATGTAAGCTTACCCTCCACCACAGTGAATTTGCCGACCAGGATGCCTGCGATAAGCACGAAATGGGTTGGAATGGCTGCCTCGCCAATTTAACTGAAAAAGTAACGTAACGCCTACTTACAGAGAGGATTTTCTCCATGAAACTTTATTATGCCCCTATTTCGACCTTCTCCCAAAAAGTACTGCTGGCTTTTTATGAAAAAGGCATCGAATTTGAACCGGAAATCGTTAACCTGATGGACCCAGAAGAGCGAGCCAAGTACCGGGAACTTTACCCCATCGGCAAAATCCCTCTGCTTTTCCCGACCGAGAACCACATGATTGCTGAATCAAGTATCATCGTTGAATATTTAGAGAACCATTACTCGCAAGGCCCAAAACTGATCCCCGATGACCCTGACCTCGCGCGCCAAGTGCGCTTTATGGACCGCATGAATGACCTCTATCTCAACAAACCTATCTTCACCATGATCTTTGCTGACGGCAAACCTGAGAAAGAAATAGAAGATGCCAAACGCTACATTGATTGCTCCTACCACCATATGAACAGTCGCCTGGAAAACAACACTTGGCTGATGGGTGACGATTTCACCATGGCCGATTGCGCCGCCATCCCCCCTCTTTTCTACGCCCAAAAAGCTTATCCCTTTACCGACTATCCCAACATCGTTGCTTACTTCGCCCGCGCCATGGAACGAGATAGTTATAAACGGGTCTTAGCGGATGCCCTGCCGATTTTGAAAAAAATGGGGATGTAGGCTTTACAAGCCCAACACCCGCTTAACCCCCGCCAGCGAAAGCTGGTGGTCTCGGATGTCATACCAATAGCTTTGCATACCAACGGCTTCGGCTCCTTTACAATTGACTCTCATATCGTCAATAAACAAGCAGTCCTCGGGTTTAACGCCAAGCTCGTTAGTACAGGCTAAATAAGGCTCCGGGGCCGGTTTGCGGATACCAACATTTTTGACGTCAACGATGGCATCAAATAAGGGGCTCAAGGGCCATGTTTCCCACCAATTTTCACCAAGCCAAGCAGTGGCATCGTTCGTGAGAAGCATTTGGCGCAGGCCTGCTTTTTTAAGCTGTTTGATAAACTCCCATGTGCGGGGGCGCTCTTGCGTAGCAAGGGTAATGTCCTCATAGGGCTTATAAGCAATGCCATTTTGCGCCAGCATAGACGCAAGGCGTTTTACATACTCTGGCTCAGAAATATCACCCCGATCAAGAGCGTCATAATCTGGGTCAGGAGCAATCCCTGTAGGGCCAAGGGGAAGTTTCTCCAAGGGCCAGCCTTCTTGTTTGGCTCGATCAACGATAGCCTCAGCAAAAAAACCATAAATAATACCGCCCATATCCCAAATCACTACTGTGGGCTTGGCTTTTATCTCACTCACAAAAACCTCTCTCCTATAGTCTGTCATCACTGTAGTGTCTTTCGCTTGCTTTTGACAATCTCCCGCCTATCTTAGAATCAATCAAAATCATGAAATATTGGACTTGAAGAAGATGGATGACAAAACCCGTACTGAAGTTGAAGCAGCCGCCTTTCGTGGCTTGGTCAAGCACCTGCAAGAGCGCAAAGATGTACAAAACATCGACCTGATGAACCTGGCCGGATTCTGCCGCAACTGTTTGTCTAAATGGTATATGGCTGAAGCTGAAGTCAAGGGCGAGGCTGTGTCTTATGATGAGGCCCGCGAGGTGGTCTACGGCATGACCTACGATGAGTGGAAATCCAATCACCAAGGCAAAGCGACCGAAGAACAAATGAAAATCTTTGAAGAAACAAAACCACTGCACGCTAAAATTAGCGGCCATAACTAAAAGCTTCATTTTTCGACTCGAACTTATAAGACCAAAAAACAGACTCATATTGACATTTAATAGACGATCGGTCTAATAATGCGTCCATGGAAAAAATACTCCCCCTAAAACGTGGAAGAGGACGCCCACCAAAAACGGATAATTCGCAACGGGAAACCCGTGAGCGATTAATCAGGAGTGGAGTAGAGGTGTTAACCGAAAAGGGATTGGCGAGTACGGGCATTGACGAAGTGCTTAAAAAAATCGGAGTCCCTAAAGGGTCTTTTTATCACTATTTTTCGAGCAAAGATGATTTCGGCCTGGTGCTAATCGACAACTACGCCTCCTTCTTTGCTCATAAGCTGGACCGTTGGTTACTTAATGAGGCGCGTACCCCTCTGGCTCGACTACAAGATTTTGTCGACGATGCCAAAGAAGGCCTATCTCGGTTTGATTTTAGGCGCGGCTGCCTGATTGGTAATTTGGGCCAAGAACTTGGCGCCTTGAACGACAGCTTCCGCCAACCCCTAGAAGATGTTTTCCTCGATTGGCAAACCCGCGTTGCCACTTGTTTACAAGCTGCCAAAGATGTCGGGGAGATTTCTCCTGAAGCTGATTGCGAACAGCTTGCCAGTTTTTTTTGGATCGGATGGGAGGGCGCAGTTTTGCGCACCAAGCTCGTTCGAAACACCTCCCCTATAGACCTATTCACCCAGGCGTTTTTCGCCGGGCTTCCCCGTTCATAACTTGAAGGAATAAGTATAATGAAAGCTGTACTGATCAATAAAGACGACAATGGTTATGGTGCCACGCTTACTGATGTTGATGAAAGCCAACTCCCAGAGGGGGACGTCACCGTTAAAGTTGATTATTCCTCCATCAATTTTAAAGATGGCCTCGCCATTACAGGCTCTTCTCCTGTCGTGCGTAGTTTCCCGATGGTTCCTGGAATTGACCTCGCCGGCGCGGTTGAAACGAGTTCTCACCCAGATTTTAAAACCGGTGATATGGTTGTCCTCAATGGTTGGGGCGTTGGCGAAACCCACTGGGGCGGCATGGCTGAAAAGGCCCGTCTTAATGGCGATTGGCTTGTGCCCCTGCCAAATGCTTTCTCGGCCAAACAAGCTATGGCAATCGGCACTGCTGGTTATACCGCCATGCTCTGTGTTCTCGCATTAGAGAAAAACGGTGTTACCCCAGACCAAGGCGAAATCCTGGTTACAGGTGCTGCTGGTGGGGTTGGTAGTGTTGCCATCTCAATTCTGAACAAGCTGGGTTACACGGTCGTTGCTTCAACAGGTCGTCCTGAACAAGCTGATTATCTTAAAAGCCTCGGCGCCAGTGACACTATTGACCGCAATGAGCTTTCTGAAAAAGGTCGTCCTCTAGGTAAAGAAAGATGGGCCGGCGCGGTTGATTGTGTCGGCAGCCATACCTTAGCAAACATTTGCGCCACCATGAAGTACGGTGGCACAGTAGCTGCTTGTGGTCTAGCTCAAGGGTTTGATCTCCCCGCAACCGTGATGCCCTTCATTCTACGTGGTGTTACCCTCGCTGGTGTTGATAGCGTCATGTGCCCTAAAGAACGTCGTTTAGAAGCTTGGCAGCGTTTGGCAACCGATCTTGATCTTGGTCATATCGAGACCCTGATGAATGAAGTTAGCCTCGAAGAAGCCATCAACATCGCCCCAGAAATTCTGGAGGGTAAAGTGCGCGGTCGTACCGTTGTTAAAGTAAGTAATTAGATAAACCCGCAAGGCGGGTCGCCAATTGTTTGGCGTGAGCCTGCGTGGCGTTTGAACGCGGATTGATTTCTAATCAATCCTAACACAAGCTATAAGGATAGTTCCTATGAGTGATAAACCAATCAGCCGTTATCCTGTTCCTGATATCAATGATTTACCTGATGACATTAAAGAACTAGTTCTAGGTGTTCAGGAAAAAGCCGGTTTCGTGCCAAATGTGTTCTTAGCCCTAGCCCATCGTCCGGCAGAATTCCGAGCCTTCTTTGCTTATCATGATGCCCTGATCGAAAAAGAAAGTGGCCTCAGCAAAGCAGATATGGAAATGATCATCACAACCACATCTGGCGAAAACAATTGCCAATATTGTGTGGTTGCCCATGGTGCCATTTTGCGCATTCGTGCACGTAACCCGCTGATCGCGGATCAGGTTGCAACCAACTACCGTAAAGCCGATATCACGTCAAAACAAATGGCGATGTTGGATTTTGCCGTCAAGGTTTGCAATGACGCCAAGTCTATCTGCGATGAGGATTTTGAAATCCTGCGCAGTCATGGTTTTGATGATGAAGACATCTGGGATATTGCTGGAATCACCTCTTTCTTTGGCCTCAGCAACCGGATGGCAAACTTCACTTCTATGCGACCAAACGACGAATTTTATTCAATGGGCCGCTAGCGCGAATAGGGGTAAACCCCTACAATAAAACAATTTTTTACAAAGGGAGGGTTGAATTAATTTTCAACCCTCCCCATGTTTCTACCTCGGTTGGAAACGTGGTGGGAGCAGTTTATGTCTACTATTGAAGAAGTACTCAATTTTTGGTTTCTACCCGGGGACGAGCCAGAGTTTGAAAAAAGCAAACCCAACTGGTTCTCAAAAAATGATGATTTCGATCGAGAAATTACTGAACGCTTCCTAGGGGATCATGAAAAAGCCGCCGATGGGAAATTAGATAAGTGGAAAGAAACAAGCGATGGATGCCTTGCTTTGCTCATCCTGCTTGACCAATTCAGCCGTAATATGTTTCGCGGCTCTTCCAAATCATTTGAAGCAGACCCCAAAGCTTTAGAAATAGCCAACCATGCCATTGACAAAGGCTTCGACAAAACCTTTAGCCCTCATCAGCGTATGTTTTTTTATCTTCCTTTTGAACACCATGAAGATATTGCCGATCAAGAATATTGCCTTGAGCTCGTCAAAGATATTCCGGGGGCTATGGATGAAGGGGGATATCTTGTTTGGGCGAAAGCTCATTACGACATCATCGCCCGTTTTGGCCGCTTCCCTCATCGTAATGCCGTACTTGGACGTGAAAGTACCTCGGAGGAAATCGAATTCCTCAAGCAGGAAGGTTCGTCTTTTTAATCCTTTCCCCTACCTTCATCCAGCCAATCACGCACAACTTTCACAGCTCGATCTGGATGTCGCTCAATGAGGGACTCTACTTTTCTATTGAGGGGAGCTTTTCGAGGTTTCTCCGTCACCAAAGACTCATCCTCATGTTGATCCCCAATCTTTGGCAATTGAGCAATTTTTTCTTTCCCCCCTACCATAGTCAGACAACTCCATAGAGAGTAATGCCGGGGAAATAGGTTTTAGGTAGGGGGGATTCGGGTGGGTGGGCACATTTATGAGCCAACAATTCAGGCAAAATGTGAGTGTGGGGTCCCTTAGGGGTTTCACCATCTTCTTGAGGAATTTCCTGACCGACTTCTATTCTTGCAAGCTGGGAAACGATAACTCTCTCAGGTTGGGCTTTTTTAAGAATATCCCATACCTCGGTATTCTCACTGAATATATTATGACCGACAGCTTTTCGTAGATGTGAAATCAGGTTTTGGTCATTGGTGCGGATGCAAAAATCAATATGATAAAGCCCTAAACCCAGATCAAAAAGAACACCACCCGAGCTATCAGACATCAAGACGCATTGATCGGGTCCTAGCTCCTGAATGGTCCCATTTCTGCTCACAGCAGCCCGTTTTGCGTGAACAGCCAAGGCTAATTGCTGATCAAACTGAAATCCTTTAAAGGAAGCTAAGGGGCGAAAAGCGATAGCCCCTTTTTTTGTTTCAGCACCAAACCCATTTTTAAGCTGAAAGCGCTCAAAGGGTTCATCTTCTGTGTGAGAAAATTCTGCTAAAGCCCCATATCCACCAGCCGTAAAGACAGCATCAGGGTTATCCAAGGCCTTATCTAAGGTCTCAGCAAGTTGACGCTTACTCAAAGCGGCCATCGAATAGCCGAGGCCACTTTCAGCGCGGCGAGTGGCAATACGATCCCAAGCACTTTTAAGTTCTGTTTCACTCATCCCTCCCCAATCTTCGATCTCAGAAGCGGTTCGGGCACAGCCCTTACAAATATCTGTTTCTTCTTTTAAAACACAAATCCCCACACATGGGGAATGAAGCTCATTTGAAAGTGAATCCAACACTAATTATCCGTCCTGTCATTATCCCCCCTCCTGTCTGATAAAGATATAGGCGGTTTCTTCACATTTCCAATGGGTGATTAACGACGCGGTTTAAAAAAATCTTTGAGCAAACCTGCACAACGGATTTCTTCTAACCCGCCATAGACCTCGGGTTTGTGATGACAAGTCGGGTGTTCATAGATACGTGGGCCATGGTCAACGCCGCCACCTTTAGGGTCATAGGCCCCAAAATACAAACGTCGAACCCGAGCGAATGAAAGGGCAGTCGCACAAAGGGGGCAAGGTTCCAAAGTCACGTAGAGGTCACAATTCTCAAGACGCGGAGACCCTTGAAGAGCAGCGGCTTCCCTGATGGCTAGGACTTCAGCATGAGCAGTGGGATCGTTTAACTCTTCCGTCCTGTTTCCCGCCTGAGCAACAATTTCACCACTTTTGCCATCAACAACAATGGCTCCTACGGGAATTTCTCCCCGCGCGGCTGCGGCTTGCGCCAAGGCAATTGCCTGTTCCATGTACGAATTCTTATCCATAAGACAAACCATCCCCGTTGCTCTTCTTGTCGTCAAGGCATAGATTACGCCTTATGACTGACAAAACAGATACACCCCTTATTGGGATCACCATGGACTCGGAAGAAGCTGGCGGATATTCAAAATTCCCTTGGTATGCTTTGCGAGAAAATTATTGCGGCTCAGTGGTTGCCGCAGGGGGGATGCCCCTTCCGTTGGCCCATGAACCTGAACTGGCAAACCAGTATCTGGATCGAATCAGCGGCTTGGTGATTACGGGTGGAGCTTTTGACGTAGACCCCAGCCTTTTTGGTGACGGGGAACGCCATGAAACCGTGGTGACCAAAGATCGTCGCACTGAATTTGAACTCGCCGTTACTCGCGGAGCCTTGGAGCGCGATATGCCTCTGCTGGGTATATGTGGTGGGCAACAATTGTTACACGTGGTTCTCGGGGGGAAACTTATTCAACACGTCCCCGATGAGATAGCAAACTGCCTCGCCCATGAGCAACCTAATCCTCGTGACGAGGTCGGTCATGAAGTTACTGTTAAAGAAGGAAGTTTGCTTGCCTCAATCACGGGTAATCTCATTTTCGGTGTGAATAGCGCCCACCACCAAGCTGCGAAAGACGAGCCCAAGGGAGTCGTAGTCACTGCACGTGCTTCAGATGGAGTCATTGAAGCCATCGAAGCGCCAGCTTATACCTTCTGCTTAGGTGTCCAGTGGCACCCTGAATTTTTTATTACACCCGCCGATGAAAAAATCATGCATGCTTTTATCGCTGCGGCGAGGAACTATAACTCATGAGCAACAAAGAAACTGACGCCCCCGAAGAAAAAGGGGAACGCATTGCCAAAGTTATGGCTCGGGCTGGTCTCTGTTCTCGCCGTGATGCAGAACGTTGGATTGCAGAAGGACGAGTGAGTGTCGACGGGAACGTTCTAACCTCCCCGGCTCTGGCTGTTACCTCAGCTAATACAATTGTTGTTGATGGCAAACCTCTTCCGGGCAAAAGCGAATCACGCCTTTGGCGTTATCATAAGCCCTCAGGGTTGGTGACTTCCCACAAGGACGAAAAAGACCGGCCAACAGTTTTCCAGAAAATTCCCAAAGAGCTTGGGCGTGTTATTTCAGTTGGTCGTCTTGATTTAACCACCGAAGGGTTATTGCTCCTCACCAATGACGGTGAACTCGCTCGGAAATTAGAAATGCCCTCAACAGGGTGGATTCGCCGTTATCGAGTTCGAGTCCACGGAACTGTCGACCCAAAGAAACTGGAAGCCCTACAAGGAGGGGTCACCGTTGAAGGGGTTCGTTATGGGCCAATTGAAGCCTCACTAGAAAATGCTGAAGGCCAAAAGAGCGCTAACACCTGGCTCGCCGTTGCTATCACCGAAGGCAAAAACCGAGAAATCCGTAAAGTGATGGACCACATCGGTTTAGAAGTGAACCGTTTGATTAGAATTTCCTACGGACCTTTCCAACTAGGAACTCTACGACGCGGTGAAGTTGATGAGATTCGCAGCCACGTTATTCGAGGTGCTATCAGCTCTGAAAAACCAAGCCACGGGAAGGGTTTTGCCAAAGCTAAACCTAAATTAAACAGTATAAAACATAAACATAACAAGAATAAAAAAGGAATGAAAAAGCCTGATCATGCGGATCGTAGCCGGAAAGCATAAAGGTCGCGTTCTTCAGGCCCCAAAAGGCCGAAATACTCGCCCGACCTCAGATAGAACCCGTGGAGCTGTCTTTAATATCCTGGAGCACGGCATAGAAGATTTTGATCTACGTGGTTCTGAGGTCCTTGATGTTTTCGCAGGGACTGGTGCCTTAGGGCTTGAGGCTCTTTCTCGAGGAGCCGCTAAAGTAACTTTCATGGAGATCGGTCGCGAAGCCCTAAAATACTTAAATAACAACATTGTGGCCCTTAAAGTTGAAGAACAAACCCAAGTCCTTAAATCTGATGCGACTCGTCCTCGGGCCTCATCTACGTCTTATTCATTAATCTTTCTCGATCCCCCTTATGGCAAAGGGTTTATCCCTAAAGCTTTAAGTATCCTTACCAATCAAGGCTGGGTAACGCCTGGAGGACTTTGTGTAGCTGAAGAAGGAAGTGACCAAGAAGTTGAAATTCCAGAACATTTTGAACTCCTTGACCGTCGTGATTATGGCTCCGCACAAATATTATTTCTAAAATACAAAGGATCATCTCCAGAAATAGGATTAGTTGGATGAGCGTAGATACATAAGTTTGTCAGCCAACCTTCTGTTCTCCCATTCCTTCTGCTAATGTCCCTTAAATTCGAGACACTGGGCTCTTGCTCTGCCAGAAGAAAAAAAGATGATGACAAAAAGACAATTTACCTGGCCAAAGACTAAAGCCTTAAAATGGCTTCAAGGGGGTATTCTCTGTGGCCTCCTTGTAGGTTGCGCCTTGCCGCCTAAGGAACCGGTTATCGTCAAAAAACCACCGCCACCGAAGCCAATTATCATTAAAAAAGCCCCAGAGGTCGTCAAACCCCAGCCTGCCCCATATGATTTCCGTATCGCTTTGTTGGCTCCCTTCTCCGGTCAACATAAAGGAATTGGGGAAAAAGTTCTTAACGGGGCAAACATGGCCCTCTACGAGAATGAAAATAGTGCCGGGATCAGCCTTTATCCGCTAGATACCGAAGGGACGATTGATGGTGCTACCCTTGCCACTCAACAGGCCCTAAAAATAAAACCTCACCTTATAGTTGGCCCTGTTTTCTCTTCAAGTGTTGATGCGGCATCTCATGTTGCTAAAAAAGAAAACACTAAAATCCTTGCCTTATCCAATGATCTTCAAGTTGCCTCTCCTGATGTCCTTGTCTTGGGCGGCCATCCTGAAACAGAGATGAGGGTAATCCTTGAAAAGGCCAAGTCTTATGGCTGGCATAAGATTTTATTCTATGGCCCAAACAACAGTTATGGCCAACGACTTGCCGGTCAATTTCAAGACCTTGGTCCTTTCTTTCCTGATATTGAAGTCAAGACGATCTTTTTCTCACCAATTACAGACGTCAACACCCTAACCAGCTCTATCCGTGAATTAACAAACTTCGACCAACGGAAAAAAAATCTTGAAAATTTTCTGGAGAAAGCCTCCGAAGCCTGGGAAGATAATCAGGAGTTTGAACTCGTTATCCCTGCCTTAATGGAAAAAATCGATTTCTTAGAAAGGCCAACGATTGATGCCTCTGCGATGCCTGAAGTACAAGATGAGATGCTAGAAACCTATCAAAAATCACACAAAGCCAGAGAATCCTTGATAGAAGACATGGGCCGATGCTTAAGCCATTATGTCAAACAGCCCATGGAAGAAGAGGAAGCAAGCCTCGCCATGAAAAAAATGCTGGAAGCATTCGCTACCCGTGAGGTTTTAGGCGGTGTTGATTTTGATGCCGTTGTCCTACCTTTACAAGGAGGGCAGCTAAAAATGGTTTCTTCCCTCTTTGACTTCTACTATGCCTCTGCTCCTGAAGTTACTTTGGTAGGGACAAGTCTGTGGGGACTCACCGAAGGCTTGAAGCAGGAACCGTCCCTTAAAAAGGCATGGTATCTCAACAGTGGACAAGTTTTTTCTTATAGCCAGGCTATTCGTTACAAAGAATTTTTCGGGGAAAAACCGCAACCGATCTCAGCCCTTGCTTATGATGCTATCGACTTTGCCAAAGACATCTATAGCCTTACGGGAATTAAAGATCGAAGTTTCCTAGAACAAAGAAAATTTGTCGGACAAAGCGGCACATTTCACTTTTACCAAAATGGTAGCAATGCACGTAAGACAACTTTCATTCAGGTCGGAACTCAAAAAAGATTAGACAACTTTTTTTCAACTTCTGAAGTTATTCATCGCGAAATACTCGAAAATATCTCTGAAGAGAAAACGGAAATTATCCAGAGTGCTGACAGCAAAGTAAGTGTGGCGGAAACTCTAAAAAATATGTGCGGTCTTGTTAATTAAGACTGCGTGGAAAATTGGAATTTCTAACCAGAATTTGCTTTCTCCGGTTTCTTCCCTCTGACCCAAGTTTATTTTTTAGGTCTGTTCATGGAGAAAACTTCATTAACAACTGCATATTCCATATAGCCTAATCGTGAAATTGGTCGAATTTTAGCTGTATCAACCATACCATCGGTAAGCACTTCGTCAGCAATATGAATGCCAATAACTTCGCCAATTACCATAGCATTACGGCTGTTCTCAATAGTGCAAGGCAGCTCCACCGTACGCTCATAAATACATTCTAAATGAATAGGTGATTCAGCAACCCGGGGAGGGGCAATTAATTCAGAAGGGAAGGGAGTAAGCCCGGCAAGCTCCATCTCATTTACCTCAGGTGCCACAGGTGCACATGAGGTATTCATTTGTTCCATCAGGGCGTAAGGAACCATATTAACAACAAATTCTTTCGTCGCCTCAATATTCATTAAAGTATCTTTTTCTCCCCCATGGGGCTGATAGCCGTTTATGGCAATCATCACGAGAGGTGGGTCTGAGGCGAGGCCATTGAAGAAACTAAAAGGGGCAAGATTAACAACACCTGTTGCACTTAGAGAAGAAACCCAACCAATAGGCCGAGGGGCGATGCAGCTTTTAAAGGGGTCATGGGGTAGTCCGTGAGGTTCACCAATTTTATAAAACATCTACCAGAACTCCTTTAATTTATTTATCTAAATTGTAACACGCCTTTACCTGTAAACGAATATCGGCATGAGGATCTTGCTCCGGTTTTGGGGCGATGTCCCATACCCATTGATCATCATGAGGTGGAAATGGGACCCCACGCAAGGTATCACGAATTTCTGTCACCTTGCCGTTTTCATAGGCTTCTCTGTGATAATCCGCAATGAGGCATACCTGACCAGGAAAAGACTTCAAGAAAGCCAAATGATCAACAATCACTTTTTCACAAAACCAATCCAACTCTTCTTCGCTCATCTTGGTACGCGAAGCTAAAAACTCCCACTGCAAAACAGGCAATTGAGACCATAGGTTCAGTGAGACCACCAAATCATAGTCTTTATCCCATATCGGGATCGGCTGAATCTCAAACGGGTCATCATGTGTCTTGACTGCTTGATAAAGTTTCTCGGTAATCCCTGTTGCATCCATGGCGATCAGGGACAAGTTTTTATACCGCCGCGCCTTTTTCACAATTTTGGGCAAATGCAAAATATCGGCAAAGACAACTTCTTTAAAAGTAGCGCAAAGCTCATCAACGGGAATGTCGTACCAAAGCCCGGTACCAATAATTAAAATGCGATCATGCTTATCGCACTGAAGAGCCGCCTTAAGGATGGATTTTTTGCAATTGGTTAAATGGGGATTCCAGGCTTCTTTCCGCCTTTTAAAACGGGACTGAATACCAATAAGTTCCCGTAAATACCCCATAGCCCGTAAATGTTTGGGACAAGAGGTCTTCATATATTCAAACCACTCAAGGATCATCTATCGCCGTCCAAACAGTTTTTCAATGTCAGCGAGTTTCAGCTCTACATATGTAGGCCTCCCATGGCTACATTGACCAGAATGGGGCATTTCCTCCATTTGGCGCAGCAAAGAATTCATCTCAGCCCCATTGAGGCGCCGCCCGGCCCGAACGGAGCCATGACATGCCATTGTCGCGCAAACATCAGACAACCTTTCACGCAAAGATAAAGCTTGATCATATTCGGCAAAATCATCTGCTAAATCACGGATCAAACCTTTAACGTCGGTCTCGCCTAAAAGTGCTGGAATAGCCCGAACCGCAACAGCTCCAGGACCAAAAGATTCAACATCTAGCCCCATCTCTGCTAATTCCGCTGCACGAGCAACCACTCGCTCAGCACTGCCCTCATCCATCTCAACAACTTCGGGGATCAGCAAACCTTGGCGCTTTACTTCTCCATCCATGAGTGTTTGTTGGATACGTTCATGGACAAGTCGCTCATGAGCAGCGTGCTGGTCAACAATAACCAAGCCATCAGCGGTCTGGCTGACGATATAAGTGGCATGAACCTGCCCACGGGCAACACCCAAAGGATAGTCTTCTTCTTTTTGTTCAAATGATGGAAGCGGTTCATCAAAATTTTCCATTTCCCGTGCTTGGGGTGGAGCCTCAAACCCGGGCATAGGGGCATGAAATGAACTTGCCGTTTCCGCGACACCCCGTGGGATCGTACCAGATTGAGTGTAACGCCCTCCCCAATTCGGAGGGCTATGAGATTGTCCTGGCTGAAATGACCCTAATGCCGCTGAACTCACCGTGGTTGACGCTCGGTGTCCGGCCTCCGCCAAAGCACTTTTTATCGCGCCAACAATCAGGCCGCGAACTAAGCCATTATCACGAAACCTCACCTCCGTTTTTGCTGGATGAACGTTTACGTCCACCAGCTCTGGCGGCAGTTCAAAGAAAAGAGCGACAAGAGGATATCGGTCTGACGCCAGCAAATCTCGATAGGCACCTTTAACAGCCCCAATCAACAAACGATCTTTTACCGGGCGCCCATTGACGAACAAGAACTGCATCTGGGCATTGCCCCGGTTCAATGTCGGCAACCCGACATACCCCGTTAAGCGATGGCCTTCCCGCTCAGCATCAATTGCTAAGGCGTTATCAGAAAACTCTCGTCCCATGATGGCACCTAAGCGCTCCAAACGAGCTTCAAATAAATCTCCCTGGCATGCATTGAGCTTTACAGGTGAACGAGTACCATCACTTAAAGTGAAGGCAACATCTGGGTGAGCCATCGCTAAACGTTTGACCACATCAATGGCTTGATTAAGTTCCGTACGCTCGGTCTTTAGAAATTTCAATCGGGCAGGCGTGGCATAAAAAAGATCACGAACCTCAATCCGAGTGCCCATGGCCTGAGCCGCAGGTTCAACACTCCCCTTCGCACCCCCTTCAATCGAAATT
>JAPHRK010000001.1 GCA_026196105.1 Rhodospirillales bacterium | reverse complement strand
GGTTATCGTCGAGGTGTCCTTAAATGTGAAACACCCTTTGGCGCTAAAGGTGAAGCCTTTAAAGGCCATGAATTCCATTATGCTTCAATTATCCACGAAAAGGGTCAGCCCATATTTGATTGTGAAGATGCTTCGGGCAACTCAAAAGGGGGCGCCGGGCTCATTAATGGGCGGGTTTTTGGTTCCTTTTTGCACCTTATTGACCGTGCAGTCTAAATTTTCAAAGACCGGTAATACAAAAAAACAATACAAATCAATCAGTTAATAAAATATGTTGCACTGCAGCAAAAATTCGTTCATTTTATAAGCATACTAATATTTGAACTCTTACCTGATTGATGATTCCCCATGCTCTATCAAATGAACGAATTTAAAAATATGGCCAGTGCTCCTATGCGTGTGATGGCTGATGTCATTCAGGAGCTCTATAGACACCCTATGTTGCCGGTGTCATACACCCACTTTGGTCGCTCTATTGCTGCAAAGGCCGAAATCGTTTCTAGGGCTCTGCGTCATTATGCCCGCCCAGATTTCAGATTACCAACGACCATGATTGATGGCAAAGTAGTTGATGTTGAAGAAGAGTTCGTTTTAAGCCTGCGCTTCTGCAATTTGCTGCACTTCAAGCGCGATACAGATCGTAAAGACCCTAAAGTCCTGATTTGCGCCCCAATGTCTGGACACTATGCGACCTTGCTACGGGGAACGGTTGAAGAATTGCTGCCGAACCATGATGTTTACATCACCGATTGGCGCAACGCCCGTAACATCCCTCTCGCTGGCGGCGAGTTTACCCTCGATACTTATATTGATTACGTCGTCAATTTCATGGAAATGCTTGGCCCAGACGTCCATGTCCTCGCCGTATGTCAACCGGGCGTACCAGTCATGGCCGCTGTTGCTTTGATGGCTGAAGACAAAATGCACTGTAAGCCTCGCTCCATGATCCTAATGGGTGGCCCTATGGATACTCGGGTGAATCCAACGGAAGTGAATAAGCTCGCAGAAGAGCGGCCTATTGAGTGGTTTGAAAAAAATATGGTCTCTACAGTACCAGCTTTCTATCCTGGTTTTATGCGTAAAGTTTATCCAGGCTTTATGCAACTTGGCAGCTTTATCTCCATGAACTTGGACCGTCATCAAAACGCCCAGCGTGACATGTATCAACACTTGATTGAAGGTGATGGAGACAGCGCAGCAGCTCACCGTGAATTCTATGACGAATACCTTGCTGTAATGGACCTTCCTGCTGAGTTCTATTTGCAAACTGTTGAAACTGTCTTTCAACGTCATGATTTACCCAAAGGTGAAATGATGAGCGAAGGCCGTTTGGTTAACACAAAAGCGATTAATGAAACCGCTTTGATGACTGTTGAAGGCGGCCGTGACGATATTACGGGCCAAGGCCAAACCCACGCTGCTCATGATTTCTGCCCCAATATTCCTGAGAAAAAACGAGTAAAGTTCACTGAGCCAAACGTTGGTCACTACGGTGTCTTTAACGGCAAACGCTGGCGCGACGAAATCGTCCCACGCATTCACAAATTTATTCGCGACAATGCTTAGGAATTTCAAGATTGGTTAACATCAATCTTCGTTCAAACACCACTCAGGCTTACGCCAAACGGTTGGCGGGCCACAGTTGTGGCCTTAGGTGATTAGTCGAGTCTGTTCCATTGGTAAATTTAGAGCTTCCCTTTTGGAAAACGAAATCACTCAAGGATATGTCCCTGGACGAGTGGGAATCCTTGTGTGATGGTTGTGCGAAATGTTGCTTAAATAAGCTCGAAGACATGGACACAGGCGAGATCGCTTATACCAATGTGGCTTGTCGATTTCTCGACCTTGATACGTGCCGCTGTGTTGACTATCAGGCCCGAACCCTTGCCGCGCCTGATTGTGTCGAACTTCTGCCTCGAAATATCGCTGACCTCAAGTGGATGCCTTCTACTTGTGCCTATCGCCTCCTTAATGAAGGTAAAGACCTTCCCCCCTGGCACTACCTCATCTGCGGCGACCGAGAAACCGTCCACCGAGTACAAAAATCCGTCAAAGGACGAATCGTTTCAGAACGAGACGCAGGTGATCTAGAAGATTATATCGTCGATTGGGCAAAATAATCTCCTCAATATCCGAATTACTCTTACGTCTTTTTACAATTCCTGCATATTTTTCATAGCTCTCATGCAGTTGATGGCGTTGACTTAGGGGCACTGGGGAGGTAAACCCATTTAATGGCTTGCTGATGCTCCTATTTTGGGGGGATTATGCCATCTTAAGTCTTTTTATTTTAAGTTTATATCTAAGCGCGATATTTGTTTTACGGATATTTAGTTTCTAGAGGGGCGCGATCATGACAACCGGAAATCGGCCGTTATCACCCCACCTTCAGGTGTACCGGCCTCAAGTTACTTCCGTCGTTTCCATTCTCCATCGGATCACCGGCGTAGGAATGGCATTTGGCAGCATTTTCTTCGTTTATTGGATCGGCGCTGCCGCCTATGGGCCAGAAGCTTTTGCGGCTTCTAAAGAGCTGATGACTTCTTGGCTTGGCATCATGTTCCTTTTCGGCTGGAGCTTTGCTGCTTATTTCCACATGTGCAACGGCATACGCCACTTGTTCTGGGATATGGGCTTAGGCTTTGAAAAAGAGCAATATGCTAGCTCAGGTAGAGCCGTCTTCGTCTGCTCTATCATCCTGACCATCATCACTTGGCTGATAGTGTAAAGGGAGAGACTAAAAATGCGTAGTAAATTAGCAAACGTTCGTGGCCACGGCTCCGCAAAAAGCGGTTCGCAAAAATGGTGGGCTGAGCGCTTAACCGCTCTTGCTCTCTTCCCGCTGACCATCTGGATCATCTATTCTATCCTTTCTGGTGTTGGCTCTGATTATGCCGCTTTCAAGGAATGGATGTCCGCACCAGGGACATTAGCCCTGATCATCTGTTATATCTTTGCCCTGTTCTGGCACATCTCCATGGGTCTCACCATGGTTATTGAAGACTATATTCATGATAAACCTGTCGAGATCGTTCTATTGATTGCGGTTAAATTCGGCACTTTTTTCCTCGGAGTCTTCTCTGTTGTTTCCGTTCTCAAGGTCGGCGTTGGAGGCTGATACCAAATGACCGAAGCTTATAAAATTATTGACCACGATTATGACGTGGTTGTTGTCGGTGCTGGTGGTGCGGGTCTTCGTGCTACACTCGGCATGACTGCCGCTGGCCTTAAAACCGCTTGTATCACCAAAGTGTTCCCAACCCGCAGCCACACCGTTGCGGCACAAGGGGGTGTGGGTGCCGCACTTGGCAATATGGCTGAAGATAGCTGGCAATGGCATATGTACGATACGGTAAAAGGTTCCGACTGGCTCGGTGACCAAGACGCCATCGAATATATGTGCCGTAACGCTATTCCTGCTGTTCATGAGCTAGAGCACTTCGGTGTGCCTTTCTCCCGCAACGAAGAGGGCAAAATCTATCAACGTCCTTTCGGCGGTCACATGAGCAACTTTGGCGAAAAACCTGTACAGCGCGCCTGTGCAGCTGCTGACCGAACAGGTCACGCCATTTTGCATACCCTTTACCAACAGTGCTTGAAGTATGACGCTCAGTTCTTCGTTGAGTATTTCGCTCTAGACCTGATCATGGATGACGACGGCACCTGCCGCGGCGTTATGGCCTGGAACTTAGACGATGGTACCATTCACCGTTTCCGCGCCCACCAAGTGGTGCTGGCAACAGGTGGTTATGGTCGTGCTTTCTTCTCTTGCACCTCTGCACACACTTGCACGGGTGACGGTAATGGTATGGCTCTTCGGGCTGGCTTGCCCGTTCAGGATCATGAGTTTGTTCAATTCCACCCTACCGGCATCTACGGCTCTGGCTGTTTGATCACCGAAGGGGCCCGTGGTGAAGGCGGTTACTTGACCAACTCTGAAGGTCAGCGCTTTATGGAAAACTACGCACCAAGCGCCAAAGATTTGGCCTCTCGTGACGTTGTTTCTCGGGCCATGACCATGGAAATTCGTGACAAGCGTGGTGTGGGTAAAGAAAACGATCACATCTTCCTCCACCTTGAACACCTTGGCTCTGACGTTCTTTGGGAACGCCTGCCAGGTATCACTGAAACAGCAAAGATTTTTGCTGGTGTTGATGCGACCAAAGAGCCTATTCCGGTTCTGCCTACGGTTCACTACAACATGGGTGGTATTCCAACCAACTATCACGGTGAGGTCCTCCGACCTACTAAAGATGATCCTGATGCGGTTTGCCCTGGCCTTATGGCGATTGGTGAATGTGCCTCTGTTTCTGTCCACGGAGCCAACCGTCTGGGTACAAACTCACTACTCGACATCGTGGTCTTCGGACGTGCGGCCGCTATCCGGGCCAGCGAAACTGTTAAAGCCGGGGCTTCTCACAAAGCTCTTGCCAAAGACAGCGCTGACTTTGCTCTTGGCCGTCTTGACCGCCTCCGCTTTGCTACGGGCTCTCTCAAAACCGCTGATGTCCGTCTTGAGATGCAAAAAACCATGCAGAACAACGCCGCCGTCTTCAGAACCGCTGAAGTTCTTAAAGAAGGCTGTGAGCTTATGGATGGGGTTGCATCTAAATTGTCTGATCTTAAGGTTTCCGATAGTTCTCTTATCTGGAACTCAGACCTCATGGAAACCCTTGAGCTTGAAAACCTCATGGGCTGTGCTTTGACCACCATTAACGGTGCTGAAGCCCGCCACGAAAGCCGTGGAGCTCACGCTCATGAGGATCATCCAGATCGGGATGACGAAAACTGGATGAAACACACCTTGGCTTGGGTTGACGATAAGAACAAGGTTACCTTGGATTACCGTCCGGTGCATACCTACACCCTGACCGATGAAATTGACTACGTAGTGCCTAAGGCACGGGTCTACTAAGGGGATTTAGAACAATGGCTGAATTTTCTCTTCCGGCTAACTCGGTTCCCTCTGAAGGGGAACACACTCCTGCTCCAGCCGGTGCTAAAAACGTGAGAACCATCGAGATCTATCGTTTTGATCCCGATACAGGTGATAACCCACGTATCGACAAGTTTGATATTGATCTCGCCGACTGTGGCCCCATGGTCTTGGACGTTCTGATCAAGATTAAAAATGAAGTGGACCCAACCCTGACTTTCCGGCGTTCTTGCCGGGAAGGTATTTGTGGATCTTGCGCCATGAATATTGATGGCACAAACACTCTGGCTTGCTTGAAGCCGCTTGAGGACATTAAGGGAGATGTAAAAATCTATCCTCTGCCTCATATGCCCGTCATTAAAGATTTGGTCCCCGATCTGAGCACACCATACGCTCAATACCGGGAAATCGAACCTTGGATACAAGCGGATACCGCAGCCCCTGCCAATGGTGAACGCCTCCAGTCTGTTGAAGACCGAGCTAAGCTTGATGGCTTGTGGGAATGCATCTTGTGCTTCAGCTGCTCAACCAGTTGCCCAAGCTACTGGTGGAACGGCGAAAACGGTTACCTCGGCCCAGCAGTTCTACTGCAAGCTTACCGTTGGTTGGTCGACAGCCGCGACGAAGCCACAGGCAAGCGCCTGGATAACCTGGAAGATCCTTTCCGGCTCTATCGCTGCCATACCATTCTCAACTGCACCCAAACCTGCCCTAAAGGTCTAAACCCCGGCAAAGCAATTGCAGAAACCAAAAAGATGATCATGGAACGTAAACTCTAGAAGTGTCGTTTCATTTGAAATGATTTAAGCGGGGTTTTCCTTTTGGGAGGCCCCGCTTTTTTGTCGGTATATAACTTTTAAAAAATGGGGGCGACTCCGAACAGGAATTCGTGGCCCCATAAAAAACCAGCGAAAAGAGCTAAACCAAAACCAATTGCCAAGAAGTCGTGCTGAATTTTTGGCTCAGTGTAATTTGGGAGCTTTCCTCGATGTGTTGACGAGATAATTGAAAACACAGAATAAAGAGCAAAAGAACCAAATAAATATAGGGAGGCTATATCCCCATTATTAATCAAATGAACGAGGGCCCACAGGAAAATTCCTGTGATCATCGGGTGCTTAACTTTTTTTCGGATATGGCCTTTGAGTTCGGCGGCAACCTGCAGAACAAAAGCCAGGGGCATTACAGTTAAGGCTAAATGGTTCGCCCATACGGGAGTAGACCAGAGCTCTTGATATTCAACTCGGCTATATCCCATGGAGAGGAGTACCAACCCGAGCAACGATAATATGGAATAAACCCCTTTATACCCATTTTCACCCAAGCGGTGGATCAACTGATGACGTAAGTTGGGTATCGACGGAAGTAAGTGCAGGCCAAAAAACAATCCAATACCTGCCCAAATCATTCTGTCTTTCCTTCACGAACAAAAGTATGCTTCGTCAATGACTTGATCGTTTTGACATATTTTTCCTGAGACCATCCGCATTCAATTGTCATCTGTTCCCAATTGCGAATAGACAGCATCGCCCAAAGAAGATCGGTTGCATGAGCAGGGGGATACAGAGGAGAAAGGGTTTTGTCCCGTGCCAAGGCATTTATAGCTGCCTCACAACCTTCCTTCATATCCCACATTCGCTGATCCCATGCTTTCGCTGCAGCTTCATCGGTGTCCCTCATGGCCATAAGCGCTTTACCCATACCATAAATTTCCGGGATGTAATTGGCCCAAGCTTCAACATAAGCTTCCAGACGTTCAACCCCTGTTTTAGCCGTTCGGCTTGGGATCAGACGCTCATCACTTTTATTTATTTCATCACTATAAAAGGTTGTTTCAATGAGCAACTCAGCTCTGGTGCTGAAATGTAGATAAAGGGCTTGCCGAGAAATTCCAGCGCGCTTGGCAATATCTGACATACGCACCCCTTTGCTCTGGGGGGCTTCCAGAAGCTCAATGGTTGCTTTCAAAATGCGAATTCGGGTTTCAGAGTTATCACTTGACATAATGTAAAGTAACGTCTACTTGTCACTATGTCAATTGACATAGTGTCAAGCAAAAGGAGTTGAAAATGAAAATCGTTGTATTTGGATCAACCGGGAACGTTGGGCAGCAGCTTGTTAAGCAAGCAATAGAGCTTGGGCATGACGTTACAGCCCACACACGAACCCCGACAAAGCTTGATCAAACCTCGGAAAATTTGAAGATAATAAAAGGAGATATCCTTGACCCATCCTCCGTAAAAAAAGCCATTGAAGGGCAGGAGGTGGTTATGTGTGCTTTAGGAATGCCCCTCATGAACAAAGATGGCTTAAGGGCAAAAGGTACGAAGAACATCGTTACTGCTATGGAAGAAATTGGCGTTAGGCGACTCGTCTGCCTATCTTCCCTCGGCACGGGCGATAGCTTCAACATTTTGCCATTTTACTATCGATTTTTTCTTGCACCTTTGCTGATGCGACATCTATTTGCTGACCATGGTGCTCAAGAATCACTTATAAAAAGCAGCAAGCTAGATTGGACCATTGCTCGCCCTGGCAGCTTTGTGAAAGGGCCAGCTACTGATGAGTATCGACATGGTTTCTTTACTGCCGATACCTCGCTCAAACTTAAAATATCTCATGGCGATGTCGCCAACTTCATGCTGAAGCAACTTGATGATAATACTTATCTGCACCAAACCCCGGGCCTGTCATACTAGGGAGATAACTGGCGTATATGAGAATGTTAAAACGGGGCATTCCTTTTGGGCGACCCCGCTTTTTTTACGGTTCCTCAAGCAAAGCATCAATGACAGCACAATTTGGAGTATCCCCACCTTCACATTTATCAACAGTCGCCGAGAGGATTTGCTCTAATTTATTTAAGTCCTCGATCCGTTCACGCACGGAATTGAGGTGCTTGATTGTTTTATCTCGCACTTGATCACAGGTAAAACCTTCTCCATCGACAAGGCTCAAAAGTCCACGAACTTCTTCAATTGGGAAACCCAGTTCACGGGATCTCATGATAAACCGGAGTGTTTGTTCGTGCCGAGGGCCATAAGTCCGATACCCTTTGTCTGTTCGTGGTGGCGGCGGGAGCAAGCCTATTTTTTCATAATATCGCACTGTTTCGATGTTGCAGTCCGTTCGTTTGGCGATTTCACCGCGTTTCATTTCATGCATCCTTAGATAACGTGATCGTGATAATCACATTCTTGATCCTGTAGCAACTACAGAGTTTACCTTGTTTTGATAACAAGTTCGAGAATCAATTCTTATGACCTAAGGAGTTTGCGAGATTGGCTAAAATAGATTTATCCGATCAACACCAAAATCAATCAAAAAACTGGCTCGCAACAGGAGGCATCATCAGCGCCATTCTAGCGTCATCCTGCTGCATTGCCCCTTTGATGTTTGTCACCGTAGGGATTTCTGGTGCCTGGATTGGCAACCTAACGGCCTTAGAACCCTATAAGCCTTATTTTGCCGCTGTTGCACTGATCTTTATCGGCTTGGGTTTCTGGTACGTGTACTTCAAAAACAAACCTGCCTGTGTTGAGGGTTCCTATTGTGCACGCCCCCAAACTTCACGCACCACCAAAACCGTCCTTTGGTTGGCTACTCTCCTCGTTCTGCTCTCCATTACCATTAATTGGTGGGCGCCATTTTTCTATTAATTCTTCTCCTGGAGGAACCTCGATGAATCGCTACAGCCTCTTAACGCTTTTGGCTTTAAGCCTCTTCTTAGCCACTTCGCCTACAGTTGTTTTCGCGCAATCAGTAACTGAAACAGCGACAAAAGCACAGACAACAACCTTCGTAATTGAAAACATGACCTGCGCTCTTTGCCCCATAACAGTGCGAAAAGCTATGGAAGGGGTCAAAGGGGTCCAGTCTGTTAAAGTGAATTTTGATAAAAAAACAGCCACCGTGACATTTGACCCAACGACCGCATCCGCCACGATTATTGCGACAGCTTCAACTGAAGCAGGATATCCTGCCAAACCCGGTGTCTGATTATGGATAATAACAAGAGTTCCATAATTTTACAGTCGACCCTTACCTGTCCTGAATGTGGACATGTGGAAGAGGAAACCATGCCGACCAATGCTTGTCAGTGGTTCTATGACTGCAAAGGCTGCGGTGTAGTTTTGAAACCAAAAAAAGGGGACTGCTGTGTCTTTTGTTCATACGGAACCATCCCCTGCCCTCCCATTCAGGAAGGCAGTTCTTGCTGTACTTAAGATTTAGTTTGGATGGCGCTAAAGTTTTCCTTCAATTTACTTTTTATAACTTTGCTCATGGCATTTTTGGGAAATGACTTAACGAACATTACGGTCGTAGGCCACTTATGGGGGGGAAGGTTTTGAGTCCAGAATTTTTGCAGATCTTCGGTCTTAACGCTCTTTTTAGCGACAAGATAAGCAACCGCAACTTCACCATATGTCTCATGGGGCCAGCCAAAAACAGCTGCTTCGATTACACCTGGATAAGATAAAAGAACCTTTTCGACTTCAGTGGGGTAAAACTTTAAACCGCTGCGGTTAATACAATCATCAGCGCGCCCTTTGAAAAACAAATTACCGTTGGCGTTTATCAAAGCTAAATCACCCGGGTAAAACCATCCTCCGTTAAACTGCAACGCCGTTGCCTTTGGGTTGTTTAAATAACCCGTTGGAAGATTAGGGGCCCTTAATCGAAGAAGGCCAACCTGACCCGGAGGCAACTTATTGTCTTTTTTATCTACAACTTCTGCTTCAAACCCTTCAACTAAGCGGCCAGCTGAACCAGGATAGTTCTCATAATCTTCACCCGCAGCAATCGCCACCAAACCGCATTCGTTGGTACCGTAATAGACATGGATGTTTGGAGTAACTGTCTGTTGAGCGAGCTTAAGTTGCTCAGGTGAAACCGCTGCGCTGATTGTTGCCGCAATCTTTAGGTTTGGAAAAAGCAGAGGTTTATTTTCAGCCAACTTAGTCAGCAAACGCAAATGAGTTGGAAGCATCAAAAGATAACTCACTTGCTTGCTCTTTATTACCTCAACAAGCTCTTCATCTGTGGTTGCATTATTAATAACCACAGTCGCCCCCGCCATTAAGAAACGGAGTAAATATCGGCAACCAGAGTTTTGGTACATATGCACAAGGGAAAAGCACCGCGCATTCCCTACCCAGTACTCAGCAGGATTAGACGTTTGCAGAATATCTCTTAATTGCGCAAAATTCCAATAAACATATTTGGGCTTACCTGTGGTCCCTGATGACTGAATTAAGGCAAAAGGTTTGTCATCATCCGGCTCTGGCTCGATAAAGGTTGAGTTGTTGGGACAGAGAAGGTCTTCCAGAATTAAATGCGCCGCCTTACTCGTTACCTTCAATTCAGGCGCAGCAACAATGGCCCTCGCACCTTGCTCTTCTATGTAAGCATTTACTGAAGTAGAGTTTAAGTCAAAATCAAGAGGCCAAATAATCGCTCCCAAACGGATCAACCCACAAACGACAATCAAGTGATCAGCGGAATCAGGGAGGTAAAGGGCGACAAGCTGACTTGGACGAATTCCTTGGTCCCATAGATTTGCCGCAACCTTTTCAACCTCTCGGCTGAGCTGAGAATAGGTAATAATTCGCTCACCTTCCTCAATGGCCGGATGGTCTGGTTTCTCTCGGGCATGATTTTTGATAATTGTTAAAAGTCCGATTGTCTGCCTCCTTTCTCTTTTGGCTACTTGAGTTCTATATTATATAGAAGACTTATCTTTATACGTTACATATTGGGCAAGAAAATTAACCCTACGGAGAGGGATCGTAGCTTGAAAACAAGAATAGTTTTTACCCTTTTGTTTCTGACTTTAGGCAATACCCCCCTGTTTGCAGAAACATTGGTTTGGGGAACTGTTGATTTTCCTCCTGGTTACATAACCAAAGGTTCTGAAAAAGGGCAAGGGTATGGCGACCTAATGGATAAATTCATGGCAGAGAAATTACCCCAATATGACCATCAAACTACCATATATCCAAATTGGGAAAGACAATTTCTCTACATGAAGCCAGGGCCGCTTCTTTGCACCTCAATATTATGGTATCGCCCCCCAGAGGAGCGAGCATCCCTTAAAGGCTCTTATCTTCTCTCAGCCCCTAGTGGCGTATTTTTTCAACATGATGTTATCGTTCACAAAAATAAGCGGCACCTTTTTGGTGAGGAGGTTTCCTTTAAGGAGCTTCTCCATAATCAAGGCCTGTACTTTGGTTATAACCGACCTTATGGCATTACTTATAACCGAATTCTGGCAGATTATCTTGGCATTTCTCCTGGAATTGAGCTTGATGCCATGGACACACTGGAACGACTTCAATACCTCCATAAAGCCAAAAATATACATGTTCGCAGTGGATCAAACATGATCAACGGAATGCTGAAAATGCTTTTAGCGAACAGGGTAGATTACACTTTAGAATATGATTTCATGATCAAATACCAACGCAAAGAAATGGAGTTTGGTGATCAACTGGTGAGTATTCCAGTTAAAGAAGTGAAAGATAAGATTAGTTGGCTTGCCTACGCTTGCTCTGACACCCCTCAAGGGGAAAAAGCCATTGCCGCAATTAACAAGGTTTTGAAGTTGTACCGAGATACAGAGGAATTCAAAACAAACCTCTCTTATTTAGTCCCTAAAGGAAGAGAAAACCTTTATTGGCAAGAGTATAAGAAAATTTTACAGATTTTTGAGTAAGGGAACCATCAATATTGAAATCTCCTAAAAGGCACACAAATATAAAAACAACATTTTCAAGGAGAGATGATGGCTTATTGGTTGGTTAAATCTGAACCGGGATCTTGGTCTTGGGACGATCATGTGAAAAAAGGCGTTGAAGGTTGGGATGGAGTTCGTAACTATCAGGCAAGCAACAATATGAAAGCCATGAACCTTGGCGATAAGGCTTTTTTCTATCACTCGGTCAAAGAAAAGCAGATCGTTGGTATCCTTGAGGTCGTGAAAGAATACTACCCTGATGACACCGACCCGACGAACAGGTTTGGCATGGTAGATTTTAAGGCTCTTCATCCGGTTCCAATTCCAGTAACCTTGAAACAGATCAAAGAAGACGGACGGTTAGACCATTTAGCTCTGCTCAAACAGTCGAGACTGTCTGTAACGCCTATCGGAGAGAGCGATTGGCAAATCATATGTGAAATGGGAGGGCTTTGACCTTGGATATTAATGACTTAATGACCCCTGGCGAGGAAGCGCCAAAAGCAAAAGACGAACCCTTACTTCCCCCGCAAGAACAACGACTTTGCGCCCTTAGCGATATTGAAGAAGGGGAGTCAGCCGGTTTTGAAGCTCAGCAAAATGGCAAGGACATTCGGGTTCTCTTGGTCAGACAAGAGGATTCGGTCAATGTTTATATTAATAAGTGTCCTCACGTTGGTGTTCCTCTTGATTTATTGGAAGGACAATTCCTAACATCTGATAAATCACGAATTATTTGTGCCACTCACGGAGCTCTTTTTCAGATCGAAAATGGGGACTGCGTGTCCGGCCCTTGTATCGGTAAAGCACTGACACCAATAAAATCAATGGTTAAGGATGGAGAGGTCTTTATTACAGCTTAAAATAATAGCCTAACGACCTAAAGGGAAAGACATAAACGTAAACGTTAAGCATTTAAAACTATCCTAATGTTTTAGTTTACCCCCCTTGATTTCTGCGAAAATTTCATTGATATAGTCATGATTATTCGTGCGCGGGCCGGGAATTGGGAGTTTCTCGGGGGAGACCGTAGCACTTACATTTCTCAGGGAGGAGTTCCAGAAATATGTCTGCCAATGAAGTATATCCGGTTCCGGAAGATCTAGCTAAATCAGCTTGGGTTGATAATGACAAGTACCTTGCCATGTATGATCAATCCGTCAATGACCCGGACGGGTTTTGGGGGGAACACGGCAAGCGCCTTGACTGGATCAAGCCTTTTACCAAAGTAAAAAATGTTTCCTTTGCCTCTAAAGATGTTTCCATCAAATGGTATGAAGACGGCACCTTAAACGCCTCTGCAAACTGCCTGGACCGCCATCTTGCGACCCGCGGCGACCAAGTGGCAATCATTTGGGAAGGCGACAACCCCGCTGACAGCAAAAAGATCACCTATAAAGAACTTCATGCTGACGTTTGCAAACTTTCAAACGCTATGAAAGCTCAAGGCATCAAGAAAGGGGACGTTGTTACCCTTTACATGCCGATGATCCCTGAAGCCGCTGTCGCTATGCTCGCTTGTACACGTATCGGTGCGCTGCACTCCATCGTATTTGGTGGCTTCTCACCTGACGCTTTGGCTGGTCGTATCCAGGATGGTAAATCCAACTGCGTGATTACCGCCGATGAAGGCCTGCGTGGAAGCAAATTTGTTCCGCTCAAAGTCAATACCGACAAAGCCCTTGAAACCTGCCCAACGGTCAAGAGCGTTATCGTTGTTAAACGCACCGGAAATGACATCAACTGGGTTGAAGGGCGTGACGTCTGGTACGAAGACGTAATTGCAGATGCTTCTAGCGACTGTGCTCCTGAAGAAATGAACGCTGAAGACCCTATGTTCATTCTTTACACCTCTGGTTCTACCGGAACGCCTAAAGGCGTTCTGCACACCACAGGCGGCTACATGGTTTATGCATCCATGACTCACCAATATGTCTTTGATTATAAAGACGGTGACATCTACTGGTGTACCGCTGATGTGGGCTGGGTAACGGGTCACAGCTACATTGTTTATGGCCCACTTGCCAATGGTGCCACCACCTTGATGTTTGAAGGTGTACCGAGCTACCCAGATGCGTCTCGTTTCTGGCAAGTGGTTGACAAGCACCAAGTCAACTCCTTCTACACCGCGCCAACAGCCCTGCGTGCTTTGATGCGTGAAGGCGATGAGTTGGTCAAAAAGACCAGCCGTTCTTCTCTTCGTTTACTCGGTTCTGTTGGTGAGCCTATTAACCCAGAAGCCTGGAAATGGTATTATGAAGTGGTTGGCGACAGCCGCTGCCCCATCGTTGATACCTGGTGGCAAACAGAAACTGGCGGTATCTTGATTACCCCACTTCCTGGCGCAACCGCGTTGAAACCTGGTTCAGCAACCCGTCCATTCTTCGGTGTTCAGCCAGAGTTAGTCGATGCTGACGGCAACATTCTTGAAGGGGCAACCGAAGGCAACCTTTGTATTGCTGATTCCTGGCCTGGACAAATGCGGACAGTCTTTGGTGATCATGACCGCTTCATCCAAACCTACTTCGCCACCTATGAAGGCAAGTACTTCACTGGTGACGGTTGTCGTCGTGACGAAGACGGGTACTACTGGATTACAGGTCGTGTCGATGACGTGATCAACGTTTCTGGTCACCGTATGGGGACAGCCGAAGTTGAGAGCGCTCTTGTGGCTCACCATGATGTAGCTGAAGCCGCTGTTGTTGGCGCGCCTCACGACATTAAGGGTCAAGGCATCTACGCCTATGTAACGCTTAATGCCGGGATTGAAGCTTCTGATGCACTCAAGAAAGAATTGGTCACTTGGGTTCGTAAAGAAATCGGTCCCATCGCCAGCCCTGATTGGCTGCAATGGTCACCAGGACTTCCTAAAACCCGCTCTGGTAAAATCATGCGTCGCATCTTGCGCAAAATTGCTGAAGATGATTTTGGCAGTCTTGGCGATACTTCTACACTGGCCGAGCCAGCTGTTGTCGATGACCTTATCGACAACCGCCAAAATCGCGGCTAGCAAACTTCGTTTGCAATAGAAATTAAGACGGCGGCTCTGATAAAGGGTCGCCGTTTTTTTATTCGTTCAACTCTGAAACTGAGAAGCTAATGATCTTTGGCGGCTCTTCGCCGTCGCCGACTTTATTGAGAATGAGCCCACTCAGTTGAAGGGCAAGCTTGGAGGCTTTTTGCAGTTGATCAATTGCTGTATCATTTTCATCTGCCATGGCTTCTGGCAAAATGCGATCATGAATAAATGAAGTAACTCCCGCTAGACCACGGGCCGCAAGCTTTGCATCACGTCCAGCAACGACAATATCCAAGCCCCGCTCTAATTGGTTAGCGATGGCCTTGAGGTGAAACATCATCGCGCGAATTCCATCGTCTTCAGCTTGAGTTTTAGCCGCGACAAAATTCAAAATATTGATAAAGAAGGCATCAACTTTAGGCTCGCTCACTTAGTTCTCCATTTTTCAGCCACCAGGCAGATAGCAGGTGACCGTGGTACCTTTGTTGGCTTCAGATTGGATATCCAATCGACCGCCATGCAGCTCAACAAATCGTTTCACCAAGGTTAGGCCTAATCCAGCTCCAGCTTGGTCTCTGGTTTCTGCTTCATAGCCTCGCTCTAAGCTTTCGGAAACCCTTTTCTGATCACTTTCAGAAATGCCAATACCCGTATCACTCACCTGGATCACAATTTCGTCTTTCTTCCGGCTTGCCGATAGGGTTACACAACCCTCAGCTTGAGTAAATTTAACCGCATTACTCAGCAGATGGAACAAGACCTGTTTCATACGTTTTTCATCTGCGACAAACCAGCCAATGTCGGGCGAACAGTTGAAATCAAGTTTGATTTTACGTTGGCGTGTACGCTCGCGGATTAAGCCAAGAACGTTAACCAACAAGGTGTGGAGTTCCACCGTATCGAGTTCCAAAGCCATTTGTCCGGCTTCGATAGTGGCAAGGTCGAGAATGTCATTAAACAACGAGAGCAACGTGTCAGAGGATTCTTTAATGCCCTTACTGTACTCTTGCTGCTTCTCATTAAGTTTACCGAAATATTCTTCAGAGAGAATTTCAGAAAAGCCAACAATGGTATTGAGCGGTGTGCGAACTTCGTATGATAAATTAGCAATGAACTCAGACTTAAGTCGATCGGCAGTATGTAAGGCTTCAGCACGTTCTCGCAAAGCCCGCTCGACCAAAGCTCCATCTGAAATATCTAAATAGCTCAGCAAGGTTGCTCCGTCAGGTAGAGGTACACTGGCATATTCAAGAACTGTCCCATCACTGCGCTCTAACTTACCCGAGTTTGTCTCCCGGCTCATTAGCCAAGAAAGCAACGAGTCCTTAAATTTTGGCCAATCATGGGCTTCACGGTAATACATACGCGTGGCCTCAACGATATCGGAAAGGTGGGGACGCTCTAACAAATCATTTGGATCAAGTTGCCACATGCCGACAAAAGATGGATTGCTGAGTTCCAACCGTCCATCGGGACCAAACACCGCGACCCCTTCATAAAGATTATCCAAGGTTTCCCGTTGCACAGCCAAGAGAGTTTTGTATGAACTCTCTAACTCCAATCGGTCTGTCACATCTTCATAAGTAAAGACTAAACCCCCTTGAGGTTCTGGGCTAACCACACACCGCAACGACGCATTATCAGGCAGATGAAGCATGGTCTCTAATACTGAATCAAGTTCATCGAAGAGTTTGAGCTGCTCTTCCTTAAAGGCTTTAAAGTTCGCATATTCTGGAAGACGTCTACGCTCACGCAATCGTTCAAGAATATCTCCATAACTCGGCCCCATGGACAACCATTCCCCATCTAACCCCCAAAGCTTGTTAAAGGCCGCATTGAAGAAGGTCAGGCGCATGTCTCCGTCATACATGGCTACTGCGGTGGAGAGGTTTTGTAAGATCGCCCCTTCAGCCTCTGGGTCAAGAGTCGGAGCAAGGTCACTAGGCTCTTGGTCAAAGCTTGTTGTATCAAGCGCAATACCAATGGTGCCGGCTCCTTCTGGCAAGGGAGCCTCGGTAATTTCAAAAAGATGAGGCAAGCCACTGACTTTTACGGAGGTAACTTCACTTAAAGGTACCCCTGCCGTAAGCGCTTTATGGGCTAATGCCCTTGATACATCTTCCCGAGGACAAGCCTCGTTGGTGAAAACTCGATTTAGTTCGCCATCACGAAACCAGATTGGGAAATCAACTGAAGAAGATATGGTTTTAAGTCGCAAGCTATCGGCGATAAGACCTCTCTGGTTTTGGCTAAAACTCCCGCCTGTTTCCACTACTTTTGAAGCATCGCGCATCCATAGGATATGACCGAGAGCTTCTCCCGATTTCGTCAGAGTACTCGCCCCTACCGCCTGAACAACCCGTCGACCATCTGCCAAAGGCAAAAATAAATCAAAGTTCTTGTTGTCCCGATGTAGTGCCGCAATCGCCCGGTCAAGCTGATCCGCAAGCTCAGGCTCAAATGCTGCAAGGATATCACTATATTGAGACTCCACACCTTTCTCTAAATTGAGCAAAACAGCAAGGCGCGACGAGCAAGTTTCAATCTGGTCAGCAGCCCATTGATAATAACCGTCAGGGATACCAACAAGGGTTTGCTCCAAGGCAAAGGCTCGCGCTTCTTCAGCTTTTAAGCCGCTTTCTTGGCGACGGCTTTTCTTAATTAGGCGTAACAAACCATAAGCCGCCGGAATACCCGCGACTGCGACACCAATTAAAAAAGGTCCAAGAACTGTCATCTAGCCCTGTTCGTTAAGTTATTACTTAAAAAAGACTATAAGCCTTTGAGACTCTTAGGCGCAAATAAGAAAAAGGGAGCAACAATTAAGCTACTCCCTTTTTATATTCTTTTTTAAAGGCCGCAATTGCGACCAGCCTATCAAACCTAGTAACGGTAGGTATCTGGCTTGAACGGTCCTTCAACAGAAACACCGATGTAATCAGCTTGTTCTTGGCTCAATTTAGAGAGCTTAACACCAAGTTTTTCGAGGTGCAGCATAGCCACTTTCTCGTCAAGGTGCTTAGGCAATACATAAACTTCGTTGCCATATTTGCCATCGCTGTTGTTGTTCCAAAGCTCGATTTGAGCCAAGGTTTGGTTAGCAAAGGAAGCACTCATGACGAAACTTGGATGACCCGTTGCACAGCCCAAGTTTACCAAACGACCTTCAGCCAACAAGAGAATCCGCTTGCCATCTGGGTATTCGATTTCATCTACTTGAGGCTTAATGTTTGTCCACTTCAGATTTTTAAGAGCAGCGACTTCGATTTCGTTATCAAAGTGACCAATATTGCAAACAATAGCCCGATCTTTCATGGCCTTCATGTGCTCACCGGTGATGATGTCTTTGTTACCTGTGGTGGTGACAAAGATATCGCCTTGAGGAGCCGCATCTTCCATGGTGAGGATTTCAAAACCTTCCATAGCGGCTTGCAGAGCACAAATCGGATCAATTTCAGTAACCATAACCCGGCAACCAGAAGCACGAAGGGATTCAGCAGACCCTTTACCCACATCGCCGTAACCAGCAACAACAGCAACTTTACCAGCCATCATGACATCTGTTGCGCGACGAATGCCATCAACAAGGCTTTCGCGACAACCGTATTTATTATCAAATTTTGATTTGGTCACTGAGTCATTCACGTTAATAGCTGGGAACAACAAAGTTCCTTTTTCAGCCATTTCGATAAGACGGTGAACACCGGTAGTGGTTTCTTCGGTCACACCTTTAATCTCAGCAGCGGCTTTAGAGTACCATTGTGGATCTTTGGCAATGTGCGCTTTGATCGCAGCAAACAAAATAACTTCTTCATCAGAACCAGGATTGTCGAGAACAGAAATATCTTTCTCAGCGTCTTTACCAAGGTGGAGAAGCAAGGTGGCGTCACCGCCATCGTCCAAAATCATGTTGGCTACGCCGCCGTCACCCCAGACGAACATACGGTGGGTGTATTCCCAGTACTCTTCAAGGGTTTCACCTTTGTGAGCGAAAACCGGGGTGCCACCATCAGCAATAGCAGCCGCAGCGTGATCTTGGGTTGAGAAGATATTGCAAGATACCCAACGAACATCAGCACCAAGAGCTTCAAGAGTCTGAATAAGCACAGCGGTTTGGATGGTCATGTGCAAAGAACCTGCAATCCGAGCCCCTTTAAGAGGTTGTGAACCGGCATACTCTTCACGGATAGACATCAAACCAGGCATTTCGGTTTCAGCGAGATTGATCTCTTTATGGCCCCAAGGGGCGAGGCTCATATCGGCAACTTTATAATCTGACATTGTCGTTTTCCTTTGGTAGCAGCCACAGACAGACGTGACTTTTCTAACTTATCTGACAGGGGTCATAGCAGCCCCAAAATCCAAAGGCAAGAAAAACATATAAAAACTTCTTTATATGTTTATATGTTTGGCTTTATAATTCTTGGTACATCATCAAATCTGATTGCACAGCCCCTTGACGTCGCCCCGTTAAATCGAAACACTGCCCCTCTTTCAAAGCTATCGCCCAACTGGAGACTGCTGTTATGAGCAACCTGTCGCTTGCCAAGGACAAAATAAAAATCCTGCTACTGGAAGGCATTCACCAAAATGCGGTCGATAGCTTTAAGGCACATGGCTACAACAATGTAGAATTGCTCCCTGGCGCTTTGGATGGCGACGAGCTAAAAGCCAAAATCGCCGACGCCCATATGGTGGGCATTCGCTCCCGCACCAAGCTAACGGCTGATATTCTAGAAGCAGCCGACAAATTGATGGCTATTGGTTGTTTCTGCATCGGTACAAATCAGGTTGATCTCAGTGCCGCCCGGGATAAAGGTGTGCCCGTCTTCAATGCACCTTATTCCAATACCCGTTCTGTTGCCGAACTGGTCATAGCTGAAATCATTATGCTTGCCCGCGGCGTTCCCCATAAAAACACCCTTGCTCATGCGGGTGGTTGGCTTAAGTCAGCCGAAGGTTCTTATGAGGTACGAGGAAAGATATTAGGGGTCATTGGTTACGGCCATATCGGTAGCCAAGTTTCTGTTCTTGCAGAATCCTTAGGCATGAAGGTGCGCTACTTTGATATTATCGACAAGTTGCCTTTGGGCAATGCAGCACCTTGTGACACCATGGAAGAACTGCTGGAAATCTCTGATTTTGTCAGCCTCCACGTTCCCGCCACGCCGCAAACCAACAACATGTTCCGCCGTGAACATATATTCGCTATGAAACCCGGTGCCCTGTTGATCAATCTAGCCCGCGGTAATGTGGTCGATATCAATGCTCTGGTTGAAGCGTTAGATAATGGTCATCTTTCAGGAGCCGGAATTGATGTATTCCCTCAAGAACCAGCCTCTAAAAATGAAGAGTTCACCTCTCCTTTGCGTGGACAGCCGAACGTTATCTTGACACCTCATGTCGGCGGCTCAACTCAGGAAGCACAAGCTAATATCGGTAATGAAGTCACCAGCAAATTGGTGCGTTATTCCGACAACGGCTCTACTCTTGGCACAGTCAACTTTGTCGAAGTTTCCTTGCCTGTCCAAGATGGCGTCACCCGCTTCTTGCACATCCACCGCAATGTTCCTGGTGTGCTGTCTTCTATCAACGAAGTGTTTTCCGAGCGCGGTCTCAACATCGCGGGTCAGTACTTAATGACTGATGGCGAAGTCGGTTACGTGGTCGTCGATGTTTCTGGTGATCTGGAAGCAGGCATGGGCGTTCGCAAGGGTCTTGCTGGTATCGAAGGCACCATTCGCACGAGGTTCTTGGCTTAGGGTATTTTAGGAAAACACCGGATAGTGGCAGGTATAGATTTAGTGATATTTATCAAACTCGGATAATCATCCCGTCTGATAAGGACTGTCGATAAGCATGATAAGCAGGGATTGCTCCGGACAATAAACCAGCCACAAAAATGCCCAGCAAAATCAGTCCATCTCGAAGAGTGATTATGTCAAATGATAAGAACAAGCCAAACTTGGCATTAATAACAGGTTGTAAAATAAATAAACCTGCATAAAGCAAAGCGACACCAACGATAATGCCTGCACCCACTAGCAACCCCGCTTCTATAACAAGCATTGAAAAGATATGCGTCATTCTGGCACCAACTGAACGTAGGATCGCCATTTCTCGCCGTCTTTCGTTTAAACTTGAAAACAACATCGCAAGCATGACAAGGAGGCTTGTGCCAACAACGAGGAGAGAAATAACGCCAAGTGCTGCTTCAGCCGTTCCCATCAAATCCCAAAGTTCCTGAAGGGCAACCCCCGGCAAAATAGCAAGTAAGGGCTCTTTTCTATATTGGTTGATTTGCCTTTGTGCTTTGAAGATGGATAGCTTTGATTCTAAACCAATTAAAAATGCCGTAATCGTTTTTGGGTTAAGTTTAAGTTGCCTCACTTCTTCAGCCGTAACCTTCATCCCGGGCAAGGGTGACCCACCTCGCCAATCAATATGGATAGCTTCAGTTCCTTGCAAGCTGACATGGATGGTCCGATCCAGCGGCGTTCCGGTCCTGGCAAGAATACCTACAACCTGAAAGGGTTTGTCCTTATGGTTTATACCGCCTGTTTGACCTAGTCCATGTGTAACAGTAATAGGGTCATCCACACGGTAGCCCAGGGATTCAGCAACATCTGCTCCTAGAACGGCATCAAAAATATCTTGGAATTCCTTGCCGTCAACAAATTGCAAATTTTGTTTTCGCCCATACCTATAATACTTAAAATAATCATTATTTGTCCCTAAAACTCGAAAACCCCGATGAGAATCACCAAGCGAAAGGGGGATTGCCCACTCAACATAAGGGGCATCAGTTATTTTTTTATAGCTCTTCCAGGAGATATTATTCGTCGCATTACCAATACGGAAAACTGAATAGAGTAAGAGTTGGATTCCCCCACTCCGCGCCCCAACGATAAGATCCGTCCCCGATATAGTATTACTAAAACTCGCCTTTGCTTCAGTTCGAACTTTTTCTACGCCTAACAGCAGCATGACACTAAGGGCGATAGCAAATACGGTAAGGCCCGCTGTCACACGGCGGTTGGCGAGACTCTTGACCGATAAACTAACGATTGCTGAAGCTGAATTCATTGATGCCCCTTCGCTGTATTTATATCTTCCAAGGGTATAGATCTCTTAAAGCGACTTGCTAAACTCTGATCATGACTGACAAAAATGAGCGTTGCATTGACGGCCTCAACTTCTTTGGACAAAAGGTCAAGAAATGCCATGCGCGTGTCCGTATCCAAGGCTGAGGTTGGTTCGTCTGCAATGATGATCCGAGGGGCACCGAGTAGAGCACGGGCCACAGCCACCCGTTGTTGCTGCCCCGTACTCATCAACGAGACAGCCCGCCCCTCAAGCTCGTTAAGATCTAGGTCCATGTGGGCTAAAAGACGCTTTGCATCGGCTTCCAAACTTCCACTACGCTCTATAGAATTTTGACGGCGTTGGCTTGAGAAGTGACCTGGTAAGGTAACATTCTCAAGGATTGACAAAAAGGGAATCAAATTAAACTGCTGAAAAATAAAACCAATATTATCAACCCGAAAAGTATCTCGGGCTTGGTTGCTAAGAGCGGTAATATCTTGATCTCCAATAGTGACTTTTCCCTCCTCTGGCACAACCACGCCGCCCAAGAGGTTTAGGAGGGTCGTTTTTCCACTTCCACTTGGGCCTGAAATAAAAACACTTTCCCCTTGGGGCACCTCAAATTGAGGAATATGGAGAGTGGGGCAGTCAGAGGGCCGCCAGCGGAAAATAATACTTTGGAGCTCGATCATTTGTAAATTAGCATACTAAGCTAAAAGTTTAACCGATATTGAGTGGGAGTTAATTCTCTCATCCCCTGTCCTTTTGGAGTGATATATTGAACATCTAGCTCATGGGCCGATTTAAATTCTTTAAAAAACAAAACATCAAGATAGGTAACCAGCTTTGGCGCCCCACACATAAAGCGATAGTGAACCTCAAAATCTGAATGAACTTCCACCTTGTCATGCTCATTATGTTCATGTTTGTCATGCCCATTATGTTCATGTTCTTTGTGGCCCGTAGTACTTTCCTCTGTTTGCAAAGCAGATTCAATCTCCACTTTTTCTAATTGGCATTTAGCGGCCATTGGAAAGGTAAACATTATAGAAGCTTGGGTTAATTTTTGTATTGCTTTGGTTACTTGGCTTTTTTCTTTTTCGGTTTTTGGCTCATGCTCAAACCCAACGATATCTGCTGCTGGGGCCTTAAGTTCAATCTCGATTTCTTGACCTTCAAAAGCAATATTTAATTTACCAACACCATGTTCATGCGCCTGATGCTGTTCTTCAGCCATAGACGGCTTTACCATAAAAACTACTAGTATTAGGAAGAATAAACTTCTTACCTTTTTTACAATGGGAACAGTCATAATTAAGAATGCCTCTACGTTAAAATGTTATGTTATAACATAACATTTTAACTCTATTGTAAAGCATAAGTTTATTCAAACGAAATCAACTACGAGATTTCGTGCAAATTGGCGTGAATCGTGTCCACTATCATCAACTAAGTAAGACTGGTAACGTCAGTTCGTTGGGAGAGGAGGTATTTCAATTATTTCCTGATAAGGCTCAATCTGGGTACCTACAAGAATATAGGCTGTTTCAATGCCTGCTTCACCGTCTGAATAAACAACGGATTGCTTCGTGCTTTGTATTTTCATTTTCCCAGTTACCCAGACAGGGTCATATAAATTTTTCGGCTTATATGATTGTTTAAGCTCAACAAACACCATTTGATTACTCGGTGGTGTAGGCGTATGGATACAGGCTCCAACCGTCGGGACTAACAAGAATTCATTGACTGCCGTATCTGAAGTTTCCAGCGGCAAGGCAAAGCCAGGAATTTTGACCATTTTACCTTCAAGCTCTTTGACGACTGTTTTATTACGCCGCTCAATTTCATCTAGAAACTCATTATACTCTGCGATAAGAGGCTCAAAATCTATTTTTTTGTCTTTAAGCTGATGCTCCAGCTCAAGACCATCTTCATATTCTGTGCTCACCTTGGTTATTTGGCCAGTTTTGAACCAATAATGAACTGTTGCCAAATATTCAATATCAAGGCGAACGGAAATTTCTAAATTATTAAGGGGATTAACCAAAGGCTCTGATTTTGGGATAAGGCTTTGCCAATTGAGCACTTCCACCCTTTCCGCAAAAGCTGGCATCGTGAACAAGAAAAAAGCACTCAAAAAGATTATCTGTCTTAACACTTAATCTATCCTAACTCGCTAAGGCATTAAAATCATCAAGCAACATGGCACTTCGTCCACTATCAGTTTGACCCATGATCATGTTAGCACGCATTTTTGCAGCGTCTAGATCAAGTTCACGAATGCGTTGCTTAACCTTAGGAATATTGGCAGCCGACATAGAAAGGTCGCGTAAGCCAAGGCCTAAAAGCATAGCTGTAAAGGTCGGGTCACCGGCAATTTCACCGCAGAGACTAATTGGTGTATTCGCTCTGTGAGCAGCTTCAATGCAAAATTGCATCAAGCGCAAAACTGCTGGGTGTAATGGGTTAAACAGGTGGGCAACCTGCTCGTCGGTACGATCCGTTGCCAAGGTATACATGGTCAAATCATTAGACCCAATCGCCATAAAATCACAAGCCATTGCCAGAGCATCAGCCGCTAAAGCCGCGCCTGGAACTTCAATCATTATCCCAATTTGGGGGAGTTGATCAGCAACCTGAATCCCACGTTTAATCAGTTTATTACGTACCGACTTAATGATTTCCTTGGTTTTGCGTAGCTCAGCGACAGTGGTCACCATCGGAATTAACAAACGGACAGGGCCATGAGCCCCTGCACGTAAAATGGCCGCGATTTGGGCCTCAAAAATCTCAGGTTGCTTCAAGGAAAGACGCACACCTCTTAAGCCCAAGGCTGATTTGGCAGATTCACCAAAGCCTTTGACTAGGGCCGGGGCAATTTTCTCACCCCCGATGTCTAAGGTACGTACTGTGACGGGACGACCTTTCATGCGTCCTACGATATTTTTAAAAATCTCGTACTGCTCGTCTTCATTGGGAAGGGTGCTCCGGTTCATGAAAATAAACTCACTTCTCAGCAAACCAACCCCTTCGGCCCCTTTTTCAACCACATTGTCCATTTCAATAGGCAGTTCAACGTTAGCATTAAGAGTAACGCGGGTCCCATCACGGGTCACAGCATCTAAGTCTGCCAACTGGTGTAAACGACTGGCATCCTGACGCTGGAGTTCTTGACGGTTTTTAACCCTGAGCAGGGTTTTTTCAGAAGGGTGGAGAATAAGTTGGTCATTGTCCCCATCAACAACCACTAAATCGCCCGTACGCACCTCTTTAATCAGACCTGACGCGCCCAAAACAGCCGGCATACTTAAGGCACGAGCCATAATAGCCGTATGGCCTTCTGCACCCCCAATAACTGTGGCAAAGCCCAATACTTTTGCAGGGTCTATAAGAGCCGTATCAGCCGGTGTCATTTCTTCAGCAATGACAATACTTCCTTCTGGAAGGTCACCAATGTTCTGTTCGCAGGTTTTAGTCAAGTTGCGGATCAGGCGATAGGAAACTTCCCGAATATCCTCCAGACGGGCCGCGAGATAGGCATCATCCATTTCTGCAAATTGAGCTGCCATAACATTAAGTTCACTTTGAACAGCAAACTCAGCATTCATTTTCTCATCAGTTATGCGTCGTTCCACCCCGCGAATAAGCCGAGAACCATCAAGCATTTGTAAGTAGGCATCAATGAGAATTTCAAATTCTTCTGCCGCGGCATCGGGAAGGGTTTTGGCTTTGGTGCCGAGCATACGTACTTGGCGACGGGCCAGTTCAACCGCATCGTTAAAGCGCTGAACTTCATCATCAACGGCTTGAGGGGTCAGGCAATATTCAGGGATGGTAATCGCGCCGCTCTCACGAACATGAGCGACCCCAACCACGACGCCAGGCGCAACACCTAAGCCTGGAAATTTTTGTTCGGTTTTTGAACCCATAGTGCCCCTAATAATCCCTAATTCTTTCTTCTCTTTTATGTAGGGCCCCCGCCTCACAAAACAAGTGATAACGGTCACTATACCCTATATATAAAAACACCCCCGCTCTCAAAGAGTCGGAGGGTGTTTTTATATAGTTTTTCTCCTTTTAGGAGAAGGTAAAAATAGAAGCTTTAAGCTGCTCGACTTGATGATTCAGCCGTCAAGAGAGCATAAAGAGCTTCTTGGTTATCAGTTCCGCGCAATTTATCGCACGATGCTTTGTCTCTGAGGAGGCGAGAGACCCGTGCAAGAGCTTTCAAGTGGTCTGCTCCTGCTGATTCTGGGGCCAACAGGAGGAAAATCAAATCCACCGGTTGTTCATCAATAGAATCAAAATCAACCGGTGTTTCCAACCGAGCAAAGACGCCATAGAGGCGATCCAAGGTGCTGATTTTACCATGTGGAATTGCGATTGAATTTCCAATTCCTGTTGTGCCGAGGCGCTCACGTTCCAACAATACGTCGAAAACAGCTCTTTCGTGGAGGCCGGTAATATTGGCAGCCATTTTTGAGAGCTCTTGGAGGGCCTGTTTTTTACTGGTGACGCGAAGGTTTGCGACGACACCTTCCTGATTTAACAGATCGGTGATTTCCATGATTTTCCTTTTAGCGTTTCCCTATGGACCTTACGGAACATGTCTTGCCTTAGTATACCAAAAAAGCGCTTATGATACTAGGCTGGGATCAATCCAGCCAATGTGACCATCGTTGCGTTTGTATACCACATTTAAACCGCCATGAGCGCTGTTTCTGAACATAATTGTGGGTAAATCTGCAAGATCCATCCGCATAACAGCTTCGCTAACAGTCAGGGTTTCAATTTTTGCCGCCATTTCAGCAACAATAGTTGGTTGGTCAGCCTCGGGTTCACTATCCAGGCTATCATCTTCTGGCGCAATAACGTACTGTTGAGCAGCAAGATACTCTTCTTGGGCTTTGCTATTATGATGATTTTTCAGTCGGCGCTTATAACGGCGCAACTGTTTACCAATACGCTCCATAGCTCCATCAAAAGCCGCATAAGGGTCTTCAGCCTCACCCCGGCCCTGGACCTCAATGTTACGTCCCACATGTACGGTCACATCAACCCGGAAATTGTGGGCGAGTTTTGAAAGTGAGATGGTCGCATCAGACGCATTGTTAAAGTATTTTGAAACGCGAGCGTTTAAATTCTCTTCCATGTGAGTCCGTAAAGAATCACCGACGTCGATTTTCTTGCCCTTGATTTCAAGTTTCATCTTGAACTGTCCTATTCAATTGAGGGATACCAATATTTAAATAACGCGTTATTTTTAAAGTGTCTTTTGTCCAACAGCTTAAACACGCATTTCGCTTTTGCATTATTGCGACAGCAAACGAGTCTCGCAATCCTTCAGTCCCTCTTAAGTACGGCGGTATTTGAAGGGGCGGAAACTAGTGCTGAGATCATGATTAGTCAAGTACAACCCGGTGGATAGCTTGTGGAAGTGAGATCGGTACTTTGTCTTTGAAACATAACGACACCTCTTTCTTCAGTCGCATTTAGGCAAGATGTGCCTTTTCCCGGCGGCGTTGAACCGATGAAGAAATCCCCATCGCTTCTCTATATTTTGCCACTGTTCGCCTGGCAATGTCGATTCCTTCTTGCTTTAGATGGGCAACTATTTTGTCATCTGAAAGGATTTTCTTTGGTGCTTCATTATCAATAAGGTTTTTGATGCGATGGCGGACAGCTTCTGAGGAGTGCCCATCGCTCCCTGTTGTGCTGCCGATCGACGTTGTGAAGAAGTATTTTAATTCATAAATTCCCCGTGACGTCGCCATATATTTATTAGACGTCACCCGACTGACTGTACTCTCATGCATTTCAATTTCAGTCGCAATATCTCTCAAAATAAGGGGTTTTAAGTGGCTAACACCTTTTTTGAAAAAACCATCTTGTTGTTTCACAATTTCCGTAGCCACTTTTAAAATTGTGGTCGCTCGTTGATGCAAAGATTTCACCAACCAATTGGCGGTTTGATAACATTCACTAATATATTGCTTATCTTGCTTGGAAGCCTTGAGGGCACTTATTTCAGCATAATATTGGTTGTTGACCAAAACACGGGGAAGGGATTCAGGGTTTAGTTCAAGAATCCACCCGCCCATAGGGTTGTTACGCATCAACACATCAGGAATAACTGTTTGCACAACCACATGGTCAAAGGCTAGGGCAGGTTTTGGGGAGAGCTCTTTAATTTCTGACACCATATCCATGATGTCTTCCATATCCACTCTGCAAAGCTTGGAAAGTTGTTTTAAATCTCTTTTCCCCAAAAGTTCTAGGTTCTCAAGAAAGATTTCCATTGCCGGATCGAGGCGATCCTTTTCGGCCAATTGCAGGGCAAGGCACTCTTTAAGACTCCGGGCAAAAATACCCGCCGGGCTGAATTTTTGCAGCTTAGCAAGAACCTGCTCAGCTTGCTCAACTTCGCAGCCTAAGGTTTCTGCAACCTGTTCAACTGTAATGGAAAGATAACCTGCCTCATCCAGCATATCGATAAGCTGGACCCCGATCAGGCGTTGAGCAGGGTCTTGAATATCCATGGTGAGTTGGCTAAGCAGATGGTCCCTTAGGGATTCTTCTTCAGCTAAGGTTTGTTCCAGGGAGGAATCCATTGAGTCAAAACCGCCCCCGCTCTGAGATGAGCTGGAAGAAACATGGTCACCTCCTGGTCCCGGTCCAGGCCCATCGGTAATGGAATCATTGTTCCAAGTATTGTCATAATCTACATCAAGCGCCCCTTCAGTTTGACTAGATAGGACATCTTCATTTTGATTTAAGTCGATTGAAGCGAGCTCGTCTGAGCTCCCTGCTTCACCTTCTGAAGCCGCTTCAAGACGGGCATCAACAATCGCATCAGAAGGTCCGTCTTCAGGGGTTTCGGCAGGAGGGCGTTCGGCTTCAGGATCGCCTTTCTCTAGCAAAGGGTTTTGCTCTATTTCCTGCTCAACGAAGGCTGTTAATTCAATATTCGAAAGTTGCAAAAGTTTAATCGCCTGCTGCAACTGCGGCGTCATGATGAGCGTCTGGCTCTGTCTTAGATCGAGCCTGGGTGCTAAAGACATATCCGGCTACATACTGAAGCGGTCACCGAGATAGACCCGACGAACTTCTTCATTTCCTAAGATATCTGACGGAGTTCCTTCCATCAGCATCATGCCATCATGAATAATATAGGCGCGGTCAATGATATCGAGAGTTTCACGAACATTGTGGTCGGTAATAAGTACGCCGATGCCACGATCTTTAAGATGGCTCACCAAATCACGGATATCCCCCACGGCAATGGGGTCAATGCCAGCAAAAGGCTCATCAAGTAAAATAAAGTGAGGCCGGGAAGCGAGAGCACGAGCAATTTCCACCCGTCGCCTTTCTCCACCTGAAAGAGCAAGTGCCGGTGTCCGGCGAAGGTGGGTAATTGAGAATTCAGCCAGCAGAGCCTCAAGCATGGCTTCGCGTTTATTGCGACTTGGCTCAACAACCTCAAGAACCGCCCGAATATTGTTCTCAACTGAAAGCCCACGGAAAATAGACGCTTCTTGCGGCAAATAACCAATGCCCATACGGGCGCGACGATACATAGGAAGATCGGTTATATCATGTCCGTCTAAAGAGATACTACCGTGGTCAGGGGCAATAAGTCCTGTGATCATGTAAAAGCAGGTGGTTTTACCCGCCCCATTAGGGCCCAATAAGCCAACCACTTCTCCGCGTTGAATTTCCATGGAAATACCGCGAACAACTGGGCGCTTTTTAAAGCGCTTGTCGATAGCTTCAGCTTTCAACCCGCTATTGTGGGTCACCAAACGCGGTTTAGCATTGGCGCGCTCTTGGTTAGCTGCTTTTGTAACCTCAAAATCCATCTTGCGGATAATCTCTTATTTAATAACGGTTTTTCCCTCACGCGATATCGATCCACGAACGCGGTTTCCGCTGTTCCCGGCACCCTTACAGCTATACAGCTTACTGACATTAGTCTTAAGATTTACTTGAGCGCTACAACCATTAAGCTGATTGCTGCCCCGTGTCATCTTAACTGAGCCGCTGAGAGTTACGATATTGCTCCCGACATTATAGACGCCCTTATCCGCTGTGACCACCTCATGTTGCGTCACAACTCGAACATTTCCAAAAGCATTAATTTTTTTAGCCACGGATTGGCCGCTTTTTGCCTTGGCAAACTGGGCTGAAAGAACATCTGCTTGCAAGCGTTTCCCTTGTTGGACAATAACGGCATCCCCTCGGGCTACAGCCAGTTCACGCACAGTCCAGTACTCAAGGCTGTCCCTTGCAGTCAAGTTACTTTCTTTGGAAATAAGTCTAAGTTTTTTACCCGTGACAACAAAAACATTACTGTCGACGTCATAAATCCCTTTATCGCCATGAACGGTTGCACCCCCTGAGACCACTTTAACAGCCCCCACCGCATCAAGGCGCCAGACTTCGGTGCCTCCTTTTTTAGCATTGCGGTAATAAGCCCTTAATTCATCGGTATCGATGGTCATATCACCTTTAAGGGCTCTGGCATTGCCTCGCGCCACAAGCATCTCTGAATTTTTGATCCACTCAATGCCATTGTCGGCAAAAACTTCTATGGGATTTCCTGAGCCGTCACCGCCTAAATTGACACTTTGGGCCAAGCTTTGGGTAGCGGGGGTCATGATGCCAAGAGCAAATAGCAGGAGATATAAAGCCAGAGGAAACTTGGCTGTTTTGCGAAAACTCATTTAGCGTCTCCTACGCCAGGATAAATCAGGAGGTGGGCTTTTCCGGTGAAGATAATTCGCTCACCCAAATCTTTCAGTAAAAAGCCTTCCGATTCCAACTGACCAAAAGGCCCATGACCTTTGACCTTAACATCACTGGAGGCCTCCCCTTTGGACAGGTCTACATCGGCTTTAGCAGTACGAATTTCATAGCCGGAATCATGATAGAGGTTAACCGCACCCTTAAGATCAAGTTTTTGTTGTTCTTGCTGATATTTACCTTCCTCAGCCGTTAAGACCAGCCAGGAGCCATCATCTAAGGTCATATCCGCTTTCGGCATTTCTAACTCTACTTCCATAGCATCAGGAGAGAGGTTTTTGGCAATATCAGCGGTAACGGAAAAAGGCAGGTTGTTATTATCCATCCCAGTATAGCGGGCATTAACCATATTCAAGTCTGCCGCTTCCCGGGCTTCAATCCCTGAAAAGCCAATCATGAAACGGTGATCTTGGGTACTCAATTGAGGCCAAATCAAAACCAGCGCAATAAGGATAAGGGCCAAGAAAGGCAAAAAGAGCTTCATGGATTTGACAAAGCGACTATAGGGAGTCATCCCCAAACGAGCCCGTGGGCTTTTCTCGAAAGGAGTATCCTCCATATGTGATGTCGCTTGAGCCACCTTATATTTTCCCCTAGGCTGCGCCAGCAGCGAGACAATCGTGCAAATGAACGATACCAACAGGTTTATCTACATCTACCACAAAAAGGGTGGTGATGGCTTTGCTATTCATTACTTGCACGGCTTCATTCGCCAGAGCTTGGCTTGTGATCGTGCGAGGAGATGAGGTCATCACCTCTTTAACGGTTTTACCCAATAAACTGGGGTTCATATGACGGCGGATATCACCATCCGTCACAATTCCCATAAGCTTACCCTCATTATTAACAGCCCCAACACAGCCAAAGCGTTTTGCCGTCATTTCAATCAGAGCGTCAGACATTTTTGAATTAAGATCAATAAGAGGCATTTCATTACCACTATGCATCAAGGCTTCTACCTTCTGTAATATCCCACCTAAGCGTCCCCCGGGATGGAGTTGGCGGAAATCAGAGGCGGAAAAACCTTTGCGATTAAGTAGAGCAACAGCCAAGGCATCGCCTAATGCAAGGGCCATAGTGGTCGAGGTGGTCGGAGCCAAACCCATGGGGCAAGCTTCTGGTATCTCAGGAAACACTAAAGCAATATCAGCTGCTTGGGCTAAGGTGCTTTGTGCCTTCCCCGTAATCGCGATAAGAGGAATGGCAAATCGGCGGGTATGGGCGATAACATCTGAAAGCTCCGTTGTTTCCCCCGAATTTGAGAGTGCAAGAACCGCATCACTTGCCGTAATCATCCCCAAATCGCCATGGCTGGCTTCTCCAGGATGCACAAAAAAGGCCGGCGCCCCTGTTGAGGCCATGGTTGCAGCGATTTTATGACCAATATGACCGCTTTTCCCCATGCCGGATACAACGATTCGTCCCGTTACCTTGCCAAGTGTATCAAGAGCTCGAATAAATTCTTCCCCAAGGCTATCCCCAAGGGCTTCCAGGCCTTTTGCCTCAAGATTCAAGACTTGCTTTGCCGTAACCAAATCATCTTTAGGGGCGTCGCTCATGGCTGTATTTACTCGTCTGGTTGCTATATTTGTGCGTTGGGCAACCGGGTCGGTGCCAAGTGAGTTATCAATTTTAGTGAGCAAATATGTCCATATCAGGCCAACCTTGAAGGTCCAGGTCACACCGGGTGGGAAGAAAATCAAAACAAGCTTGCGCCAGCTCCATTCTGCCTTCGCGGGCTAACATAACATCAAGTTTTTCTTTGATGCGGTGGAGATACAGCACATCAGATGCTGCGTAATGGAGCTGCTCATCACTGAAGCTATCGGCTCCCCAATCAGAACTTTGCTGAACTTTTGACATATCAATACCCAGCAACTCTTTCGAAACACTCTTGAGCCCATGTCCGTCTGTATAAGTACGCACCAGCTTTGAGGCAATTTTTGTGCAATAAACCGGAGATGTTTCTACCCCAAGAAATTTTTTCATGATGGCGACATCAAACCGAGCGTAATGAAAGATTTTCATCACACTAGGGTCGGTCAATAATTTCCGCATATTAGGTGCATCATACTCACCCTGTTTGAACTGCACCAAATGGCAGTTCCCATCACCAGCAGATAGCTGAACAAGGCACAGCCTGTCTCTTTCTGGCCTCAAACCCATGGTCTCTGAATCAATGGCAACAGAACCCCCAAAGGTCAAACCATCGGGAAGGTCTCCAACGTGCAAGCTAATATTAGGCTGAGTATCCATAGCGCTCTCTATAATGGGGCTCGTTATAGTATAGTAATATACTGAAAATATTAAGAAGGACAACTATGCAGGAAAAGATCAAGAATAATCTAAATGATCCGCTTAGCTTTAATAATTTACTCGAAGAGTATGGTGCTCCCTAACAGAGCGAAATCGAATACACCGGGAGCAGTTGACGTTAGGAGAAATGGTGCCCAGGAGAAGACTCGAACTTCCACGACCTTGCGATCACTAGCACCTGAAGCTAGCGCGTCTACCAATTCCGCCACCTGGGCACTTTATCTAAAGCAGCGTTTCATCCAGGCTTGTCATGAGGACAGGGGGATGAAGGCCGTAGGAGGTAGCCCCGTCCCCTCTCTTTGTCAACAAAGTTTGTCGAATATTTAGCAAAATCCGCCTTATGAGGTCTGTTGCGGCTTCTCAAAGCGGAAGTTACACTTTATAAGCACCTGTTATTGATATTTTACCCAAACTCGAACAGGGTGAGGGACTAGTTATTTCTATAAGGGGACCCCTATGGCTCAGCAATTGGTAACCGTTTTTGGTGGCTCAGGATTTTTAGGTCGGTACGTTGTGCGGCGTTTAGCGGCAACGGGTGCTTCAGTAAGGGTCGCGGTGCGCGATGCTGTGGCGGCTGAATACCTAAAAACGGCAGGCGAAGTCGGGCAGGTGGTGCCGATTTCAGCTTCGACCCGTAGTGACGAAGCTGTGCAGGCTGCCATTGAAGGGGCCGATTGTGTTATTAACCTCACAGGGATTCTTGCTGAGTGGGGCAAACAGTCTTTTGAAACGATCCATGTAGAAGGGGCTGGCCGGATTGCAAAAACGGCGAAAGCGGCTGGAGTTTCAAAACTTATTCATGTTTCTGCCCAATCAGCTGACCCCGACTCTCCTTCAGTTTACGCGAAAACAAAAGCTGCTGGCGAAGAAGCCGTTTTAGCGGCTTACCCTGAAGCCACAATTTTCCGGCCTCATGTTATTTTTGGTGCTGAAGATCAATTCTTCAATCTCTTTGCCGGAATTATGCGCCTTACCGTGGCCCTGCCCGTATTTGGCTGCCCAGTGATCCCCAAAGTATCCTTCTTCAAAGATGATAAAGTTATCGACATTGACCTCTATGGCGACGGCGGGACCAAATTCCAGCCCGTTTATGTTGATGATGTTGCTAAGGCCATCATGGTCGCGGTTGAAGATCACTCTACTGACGGAAAACGCTATGAACTCGCCGGACCAGAAGTCTATAGCTTTAAGCAGCTGATGGAGATGTTGCTTGAAAACACCGGGCGCAAACGCTTGTTGGCGCCAATTCCCTTTGGTATTGCTAAATTTGGTGCTTGGTTTATCGAGAAATTCCCTAACCCTCTACTGACACGGGATCAACTGACCCAGTTGCAAAGTGACCATATCATGGACCCTAACGCGGAAGGTTTGGCGCAACTCGGCATTGAGCCAACACCAGCAGAAATCATTCTGCCTACCTACTTACAACGCTTCCGTCCCCAACGAAGCCAATCACCTCGTTTGGCTTAAGCATTCATTCAGGGTGTTGATAAATAATTCAGCACCCTGAACACTTAAAAAATCTTATTTTTCACCGATTGCAGCGCCGGCAGCTGAAATGATTTCGCCAAATTCCCTTAAGAAAACAGAGCCTTTAACAGTGCGCTGAATAAGGATGCTGCGGCGGTCACTTTCATCAACTTTACGACGAAGAAGTTCTAGCTGACCAAGCTTATCAATTGCCCTGGTAATCACAGGTTTAGAAACATCCAGCTCTTTAGCTAATCCGCGCACCGTGTGGGGTGGAGGGGTTAGGTAAACTGCCAGGATAATTGCCATTTGGCGAGCTGATAAATCAGGAGAATCACGGCGTACGCTTTCTAAAATGGCTGCGCGCCAAAGATCGAGAGCTTGGACTGGTTCGATGTCTATGGACATGATGGATACTTACTTTTCGTACAAGGTTTCGACCTTCCGAAATATGACTTTTAGAAAGGATTCACCTTAGCCAAAAATCATTTCGGTCTCGACTCTTTTTAGCCGAAGGGTGACCCTCCCGGCAACCGTTATTGTTAATCTTTTATTAGTTTTTTAACTTGATTTAACGGGAACCCTTAGCAGGCCAGCGTTTGGCGATGAGCGTATAGAGAGCCCGCATTCCCATCGCTTCGCCTCCTTCTGGTCGTCCTGGGCGGCTCGATGTGTTCCAGGCCATCAGGTCCATATGTATCCAAGGAATTTTATCACCTGCGAATTCATGAAGGAAAAGAGCTGCCGCTATTGCCCCTCCGTAAGGAGAATTCGAGTCGTTGGAAATATCTGCTACTGATGAGTTCATCATGCCTCGATAAGGGTGCCAAAGGGGCATGTGCCAAAGGGGGTCACCCGCAGTTTTGCTCGCTTCTACCACCTCAGCCGCTAAATCATCTTTGTTGCTAAAAAGAGCTGGTAAATCTGTGCCAAGGGCCGCACGAGCCGCTCCAGTCAGGGTTGCCATATCAATAAGCAAGTCAGGTTTTTCACTCACGGCTTCAGCAAGTCCATCGGCTAAAATTACTCGACCTTCCGCATCCGTATGACCGATTTCAATAGTTTTGCCCGAACGTGTCGGCACCACGTCTAAGGGTCGCATGGCACGACCTGAAACAGAGTTTTCCACAGCCGGAATGATAAGACGCAAGCGAACGGGTAAATTGGCCGCCATAATCATCCGCGCAAGACCCAAGGTATGGGCCGCCCCTCCCATATCTTTTTTCATCAGACGCATGTTGCCTGCAGGCTTAATATCTAGCCCACCTGAATCAAAACAAACTCCTTTGCCAACCAGCGTGACTTTAGGGTGGTTTTCTTGGCCCCATGTTAAGTCAATCAGATGAGAAAGGTTGTCGCTGCCTTTACCAACCGCATAAACGGCAGGATAGTTTTCTTCCAAAAGATCTTCGCCAATGATGGCTGAGCAGGAGGCTCCAAAACTTTCCGCAACCTTCATTGTGGCTTCATAAAGATCATCTGGCCCCATGTCTTCGGCCGGCGTATTAATCAGATCACGTACCAGATAAATTGAACGGGCCGATTGACCCACCTTTTTAGCATCACAGTTAGGTGGCAAACAAAGAGTAGCGTAACTCGCTTTTGACGGTTTATAGCGGGTAAATTTATAGGTTCCTAAAACCCAACCTAAAGCCGCTTCTGTCGCCGCTTTAGTGCTTAGCTTCTTGTCTAAGTAATAGCGCCCTTTTGGTAAAGCAGAGGGCAGGAAAGCATAATCCCAAATCGGCTCATTTCCACTAATCCCCGCAATAACCTGCTGGAGTCTCCCCTTGCCGTTTAGGAGCAAGAAGAATGTCCCAGGTGCAGCCGTAAATTCAGCCGTCTCAAGAGAAGCCTTAACAGCTTTGCTTTGTGACGATACCCAGCGCTTAAACTGGTTTTTAGTTAAAAGGGTTACAGGGACTGCCCCTTTTGTTTTTTGGGAAATATAAGTTAAGGGCATCTATATTAAGAACCTAATACAAAAAAATTAAGCCACTAAAATGTGGATGGCCGGGACAAGCCCGGCCATGACAACACTAATGTATCTAAGGTGAAACCTTAGAATTTTTCAGGAACAAAGCTTTGGTCGTCGATCGGAGGACGAACGTAGCCCTTAAGATCGCCTTTGCGTTTTTCAAGCTTAATTGGACCTGGAGTTAAATCTTCATAAGGGATCTGGCTCAACAGGTGATTGATGCAATTCAACCGCGCCCGTTTTTTCACATCGGCCTCAACCACAAACCAAGGAGCTTGTTTAATATCCGTATGGGCAAAGTTAACATCTTTAGCCCGTGAATATTCTACCCAGCGGTCCCGAGATTCCAAATCCATGGGGCTCAGTTTCCAACGTTTGATTGGATTCTCAACTCGACCTTGGAAACGGCGTTCTTGTTCTTCGTCTGAAACAGAGAACCAGTACTTAATGACGATAATACCGGAACGAACCAGCATCCGTTCAAATTCTGGGCAAGAGCGTAAAAACTCCTGATATTCTTCATCTGTACAGAAATCCATGACCCGTTCAACACCAGCCCGGTTGTACCAGCTACGATCAAATAAGACCATTTCGCCGCCTGCAGGAAGATGAGGCACATACCGTTGGAAGTACCATTGAGTTTTTTCCCGCTCGGTAGGCGTGCCCAGAGCAACGACCCGACAAATACGCGGATTAAGGGGTTCCATAATACGTTTAATGGTTCCGCCCTTACCTGCCGCATCTCGGCCTTCAAAGATAACAACCACTTTAAGGTTTTTAGCTTTGATCCACTCTTGAAGCTTAACTAATTCAACATGAAGTCGCGCAAGTTCTTCTTCATAAACGGTATTTTTAATCTTTTTGCGCTTTGCCTTCTCGTCACCAGGTGTCAGAACTTCACTTTCAACTTTTTTCTTTTTGGCTTTCCCACCCATTATCTTATCCCTTTAGTTTGTGAGCACATCAACGCTTCTAATTAGTAAAAATTTTTAATTCTATGACGAAAGCTTACCCCAACTATCAAAAAACGCAAATAGGTAGATGTTCTTGGGCCATTTTTTTAGTTTTTTGGCACATGAAAATTGCCGAGTAAGATATTTCACGTCATATTGTCCCCATGTCAGAACAAGTTACAACAAACGATGCTTTTGCAACGGTAGGGGAAAATTTCGGGGATCACTTGGAATTACTCTCGGCCATGAGTCGGGATTTTACCTTTTCACGTAATATCGAAGACTCGCTTAACAAAGCCCTGGTCAGGATTTGCAATTATTTAAATGCTGAAGGGGGCGCTCTTTTTCTCCTTGATGAAATAAAAAATAAGCTAATCTGCCGTGCTTGCTTTGGCCCCGTGGACATTACCGGATTAGAGTTAGATCCAGGACATGGAATCGTTGGACGCAGCGTTGAAGAAGGGCGCGGAGAAATAGTCCGCGACGTTCAAAAAGATCCTAATTTCAAAGGAGCTGTTGATAAAGAAACCGGCTTTACCACCCGGTCAATTCTTTGCGCCCCAATGGGGGTGAAAGAACAGCGAATCGGTGCAATCGAGGTTTTAAACAAACATAGTGATAATGGTTTGTTTAATACTAACGATCTGAACATGTTGATGGCCTTAAGCGCTTCAGCCGGGTTAGCTATAACCAATGCCCGCATGGCAGATGAACTTGTTGAGAGAGAGAAGGTCCAACGTGAGCTAGAACTCGCGGCAGAAATTCAACGCTACCTTATCCCCGATGTTCCTCCAGAAGATTATCCCGTCCGCGGTCTGAACTTTCCAGCCCGTACAGTTTCCGGTGATTTTTTTGATTTCTTAACCTTAGACGATGGGCGCATCTGCTTCTGCTTAGGTGATGTTTCCGGTAAAGGCATGGCAGCCGCTCTCACGATGTCAAAAGCATCGAGTCTCTTTCGCTCTTTATCAAAAACCATTCCCGACCCAGGACATCTTTTGGGATACATCAATCGTGAGATTTGTGAAACAGCAACCCAAGGGCGCTTTGTAACCATGCTTGTCGGGTTGCTTGAACCATGGTCGGGCAAACTTCGCATGGCGAACGCCGGACATGAGCCGCCTCTTTATCAAGATAAACACGGGACCTATAGAGATATCCCTGCTGAGGCCCCCCCGGTTGGTATTGCAGCCGATATTGTTGAAAATGACATCTTCCCTGTTGAAGAAATTTATCTTGATGGAGGGAACTTATATATCTTCACCGATGGCCTTACTGAAGGCTATCTCAACAATGGAGAAGAGCTGGGTATAGACGGGCTAAAAGCTTTGCTGGATGAGAAGAAAGACTTTCCAATGCAACAAAGCCTGGAAGAGATTTTAAGCTTGCTCAATTGGGAGGGGGTTATTTTGCGTGATGACCTGACCATCCTCGCTGTTCAAGATTTCAGCGCCAGCTTTAAAGAAGCCGCTAGTGAAAAACAAAAAACGACGACAACCAGTAAAGATGAGATTGAAGACGTAGATCAGGATGTTGGGGCTGACTGGCTTGTCGATCTACACTTCCCTTCCAAAGCCTCAATGTTAAAACTGGTTCGTCAAACTACCCTAAACGTCGCCGGGCAATGCGGCTGTTCGGACCGTATCGCTCAAGACGTTGTTATCGCCGTTGACGAAGCTTGCCAAAATATAATCCGACACGCTTATGGGGGCGGTGTAGGCGATGTAATTCTTAGTATTCGGCGGTCAAATGGTGATATTGTGTTGAAGCTAAGGGATTTTGCCCCCACAGTGGACCGAACAAAAATAAAACCACGAGCTCTTGATGATATTCGCCCTGGGGGGTTAGGAACTCACTTCATCAATGAAGTTATGGACAGAGTACGTTACTTGCCACCTCCTGAAGGGGAGACGGGGAATATCTTGAGAATGATGAAACAAATCGCATAAGAAAGCGTAACGATGAAAATAAGTACTACAGAAAAAAACGGAGCCCTTATCGTAGCTTTTGAGGGTGATGTGGATTTGGAGCATTCGCCAACTGCACGCAAAGAACTGCTGGCAGCGGTGAGTAAAAACTCTGCTGTTATTGTGGATTTACATCTCGTCTCTTACATTGATAGTTCCGGTGTGGCTTGTCTGGTTGAATCTTTTCAAACAGCCCGGAAAAATGGCGGAACCTTCTGCCTTGCAGCGGTCAGCGAATCAGCACTGAGGGTATTACAATTGGCCCGTTTGGATAAAATTTTTACCATCCACACTTCTGTTGATGAGGCTATAGGCTAACAGATCATGGATGAAACCGACGAGCAAAAGCCAAATAAAGCAAAAGCCTTTGTAGAAAATGTCGGCCACTATGCGGTCTCCAGTGTAAAGGAAATCGGATATGGCGGGTCGCTTCTAGCCGAGAGCATTTTCTGGGTTTTTGCCGGGCCAAAACTTCGTCAGCCAGTTCGTCTTCATCAGATCGCCGCTCAAATGATGGAAGTCGGCATTAAGGCCATTCCCATAGTTGCCATTATGTCTCTGACCATCGGGATAATGTTGGCAATTCAAGGCATTCATTCACTTCGCATTTTCGGTGCCGAATCCCAAGTTACCTTTGGTATTGCCCTTTCTGTTTCAAGAGAATTTGCCTCTTTGATCACGGGTATTCTGGTGGCGGGTCGCTCTGGAGCTGCCTTTGCTGCCAGGCTTGGCACCATGACCATCAATCAAGAGGTCGACGCACTCCACGTTATGGCAATTAATCCGGTTCGTTATCTGGTTGTCCCAACTCTGCTCGCTATGATGATTATGATCCCCCTCCTGACTTGGATGGCAGAATTGATCATGTTTTTAGGCGCAGGACTCTATGTGGGGGCTGAGCTAGGCATTTCCCTCGCCGCTTTTTTTGATCAGGTTATCAATATTCTCTCCCTTGATGATGTGCTGCACGGTTTGGCGAAAAGTTTTATCTTTGCCATTCTGATTACCATCATCGGGATCGGCAATGGGGCTTCTGTTCGCGGGGGCGCAGAGGGCGTCGGGCGAGTGACAACCCGTGCCGTTGTACAATCAATTTCAGCGATTATCGTTACTGACATGATTTTCGCTTTCATGGTAACGAGATGATATGACGGACGAACGCAAAAAAGTCATTGAAGTCAAAGATTTGGTCACCCATTACGGTGACCGGATGATTCTCGATAATGTTAATCTCGATGTTTATGAGGGTGAAATTCTCGTCATAATGGGCGGCAGTGGTTCTGGTAAGAGCACCTTACTGCGCCACATGATGGGTCTTGAAACACGCACCTCGGGCTCCATTAAGTTAATGGGGGAGGATCTTGAAAAACTTCCCATGAAAGAAGCTTTTGATCTTCGTAAGAAAATCGGCGTCGCCTTCCAAGGGGGAGCTTTGATTAGCTCCATGACAGTGGGTGAAAATATTATGCTGCCTTTGGCAGAGCACACGTCCCTTGACCCCCAAACCATGGAAATTATGGCCCGGCTTAAATTAGAGGTGGTTGAGCTCGCAGGGTTTGAAGGGCTTATGCCTTCTGAACTTTCAGGTGGCATGCTCAAACGCGCTGCGGTCGCTCGGGCTCTTGTCATGGACCCACGGTTTTTGTTTTTTGATGAACCCTCTGCTGGCCTTGACCCCGTTGTCTCTAAACAACTAGATGAGCTCATCTTAAAGCTTCGTGATGCCATGAACATGACCATTGCTGTTGTGACCCACGAACTCGACAGCGCCTTTACTATTGCCGATCGAATTACGGTTCTTGATCGTGGTAAAACACTGATTACAGGCACCGTTGATGAAATTAAAAATACCGACAATGAGCGCATTCAGAATTTGCTCAACCGTCGTAGTGAGGAAGACATCCTCGACCCTGAGGAATATTTAAACAGATTGACTGGCGGCGATGTTCGCCCCAATGCAGTATGGTGATTGAGATATGAAAAACGCAAAAATCAACTATCTAGTCGTTGGTGGGTTTGTCATTACGACCGTTGTATTGTTGTTGGTGGCGATTGCTTTGCTAACAGGGCGGACAGGATCAACGGATAACTATTTTGCCGTTTATGACAACGTCTCCGGGGTAAAATATGGCACTCAAATCAGATATGAGGGCTACCCTATCGGCCAGGTTGAAGATATTGAACCTTTTGAAGAAGAAGGTCGGATGCAGTTTCGGGTCGCTTTAAGCGTGGCAGAAGGTTGGAAAATCCCTAAAGATTCGATTGCTCAAATCGCGGCCCCTGGTTTGCTTGCGGCCATTACCATCAGTGTGCAAGCAGGTATCAGCACCGAGGCTTTAAAGCCTGGAACCCGGATTACCTCACGAGAAAAGTCTGACATGTTTGCCGCGCTCTCTTCTGTTGCTGGACAAGTTGGTGACCTTTCTGAAACCAGTATTAAGCCATTCCTTGCCAATCTCAACGAAACAGTTCTCTCCTTCAACAAGGTATTGAGTGAAGATGGTACTGGGATTATTTCCGACCTTAAAGGAGCCTCCACTTCTTTAGCCGCCAGAGCCCCTGCTATTCTTGAGAATATGGACAAGGCCGTGGTTGAGTTGAAAGAAATTCTCAGCACGGGCAACCGCCAGAAAATGGAAACCACCCTGACCAGCTTGCAAGAATCATCACGAAATCTACAAATTCTGACCGCAAATCTTGACAAAACCCGGTCAAAAGCTGATGTGCTACTCAAAGGCTCAAGTGATTTGGTTCTCAATAACAGCCAGGACTTAAATAAGTCCGTCGTTGATTTAAAATACATTATGGAAACCACGGCCCGGCGGATTGATTCCATCAATCTAAACCTTGAGGGGGCGAGCCGTAACTTAAATGAATTCAGTCGTCATATCCGGCAAAACCCAGGACTACTTCTGGGGGGAACACCTCCTAAAGATAATGCGCAATAATTAGGTAAAGAGGGGCAAAATAGTGGGACATCGTAAATTTTACCAAGGGTTCATCCTGATAACCGCACTTTTTGTGCTGAGCGCCTGCACTCAACCTCCTTTGCCAAAAGACCATTATTACCGCTTGGGGGGCATTGTTAGTGAGGGTGGCCCTATCACCTCGCCTTTAAAAGGTATTGTAGAAGTTGATCGTTTTCTGGCTGATGGCTTGGTTGGAGGTCGTTCTCTCCTCTTTACAGAGGCCGGCCAAGAACAGGAAGTTCAAGAATACCATTATCATCTTTGGACCGAAGGCCCGACATCTCTTATCCAAGACAGCCTTATTGCCTACTTAAGAGATGCAAAAGTCGCTGATAATATTATCACCCCTGAGATGCGTTTAAATCCTGACTTTGCGATTAATGGCCGCATTCGCCATTTGGAACGCATCATTGGCGGCAAGCAGCCAAAGGTATTGGTTGAACTTGAAATAGGCCTTAAAAGCATGGCCGATGACAAATTGGTTTTTATTAAGTCTTACAGCCAAGAAGTCACCCACAAGAATGAAAATGTTTCCACTGCTGTCGCAGCAATGAACCAAGCTGTGGCATCCATTTTCAAACGCTTTATTGCTGATATTCAATCCCGCTAAAGGGGTTTTAAATTTTAAGGATAAATCTGTGAGTTTTCCCAAACGGCGGGATAAGCCTCGACGAGGCAAACCTAAACGCGCCAACAAACTTTCACCGAGAGATTCTCAACCCCTTGAGGTCGAGATTGAATTTCTTGGCGGCAAAGGTGATGGTGTTGCCAAAAGTAACGACAAAACCTATTTCGTACCATTCTCAGTGCCAGGTGATCGTTTGCTCATAAAGCCTGAGACGAAAAGAGGAGAAGGTTTTGCTTCCTCAATCGTTGAGATCAAAGAAGCTGGTCTGCATCGTTTTGAGGCTCCCTGCCCTCATTATGGCACCTGTGGTGGCTGCTCCCTACAACACCTTGAACCCAGCTTTTATGGGGACTGGAAACGACAACTTGTCGTTGATGCCTTTTCACGCCGGGGACTTCACCCTGAAATCCTCCCCGTAAAAAGTGCAGCTATTGGCCAACGTCGCCGGGTTTCTTTTGAGGTGATCAGGGCGGGGGGACGTTTAGTTTTTGGTTTTAATGCCCGTCAAAGTCATCAAGTTGTGCCTATTGATCATTGCCTGCTTCTCGTCCCTGAGATCAATCAACTAATTCCGGCTTTAGAAAAACTTATCCCCCATCTTACGGATGCTGGAGAACGAGGGGACGTGGTAATCAACTTTGTTAACGGCCTCCTGGACATTGTTTTCGCTCTTCCAGGTGACTTAAGTCTTGATCGGTTAGAAAAGCTCTCTGCCTTTGCTGACAAACATGACATTGGACGCATTTCCTGGAATCGCCACAAAGGGGGAACACCTGAATCGGTTGTTCAGCGCAAACCGATAAAAGCTCTCTTTGGCGATGTTCCTGTAGAAATTCCCGCCGGGAGTTTTTTACAACCGAGTGAAGATGGTGAAGGCCTATTAGTTAATGAGGTCCTTGAAGGAATTGGCGACTGTCCTAAGATTGCCGATTTATTCTCAGGTTGTGGGACCTTTAGCTTTCCCATGGCAAAAACGGCGCTTATTCATGCATTTGAAGCCTCTCAAGTCATGATATCCGCCATGGAACAAGCCGCAGGGCGGGCAGGTCTTGGAGGTAATATCACAGGCAATGTCCGGGATTTGGAAAGACAGCCTTTGTCCGTCAAAGAACTAAAGGAATATGATGGAGTGGTATTTGATCCTCCTCGTGCAGGAGCACAAGAACAAGCACAGGTTTTGTCAGAGTCGACAATAAGCACAGTCGTTGGGGTTTCTTGCAATCCAAATACTTTTGCCCGTGACGCGCGTCTATTGGTCGATGGCGGGTTTGAAATAAAGCGCGTTATACCCGTAGACCAGTTTCCCTATTCCCCCCATATGGAAGCCGTGGCTATTTTCTGTCGAAAATAAAACTTAAGAAAGGTTGTTCGAACTGTAGCTCTAACAACTTTGGTATGTTAGCGTGGCGTCAGATTTTCCCTTAGAGGAGGGGGAAATTTGGTAAGGTAACTTAATGGTAGATGAAACAAACGAAACCACAGATACGGTGAACGTAACTGAAAATGGAACAAGAACGAAGAATAGAATTGCTCGCCGTCTGATCGGGGCGACAGTTCTTTTTAGTATTGTTGTTACCTTATTAACCACAGCTCTTCAGTTATTTTTTGATTATCAAGACAGCAAACATCAAATCACGACCCGCGTTGAACAGATAAAAGCAGGTCACCTTAAAAGTTTGACCTCCAGTGTATGGGCCTTTGAGCAAAAGCTAACCCAGCTTCAACTTGAGGCCATTCTTCAAGCGCCTGAAATCGAGTATCTTGCTATTTTTATTGATGGGGAGAAAAGGTGGGAGGCTGGTGAGCGCGTTTCTTCAGGTACATTGACAGATGACTTACCGCTGATCCACCAATTCAAAGGTCGCCAAGAAGCCATCGGCACATTGCGGATCATCGCTGGATTGGATCGTATTTATGATTACCTTATGACCAAAGCTGTCGCCATTTTAGTCAGCACTGGATTTATCATTTTTTCGGTTACAGGTTTTGTGTTCTTGCTTTTTCAACACATGGTTACCCGGCATCTTGGGGTTCTTGCTGCTTATACCCGGGCTATTGATTTCGACACTCCGGTGGAACCTCTGGTTCTCGATCGCCAAAAGAATGACCCCAGCAAAGTTGATGAGCTAGACGATGTGGTTAATGCTATTAACTATATGCAGGCTCAATTAGAAGAATCCGTTGAAGAAATTAAGCTAAGTGAAGTCCGGTTAAGGGCAATCCTAGACCACAGCCCAGCATTAATTTCTATTAAGAGCCTTGATGGTGACGTCGTCCTGGTGAACCGAAATTTCAAATTATTAGACGGTCCTATGCCCGAAGATTATATCGGCAAGAATGTCTATGAAGTTTTCCCTCAAGATATTGCCGACAATATATGGCAACACGATCTTAAAGCCTTAAAAGCCAATCGACCGATTGAAACGGAAGAGGATATCAAGCACCGCGATGGGAAACTCCATACCTACTGGACAATCAAATTCCCAGTATCTATTGGAGGAAACGAACCCTTTGGTGTTTGTTCAATTTCAACAGATATTACTGAGCGCAAAAAAGTTGAAGACGAGCTAGAGCAGCACCGCGATCACCTTCAAGAACTCGTTGAAGAACGCACTGCAGAGCTCACACAAGCGACCAATGAGGCTGAAAAAGCCAACCTTGCAAAATCAGAATTTCTATCACGGATGAGCCACGAACTCCGTACCCCGATGAATTCTATTCTCGGGTTTGGGCAATTGCTTGAGAAAAACACCCGTGAACCGCTCGGGGAAACTCAGCAACGTTTTGTTCACCATATTCTCAAAGCAGGTGACCACCTTCTTGAATTGATCAATGAAGTCCTTGATCTGGCAAAAATCGAAGCTGGACGGATGACTATTTCTTTAGAAGATGTCAATTCCAATGCCTTAGTTGCTCAGTCTATCGAAATGGTTCGCCCCCTTGCTGATAATCTTGAAATCCAACTCTTCCATGACGCCACGGCAGATGCCGGGCTGCCTGATGTGAGAGCGGATTATACTCGCCTGAAACAAGTTTTGGTTAACTTGATGACCAACGCCATCAAATATAACAATAGCGGTGGAAAGGTCATGTTGGACTGTATCTCCCTTAAAACAGATTACCTGCGGTTTAGTGTTTCAGACACAGGTAAGGGAATCCCTGAAAGTGGGTTAACCGATATCTTCAGACCATTTGACCGCTTAGACGCTGAAAATAGTGGGATTGAAGGCACAGGGATTGGATTGACCATCACCAAAAAATTGGTCGAATTGATGGATGGGGAGATCGGCGTTGAAAGTGTTGTTGGGCAAGGCTCGACTTTCTGGGTTGATATCCCAAAGGCCTCAAAAATTCTTGAGAACCAACCTTCAGCAAAAGCCGCTGATAATGACCTAGTTCTTGTTCCCGGAAGCGAGGTCACAGAAGGCACACGGACCATTCTTTATGTGGAAGACAACCCTGATAACCTGGAGCTAATGACCCAAGTACTTAAAGAATTT
>JAPHRK010000052.1 GCA_026196105.1 Rhodospirillales bacterium | reverse complement strand
GCCTTCCTGCTCCAGAAACAGTTATCCCTGATCTTCCTGGTGCTGTTGAAGCTGACAAATTAGTCATTCCTGCCGACCTCAACATGGGTCACTATGATTTTGAACTCGCTGGCAGTGAATATGTTTGGGACGACTACGAAGTGGGAGAAAAAATCGACCACGTTGACGGTATGACCCTTGAGGAAGCCGAGCACCAAATGGCGACCCGCCTCTACCAAAACACTGCTAAAGTTCACTTTGACCAAATGGCTGCCGACAACAACCGTTTTGGTCGGCGTCTGATTTATGGGGGGCACATCATCAGCCTTGCCCGGTGCCTGACCTTCAATGGTCTTGGTAATGCTTTTAAGGTTGTCGCCATTAACGCAGGCTCACATGCCAATCCAACATTTGCTGGCAACACCATCTTTGCCTGGTCTGAGGTGTTAGAAAAAATGACCTTGCCCGGCAGTTCAGACATCGGTGCCTTAAGAATCCGCACCGTCGCTACCAAAGACAAAACCTGCGAAGACTTCCCTTATAAAGGTGAAGACGGCAAGTACGACCCCAATGTGGTCCTGGACTTCGACTACACGGTCCTCATGCCCCGCAAGAGTTAACTTCGTTAACATCATCAATAAAAAAACGCCCGGTCCTTAGTTGGATCGGGCGTTTTTTATTAAGGTGTTTCTTTGCTCTACATTTCAACCGTATCAGCAACTTCCTTGAAAGAAGGAATTTGGTCGAAGTTCATGTAGCGGTAAACATCGTCGGCTTTGTCTTTGAGGCCAGCGACTTGTGCCATGTACTCTTCTGCAGTTGGAATTTTCCCGATCAGGGCACAGACAGCTGCCAATTCAGCAGAACCGAGGAAGACTTGGGTATCGATACCCAGACGGTTCGGGAAGTTCCGGGTAGAAGTCGACATAGCTGTCGAGCCTTTGCGGATTTGAGCTTGGTTACCCATGCAGAGGGAGCAGCCAGGCGTTTCCATGCGAGCGCCCGTCTTACCCAAAATAGAATAATAGCCTTCTTCAGTCAGAATAGCAGCATCCATTTTGGTTGGCGGCGCAATCCAAAGACGAGTGGGCAAATCACTTAACCCATCAAGCACCTGGCCTGCTGCACGGAAGTGACCAATATTGGTCATGCAAGAACCAATGAACACCTCATCAATCTGGTTACCAGAAACGTCAGACAAGGTTTTCACATCATCTGGGTCGTTGGGGCAGGCGACGAGCGGCTCTTTGATTTCATTCATGTCGATTTCAATCACGGCAGCATATTCGGCGTCATCATCGCGTTTCAACAATTGAGGATTAGCAATCCACTCTTCCATGGCTTGGATTCGACGTTTCAGACTACGTTCGTCGTGGTAATCGTTGGCAATCATCCATTTCATCAAAGTAATATTGGACGTCATATACTCAATGATCGGTTCTTTGTTGAGGTGTACCGTACAACCCGCAGCTGAACGCTCAGCAGACGCGTCGGAAAGTTCAAATGCTTGCTCAACTTTAAGATCAGGTAGGCCTTCGATTTCAACAATAGCACCGGAGAAAATGTTCTTCTTACCAGTTTTTTCCACCGTCAGAAGACCTTGTTTGATGGCTTGGTATGGAATGGCGTTAACCATGTCGCGCAAGGTAATGCCGGGCTGAAGTTCGCCGGAGAATTTGACAAGCACTGATTCAGGCATATCCAAAGGCATCACGCCAGTTGCCGCAGCAAAAGCCACCAAACCAGAACCAGCGGGGAAGGAAATACCAATAGGGAAACGGGTGTGAGAATCACCACCTGTGCCAACTGTATCAGGCATCAATAGACGGTTGAGCCAAGAGTGAATGACCCCGTCACCTGGACGAAGGGCCACACCGCCTCGGGTTTCCATGAAATCAGGTAGGGTTTTGTGAGTCGAGACATCAACCAGTTTTGGATAGGCGCTGGTATGACAGAAAGATTGCATCACCAAGTCAGCCGAGAAGCCTAAACAAGCCAAATCTTTAAGCTCATCACGGGTCATCGGGCCGGTGGTGTCTTGCGAACCGACAGTGGTCATTTTAGGTTCACAGTAGGTACCAGGACGTACGCCTAGTCCTTCAGGCAGACCACAAGCGCGACCGACCATTTTCTGTCCCAGAGAGAATCCTTTACCAGTATCAGTTGGGATGTGCGGCTGACGGAACAAGGTTGAAGGCTCTAAACCCAAAGCTTCACGAGCTCGAGCAGTGAGGCCCCGACCAATGATCAGTGGAATACGTCCACCGGCGCGAACTTCATCAAAAATCACCTCTGACTTCACTTTGAACTCGGCAATGATTTCACCATTTTTGAGGGCTTTTCCCTCGATGGGACGAAGTTCAATTTCGTCACCCATATTCATTTGAGAAACATCGAGTTCGATCGGCAGAGCACCGGCATCTTCCATGGTGTTGTAGAAGATTGGAGCAATTTTGCTACCCAAGCATACGCCACCAAAACGCTTGTTGGGAACATAAGGAATATCTTCACCAGTCCACCACAAAACAGAATTTGTCGCAGATTTACGAGAAGACCCGGTTCCAACAACATCACCGACGTAAGCAACCAAGTTTCCTTTCGCTTCGAGGTCTTGGATAAACTTGATAGGGCCACGGACACCATTTTCTTCTGGCGTAATGCCGTCGCGGGCATTTTTCAGCATGGCAAGCGCGTGGAGCGGAATATCAGGACGGCTCCAAGCATCAGGCGCAGGAGAGAGGTCATCTGTGTTGGTCTCACCAGTTACTTTGAACACCGTAAGTTTGATGCTCTCTTGTACTTCTGGACGGGACGTAAACCACTCGGCGTCAGCCCAAGATTGGATAATCGCTTTAGCGTTAGCGCTGCCTTTGTCGGCTTTGTCTTTAATGTCAAAAAAGTAGTCAAAAACCAGCAGAGTCTTTTTCAAACCTTCCGTCGCTGCGGCGCCACATTCAGCATCGTCCATCAGGCTGATGAGAGGTTCAATGTTGTAACCGCCGAGCATAGTGCCCAATAACTCAGTTGCCCGGACACGAGAAACCAAGGGACAAATTTCCTGGCCACCCGCTATTTTTGCTAAGAAGTTAGCTTTAATACGAGCCGCATCGTCCACACCCGCAGGAACACGGTAGGTTAGCAGTTCAACCAATGTGTCTTCTTCCCCAGCGGGCGCATTTTGGAGCAAACCGACGAGTGTTTCTGTTTGTTCAACAGACATGGGGAGAGGAGGAATACCAAGCGCTTCACGCTCGGCGACATGTTGACGATAAGATTCAAGCACTGGAAATCTCCGCTAAATCAAGAATGAATTTTAGTGACGGCAAAACAGCTGTTTCAACACCGCTATCTGGTCGGGTTATACACCATATATAAGCCGATATGTCCAGGATTAAACCCCCAACCGAATGCCATGTAAGGCGCAGAAACACTGGGATTGGTATTACCAGACCTCTTTTGAGGGCCTAGCTGAAGTCACTCAAAAAATCGGTAACGTGATTTCCATCAGTACCAACATTGCCGAACAAACGAATTTGTTAGCTTTGAATGCCACCTGCAACACAGGTTGCCGTTTCGTCTATCGAAGGAATTGGAGACTCAATTAACCGCATTAATAAAACCCCCGAAGTCATCTTAGAGATTGTTGATAAACAAGGAAACACGGCAAGTGAGATAACCACCAACATGGAACAAAGCGCGTCAGGTACACGTGATGCACCAGAGCACATTTCAGGCGTTGCGAATGGAGCTCGCAAAACTGGAACTCTAGCAAACAAAAGTTTAGCCGCTACCCAGCAATCAACCCACAATTCAATTAAACTTGAAATAGAAGCATAATTTTCCCTGAGAACTTGAAGTAGGAGTAAAATCTTTCCTAGATGATCTTCGAATAAATTAGTGCAGCAGGACTATTCTTGCTTATTTCAACTCTTGCTGGTTACTCAGCAAAGGCTTTCTTTTTTAAGTCCACAACTAAGATCAGTTACTTGATTGTATCTGCGTAATGTCTTGATTTTATTGATATAATATAAATAAATCAAAAAAATACTGGAATTTAATATTGGTAATAAGTAAATACTTCAACAATGAAGAAAGAAAATAATATATCGGAGCTCCTGATCAATGTCTGAATTTATTCGTGACGTCAAAGTCACTACTATTGCCTGGGTTTTCATCGCTATAATCGCTGCTGTTGGGGCAGTTATTGTAATTTCCAGCTACCGTGTCAGCAGCCATCTTCAAGATGTTGATAAATCCTGGGAAATCTACCAGGTTAGTTCGCTAGAGAAAAGTCGGGCTCTTAACACGCTTCTTTCCGAAATCGGCTATGGCAGTGTTATTCACCAGTTTAAAAACTTTGTCTTACGTCAAGATATCCCACGCATCAGCAAAATCACCTCTGGGCTCGGGGGCGCAGGAGCAGTTTTACGCCAGTATAAAGCTTATGACCTCAGCAGTGAGGAGCTTAAAGCTCTTGAAGAAATCGAAGCCGTTCTCAATGCTTATGGCGCGGCTGTAGTAACGGCGCGTGACTTGGCTAAAACAGGCAAAGCTCCTGAAGAAATTGATCAGGCTATTAAGATTAATGATGGCCCAGCCCTAAAAGCTTTTGAGCTACTTAAAGCCGAGGCTCAAAAAGAGTTAGGCGACATTGTCAACCCGGTAAAGCCTATCCTCCTGGCACAAGTACGTGAAGCATTGGGTTATGGTGGTATGATCCACCAGTTTAAGAATTATATTCTGAGAAAAGATGCCCCTCGGATTGCCAAAGCTATCGCCAAAGGTGACGAAGCTCTTGAATGCCTCGTTAAATATGAAAAGCTTGGGGTAAACGAGAAAGAGCAAAAAGCTATTGAGGGTATCCGCTCAACCATCAAAGCTTATCAAGCTGGAATCAAAAAGGCTGAGGATCTTGCAAAACAGGGCAAAACAGCCCAAGAAATTGATAAAGTGGTGAAGGTAAGCGATAAGCCTGCCCTAGCAGGGATGGTTGCTCTAACCGGTGAAATAGCAGCTCAAAAAAAGGCCAATGCTAAAGAGGTGTCCTTGGCCCTTGAAGTGGCAACGGGCCTGGTTGTCATAACCGAGATCGTCACAATTGTTCTTATTTCTATCCTTATCTTAGTTGCATTCCTAGTCCTTCGTGTTCGCATTGCTAAACCAATTACAGAAGTCACCGAGACTATGGAAGCCTTGTCAGCAGGCAATTTGTCAGCAGATGTTTCAGATGCACTGGATGTTCGCAATGATGAAATCGGCATCATGGGAACAGCAGTTCGCCAATGGCGGAAGTCCATGCAAGAGCGAGAAGAAATGCTTGCTCAACGAAAAGAGGCAGAACAACATGCAGAACAAGACCGTAAAGCCGCCGTTCATGCAACTGCTGACCAGTTAGAGCAAAAAGTTGGCTCGGTGATTTCTGCAATTGCAGCCGCAGCAGAAGAACTTCAAGCCTCTGCTCAAGCCCTTTCAAACACTGCTGATCAGACCAGCAACCAATCTGCATCTGCCATGGTTGCAGCTGAAGAAACCTCTGAAAATGTACAAACCGTTGCAGCTGCAACAGAAGAACTCACAAATTCTGTCCAAGAGATCAACCGTCAGGTTGCCAACTCCAACGATAAAGTTTCTGGAGCCGTTTCTGAGGTGGCTCAAGCCAATGAACAAGTTCAAGGTTTGGCTGAAGCAGCTCAAAAAATCGGTGAAGTGATTTCCATCATTACTGATATTGCTGAGCAAACAAACCTGCTGGCCTTGAATGCCACCATTGAAGCCGCACGCGCTGGTGAAGCTGGCAAAGGTTTTGCGGTTGTGGCTTCTGAAGTGAAAAATCTTGCGAATCAAACAGCTAAAGCCACTGAAGAAATTGCTTCTCAAGTTTCTGGCATCCAAACTGCAACCCAAAGTGCTGTTTCCTCAATTGAAGGGATTGGCGACTCCATCAATGGCATTAATGAGATTGCCGATGTTATTTCAACGACAGTTGATGAGCAGGGAAATACTGCCAGCGAGATTGCTTCAAGTATGGAGCAAAGTGCTAATGGCACGCAAAATGTTACCCAACATATTTCAGATGTCGCTGAAGGAGCCAGCGAAACAGGCAATGCAGCAAATGAAATGTTAGGCGCTGCGGCTGAATTGTCCCGGAACTCAACCGAACTGGAGGCTGAGTTGCAAACCTTCCTGGCTGAAATTAGGGCAAGTTAAGCTGACTTCTTCAATCAATTTTGGTGGAGCTTTTGATAATCGTCAATCGCTCCACCAAACAGGTTATGCTAACACAGCCCCATCATGACTAATTTTTATCTCGCCATATCTGTTTTCCTGTTGGCTCATATCATCCCGGCCTATAAGCCTTTGCGCAACGGCCTTGCTGATCTTATGGGTGAACGCCCTTTCCTGGTGGCTTACGGCACCTTGAGCACGGTGCTAATGATATGGCTTTTTTGGGCTTACTTTGACGCCCCCTATGTGGAGCTTTGGGCATTCGAAGAATGGATGCGGTGGGTGCCTCTTATCATAATGCCAATTTCATGCATTCTAATTACCACGGGGCTAGGCTCACCCAATCCTTTATCCATTAGCTTTATCTCTGTTGAAAAATTTGATGAACAGCACCCCGGTATTGTTGCTCTTTCAAGTCACCCTGCCATATGGGGGTTATTTCTCTGGTCTGCCAGTCATGTGATTCCCAATGGTGATCTTGCCGCAGTCTTGATGTTCAGCCTGCTCTCCCTACTCGGGCTTTATGGTCCCGTGAGCCTCAACATGAAGCGCAAACACCGTTTGGGTAACGATGAATGGCAACGAATAAACGTAGTCGTGAAACAAGCCCCTATTTCCGTCAAAGATATTGGCTTTGGAAAAATTGTGCTTGGCTTAGTGGTCTACGGAATTCTGCTCTATTTCCATGGAGCCGTCATCGGTGTTGAACCCGTTATACTCTAGAAAACTCCTGCGGCTAACCCCGCCGCCATTGCCATACCAAGGTCTCTGCAATCTTCAATAAATTGTGGACTGTATTCTCCCTGACAGATCAATGGTTCTTGAACGGCACGCCACCTAAGGCCTGTAGTAATCGTTTGAACAGCACGTTTAGTCCCTGTGCCATCATGCCCTGCTCGAATATATAAGGCGTAAGGAATACCTTGAGTTTTTTCCAGGCAAGGGTAGTAAATACGGTCGAAAAAATCCTTCAAAGCACCACTCATGTAGCCTAAGTTTTCTGGTGTTCCTAAAATAATTGCCTGGGCAGAAAGAACATCTTCTGGACCTGCCTCAAAAGGTGACTTTGAAACAATCTCAACTTCTTCCCCTTTGGCACCTTCAACAACGGCATCACGTAAAGCTCTGGTGTTGGGTGAAGGACTATGGGTGATGATGAGAAGTTGTTTCATCTTTATTCCGCACTCATGGCCGTAGTTTTAATTTCTGGAAGAGCAAAAGGAACCGTAAAGAGGAAGCAGGCCCCTTTTTCTTTTGCTGTTTTCACCCAGATTTTACCGCCAAAGAAGGTGATAATTTCCCGACAAATGGCAAGACCTAATCCAGTTCCGCGTGGCATCTGGTCAGAGATTTGATTCGTTTGATGAAATTTCTCAAAAATGCGGTTTTGGTTTTCAGGTAAAATACCTGCCCCATTATCACTCACACTCACCATCACATCATTTTCTCTGATCACTGCTGAAACTTCGACTTTGCCCCCAGGGTGTTTGCAAAACTTAATAGCATTTGAAACAAGATTAATCACCACCTGCACCAATTGATCCCGATCCGCCATAACAGGGGGAACGCCAGAAGGAATTGTCAAAGTCAGCTCAACATTCTTTTCCTTTACCAATCCATCCATCGCCGCCAAAGCTTGTTCAACAGCCTCGACTAACTCCACCTTACCCATTGACCAGTCCATGCGTCCGGCTTCCATTTTTGCCAAATCAAGTATCTGGTCAATAAGCCGGGTAAGACGTTGGCTTTCTTTAATAATCACACCCAAGAAACGCTTGCGTTCTTCCTCTAACACTTCTGGATTATCTGATAGAATTTCACTAAAAGCCCTGATGGAGGTCAGAGGGGTTCGAAGCTCATGACTGATGGTTGAAAGAAGATCGTCTTTAAGCTCATCAAGCTCTTTCAATCGTTCGTTCGCTGTCTGCAACTGTTTGGTGGTATCTTCCAATTCTTTTGATTTCGTCTCAAGTTGACGGCTGTATTCGATCACTTGGCTGGTCTCATCCAGGATTTGATAGACATCATCCAAGCCAACGATTTCCCCTTTAACAACAGAGCCGATCATCACTCGTGCTGTTGCCGAACCAATGGCACCGGCAAGCAAGGTTTCTGCATGATCAAGCAAAGCACTATCAGCAATGGTCGTCTTATTAAGCTGAATATTATTTTCCTGGGCAAACCGATGAAAGGCCTGAGCCGCCCGGCGATCACCAACAAAACGCCCAACCAACTCCTGTAAGTCTGTAATGGTAGCGGACCCACTCCAATAACGTGACCCACTCTCCTTTTGCTCTTCTGTGTGGAGGAAAACATCAACAAATAATGTTCCTTGAATTCGCTCCATAGCCCCTTGCTGGCTTCGCAAGGATATGACGATGAAACCACCAATATTAAAGAACATGCTCCACAGCAATGCATGGGTAAGACGGTCAAGTCCTTCTAAGCCGAACAAAGCATAAGGCTTAAGGAAAGCAATGCCATAAGGACCGTTTTCAATAAAACTAATGGGCAGCCAGCCGGATTGAGCAAATGAAGGTAAGAGAAGAGTATAAACCCAAATAAGGAAACCGAGCAGGAGACCGACCAAAGCCCCATTTCGTGAGGCCCCTTTCCAGAAAATTCCAATAAAAATTGCGGGGGCAAACTGAGCTGCAGCACTAAAGGACACAAGGCCAATAGTCACTAAGGAATGAGACTCGCTGGCAATCCTGAAATAGCCGTATCCTAAAAAGAGGATAACCACAATACTGGCCCGCCGGATGAGCAATAACAGCCCTGACAAGTCCCGCCGTTCTTCCCCTCCTGTCCAGTGCATACGCAGCAATATGGGCATAACGATATTGTTGCAAACCATGGTGCTAAGAGCGATCGCGGCAACAATGACCATGGAGGAAGCCGCCGAGAGCCCTCCAATAAAGACAAACAGGGCCAGCGCCCCTTGATCATGAAAAATCGGCACCGTCAGTACAAACATATCCGCATCAGCCGATGTCCCAGCAAAGGTCATCTTACCGCCAACGGCAATGGGCAATACAAAAAGATTAATGATCAACAGATAAAGGGGGAAGAGCCAGACCGCTTTGCGTAAATGACCTTCATCAGCGTTCTCAACAGCGGTAATATAAAACTGACGGGGCAAACAAATTATCGCGGCCATGGAAAGAATGGTCATGGTCATCCACTGGCTGTAGCCAGTGTCATTACCGATATTGAAAACAAAATCTAAATCCGTACGCGCTTGTGCTTTGCTAAAGAGATCTACAAATCCATCGTTAATACCGTAAGTAACAAAAATTCCCACGGCCAGGAAGGCAAACAGCTTCACCACGGACTCAAAGGCAATTGCGGCGACTAAGCCTTCATGATGTTCACTTGCATCAATATGGCGCGTACCAAATAAAATAGAAAACATTGCCAAGGTAAGCGCCACCATGAAGGTGGTATCCATGGCAAAGATTCCTTCCCCATTTGATGACCACATACTAGGCTCGCCGGGGGCATTAACCAAAATAGTAAAACTGGTGGCAATAGATTTAAGCTGCAAAGAGATGTAAGGCATCGTGCCGATAACGGCAATAATGGTTACTAAGCCCCCAAGAGTAGAACTCTTGCCAAAGCGAGACGAAATAAAGTCCGCAATAGAAGTAATGCGGTTGACCTTGCAAATGCGGATAATTTTAACCAGTACCACCGACCAAACCATAAACATCAAAGTCGGTCCGAGATAAATCGGCAAAAAGCCAAGCCCTGAAGTTGCAGCCCGTCCGACACTGCCATAGAAAGTCCAAGACGTACAAAAAACAGCAATGGACAGCGTATAAATATAAGGGTTTTTTGTTAAACTTCGGCCTTGTTCGGCTCTAATGTCACCATAATAAGCGATGGCAAAAATCAGCCCTAAATACATAAAAGATACACTGATTACCAGACCACCAGACATTTAAAGAATATCCTTAGGCGGTTTAAAATCAGTCGGAGAATTACGTTGGCGCTTGGCCCCGAGGGCGATGACCAAAATCATCCCTCCCCAAAGGCAAAAAAGAAGGAAATACGTTGCAGGAATGCCGAAGATAAAGCCTGGATTATTGAAGATGGTCAACAGCGGGGGGAAAAGCAAAATCAGGCCGAGACAAAAGAAGGTAATCGACCACTCTCTTTTTCTCCCTGTCCGCTTCATTAAATCCCTAACTTACCAGGTTTTTGAGTTAGCTACTAACCCCTAGGCCAAGAAGTGCCTTAACCCGGTCCCCAAGTTCACGCGTAGAAAATGGTTTAGCAATGAAGTCATCAGCCCCAATAGCTAACGCTTTTTCTTTGTCCGCTTCACGGCTTTTTGCAGAGAGCATGACAATCTTTATCGCCGACCAATCTGGATTGGCTCGGATGGTTTCACAAACATCCAACCCATCACGCTTAGGCAGCATAATATCCAGCAAAACTAAATCGGGTATATCTCTCGCAATCTCGTTTAGTGCTTCTTGTCCATCTCCGGCAATCCTGACTGTAAAGCCTGCCTTTTTCATCACGAACTGAAGCGACAAAACGATATTGGGTTCGTCTTCTACGACCAGCACCGAATGCGACATAAATACCAACTCATAAATTTGCTGACTCTGACCTGTTACAGCGAGCCATACATGTTTCTACAACTACATTTTTATTAGTGCTTCAATGGAAGAGCGTACTCTCACACACATTTGTACCTGATGGTTATAGAGGGCAAAAGAGCGGTATTCAACGCAAAATAAAAAGAGCCCCGGCAATAGCCGAGGCTCTTAAAAACCCTCTCCCCGTAGAGGGTGGCGGTCCCGAAAGGACCTTTGACTAACGCTTCCCATAAAAGGGAAGCTCGAAAATATCCCTAGCATTTCACTCCACTCTCCCCAGTGGAATCTCCCTAATAAAATGCTGAACCATAAGACCTTAATGAGTGTTAGGTTCTTGGACACTTCAAATTCTCAGATGTGTCAATTTTTCACATCGCTTGGCAGTTGTCGATAGGTATTTGTTTTTGCTTTTCTTTTTTGTGTTAATCTTGTAAATATTTATTTGTAAATATGTAAATTCTGTAAATTAATAGATTGATTCAATTATGGCGACAAATGTTGTTATCGGAACGAGATTAAAGAAACTCCGGCGCGAACGAGGGCTTTCACAAGTCAATCTAGCCGACCGTCTTGGTATTTCAGCAAGTTACCTTAATCTGATCGAACACAATCGGCGCAGCTTAACCGTGCCACTTCTCTTGCGTCTCAGCCAAATCCTGAATGTCGATCCTCAGATATTTTCAATCCAGCAAGACAGCCAATTAATTGCCCAATTGACAGAAGTTCTCAAAGACCCGCTGTTTGAAGAACTCGGACTCTCTGAAGATGACGTGGGGGAAATGGCAACCAATGCCCCGGCGATCGCCCAAGCCATGGCCAAAGCCTACAATGCTTATCGTAACTCCCAGGATGATTTACAGGTTCTAAGCGAAAGGCTCGCTCAAGACCCGGTTTTATCTGATTCTACCTACCGCCTCAAAACCCTGTTGACCTCCATTATGTCTTTCTCGGAGATCCTTCATGACAATGTTGACTTAGAGCCAGCAGAGCGGCAGAACTTCCTAAAAATTGTCTTAGACGAAAGCGAAAGCCTCACCGAAACGGTCAATGATATGCTCGGGTTTATTACAGGCGACGGCTTGATGGGGGCAGCAGAAAATGTCTCTCCCTCAGAGGCCGTAACGGACTTTCTCCAGATCAAAGGTAATTATTTTCAAGAACTCGAAGACGCTGCTGAAGAGTTACGACGTGACGCTGGCTTAGAAGGTCCAGCCCCTCGCGCCCGTTTAGTATCTTATCTCCTAGAGCGCCATGGGGTCAGTGTTGAGATTGCTGGACGTGAGATCCATGATACGGAGTTCTCCATCTATGATGAAGGGAAACGGCACCTTACGCTTTCTAAGGTTCTTTCTGCTTCCAGTATCAACTTCCATCTGGCTCTTTTCATCGGGCATATGTCTTATGAGAGCATATTTGAGAAACTGACAGACAGCCCCGAACTCCCTAGCGCCACCGCTGTGGAAAAAGCTAAGGCAGCCCTGGCTAATTACTTCGCGGGGGCCTGCTTGCTGCCCTATGAAGCTTTTTATGAAGCCGCTCAATCATCGCGTTATGACATTGAACTTCTTCAGCATCGCTTTAGCGCTAGCTTTGAACAGGTCTGTCATCGTATGACCACTTTGCGCCGCCCCGATGCCAGCGGAATTCCTTTCCACCTGATCCGAGTAGATATTGCCGGAAACATCTCAAAACGTTACAGCGCTTCAGGCATGCGTATCCCTCGTTACGGAAGCGCCTGTCCCCGTTGGGTGATGCATAACGCCTTCCTCACGCCTGGAATCATTCGTACCCAAGTCTGCCAAATGCCTGACAGCAGCCGCTATTTCTCCCTCGCGCGAACGGTTATCAAACCCAGCTTCGGTTTTAACCATCCCAAGGGTCACTATGTGATTAGTATTGGCTGTGAAATTAGCGATGCGAATCAATTGGTTTATGCTGACGGTCTCGACCTTGATTCAGAAACCGCCGCCGTTCCCGTGGGTGTCGCCTGTCGTCTTTGCGACCGCCAAAATTGCGCCCAACGCGCCGCGCCGCCACCCCCACAAGCTGTTGTCGGCACGGCAACCAGAGGGCGGAATATTACACCGGGAATCGGGGGAGTTTAAGTGTTTATTCAATTGGTTTTTTTGGCTTTAAAAGCTTCTCCATCAAACGGAGTTTGTTTTTCTCTGGCGTGAGGTTGGCATGGCATCTCCCCAAGCCAACTTTGTCAAAGGCCGCCACATCACAAAAAGCTAATTGCTTGCCTTTTTGCATGACCAAATGGTCCCCATAAATGGCCTTAACCTCAAAGCCCTGTCCGGCAAGATCAAAAGCATTTTTATCCCAAACCGGAACAGCCTGTTTTTTGTCAGCCGCATTCGCTAAACCTGCCACCACACAAAAAAACCCCACAAGAACCAACTGCCTCATTTTCTCTCCAAGCTTAAATTATCAAAGTCGTACTCTGTCCAAGAACGCCTAAGAAAACAACACATATAACGAGTGCGAATTTGTCTATATTACAATACTCTAATTTGTGTACTCTCGTTCGCAAAAATGCTATAGTCCGCCTTAACAAGCAAGAATTTGCAGGAAACGGAAAACAGGGCGGGGATAATGCCACTACTACCAGAGATTCAAAAAGCCAGCGAAGCAATGAACTGTTACGCTTTGCTCGATTATCTGATCAACGAACGCTTTCCGGGTAAAGTTGTTGTCACTGGTTCCTTAAGAGCACGTAGTGTCGTAGTCCAGGAAATCGTTTCTGAAATCAGCAAAGATGTGCCTATTGTTTTTTGTCATGCCGGAACCCTGTTTGAGGAAAGCAAAGAATACAAGCAACAGATTTTTGACAAGTTTGGCTTTACCGATGTCCGTGAACCCCAGATGGGGGAAATGGATGTGTTGAGTGGAGACCATGATCACGTGGAATGGATGCAGGCCAACTATAAAGGATCGCAAACCTGTATTCAAGAAGCTCTGCATCTCAACAAAACCATGCAGGAATTTGATTGCTGGGTCAGCGCCGTTTACCACGTCCCTGCCAAAAAAGGGGTGCGCAATCGGGTCGATATCGAAGGCAAACTGATCCGCATCAATCCCATCCTAGATTGGGACACCGAGACCGTGAACGAGTTCATGGAGGTCCATGATATTCCGGTCCACAAACTCGCCAAGCACGAAGCGCCCCACCATGTGGGCGAAGGCACCGCGCCGAGTTATGCTTTTTAGTTTGTCGCTATCTTGGTGACCTAATTAACAACGGCCACCGTCTCAGAAACAAACTTTCCCCCATCCCATTTATGAATTTGGAAAAGAGGGGATTTAAGTTGATGCTCCGGGAAGTCCCCCATGCGCAGATCAACCGAAAGACTAGGCAAAGTTGTGGCTGGAATTCCCCTCACATCCGTAACGTAATTTCGGTGTGAGTGACCGCAAAAAAGATGGGCGACTTGATCCTGTTCAATCAAAAGTTCAGCTAGGTTGTCGCAATCACCCCAATCATCATATTGGTGAGGGTATTTGGAAGTCTCCACCGCGAAAGGTGGGTGATGCATGAAAAGAGCCGTAGATTTTTCCCCTTCTTGCGCCAAGGCCTTTCGCAGCAAGTTAAGCCGGTTATTGCAAAATTTTCCCATTTTGGAGTCTGGCGTCGTGGTATCGATTCCCACCAAGCGCACCGGAAAACCATCCACCGAATATTGGATAAACCCCTCTTGCAATTTTAGGTCGAAGGCGTGCGCCATGTGCTCACGGTCGTCCTGGTTACCCGGAACGGGAAAGAAGGGGGCCTTCAGTTGGGACAAAATCTCTTTTACCCGCCAGTAGTCTTCCAGTTCGCCGCCATGAACCATGTCACCGGTGTGGATGATCACGTCCGGCTGAGGGTCAAGGGCGTTAATACTCTTAACGGTCTGGTACAAACCCTCTAAGCGCATCTGGCTAACGGCTAGCCCCTGGCAGATATGGGTGTCTGAAATCTGCGCGATAATCATAGGTGCTTTCCGGTTTATTTCACCTTTGCCAAAGTGGTTTTGTTCGTAAGTAAAAATCGCTTCCTTTTCCATCATCACCAGCCAAGCCCGGTGATGATGGAAAAGGGTCAACTGAATTCAAACCTTATTGGTTTGCATAAAATTTCCGCAAAACAGCTACCACTTCGGGTCTACTGAATTCAACGGGAACATCTTCGTTATTGGACAACATTTCCCGTTGCTTGGTGCCTGAAATGTTGATTCGGTCTTTATCTTCGTGTGGGCAGGTTTTTGCTGTTGCCATGCCGTAACATTTTTCACAGAAGAACGTGATGCCAATTTTCAAAGCCTGTGTTGCCATAGCCCCATCCCAAAGGGTGTCGAACACATGCTGAGCATCAAACGGCCCGTAATAGTCACCAACACCGGCATGATCCCGACCGACGATTAAGTGAGAACAGCCATAGTTTTGGCGAATCAGAGCATGGAACAAAGCTTCCCTTGGTCCTGCGTAACGCATCTCAATAGGGTAACCTGCCTGGATAACAGTACCAGGGACAAAGTAGTTATCGATCATCGCCTGAATGGCTTCCGTACGTACATCAGCAGGAATGTCACCCGGTTTCAATTTACCAAGCACCTGATGGATAAACACACCGTCAGTGACTTCAACGGCAATCTTTGCCAAGTGTTCATGGCTACGATGCATGGGGTTACGGGTTTGGAAGGCTGCGACCTTGGACCACCCTTTTTCAGAGAATAGAGCCCGAGTTTCAGCGGGACGAAGGTAGAGCTCATCAAACTGGTTGGGGTAATCCCCTTCACTTAAGCAGCTTACCCGCCCACCTAAGTTAACCGCTCCTTGTTCCATGACTTTCTCCACGCCAGGGTGTTTATCATCCGTGGTGCGAAACACATGCTCGCATTCGAGGGTTTTGTCCGGGGAATATTTATCGGTGACTTCCATCACCGCTAGGATTTCATCTGTTTCAGAATCGACCAGAGCAACTTCTTCTTCAAGGTGAATCGAAACAGCAAGGGCTTGTTCAGCAGAAAGAGTAATGGGTATCGGCCAGAAAACTCCCGAGTCCAAGCGCATATCAACGCAAGCACCGCGCCAATCGGCTTCACCCATAAAGCCGTCAATCGGCGTATAGGCCCCCATAGCCATCATCAGCACATCTGAAACCTCCCGAGAACTCAGCGGTATTTTCTTAAGACCTTGCGCACGTTTTAGCTCTTCAGCTCGTTCTGCCACAGGAACCAAAAGCGGTTTTAACCCCCCACTACCATGGGGTTGAACTAAATTTGACATGAATGCCCCTCCACATTTCCTCACCTGATTTCGTCGCGCTCTATTTTTTGCGTCGTTCATTGTCATTATCAAAACAACAATGCTTTGGAGGTATATTAGTTTATAAAAAGCGAATATGACAACTATTAATTAGAAAGATCGAATATTACTGGCAATAACCACCCTGGATGGTGATTCAAAACGATCAAGATTAAGAAGATATTGAAACAAGACCTCATTTAACGGCATCAATAATGGGACTTGAGAGTGTCAGGGCGTTAAGGGTAGAGCGTAAAAAGCACGGGAGGAGAAATTCTCCTCCCGCAACAGTTCATAATCGCGTCGCTGCTATTTGTTCTTTTTTGCCGCATGTGCTTCGCGCATCTTCTCGGCTTCCTCGAGGATTTTGTTAACGGCAGTATTGAGCGGAGCCCAACCATACCAGTGCATGTAATCGTTGCTGGCGTGGAAAGATCCCTGGAAAGTCCTTTGACGATATTCGAGCATGATCAAATAGAGTTCCTGCTCGATGGATGTTTTGGCATTGTAGTATTGCAGAAGATCGGGGGCGTATTCCCAATCTTCAGGTTTTTTAAGAATACCGTCCTTATAGAGACCTTGCACCGCTGTAATGCCCTTGGCGAAGAGATGGTCCGCCTCCTTGAGAACATTGTCTGAGGCGACAAAATGGTCGGTTACGTAGTCTTTTGCATGGCATTCCCTGCAGATTTTCTTAATTTTAGAGCGAAGCTTGTTAAACTCCTCCGGACCTCGGGCGGCTCGACCTTGAACGACGATCTCAACGAAACGTTTTGTCGGTTGGAGATTCGCATCGAGTATACCGGCAGCCTGCAGGATCACGGCGCGGTCAAAAGTCCACTGAGGATCGTCATCCAGATCCACGAAATTGCCGGACGGTAGCGCAGCGGCAAGAGACGTCAATTGCTTCTCAAGCGATGGCGCGACCTTGATCAGAGCCAGCACGTTTTCCTTGGTAGGAATGCGCAAGCCCAGAAATCCCCAAGGCGTAGCAACATCGTGGGTACTACCGTCCATATGGCATTTCTGGCAAGTCGGCGAACGTTGCGAACCGTCACTTACGTTGCCCTCAATATCCCAGATGATGCCGTGTTTGGACGATTTATACATTTCCCATTGCGGATGATCGAAGCCCATGTGGCAATTGGAACAAGCGCGCGGGTCCTGAGCCTCAGACTTGCGAAAGCTGTGACGGGTATGACAGGCGTCGCATTGAGCGTTGCCATAACGGTATTTTTCCATTTCCTTACCGCCGTCGTACTTAATCACACTTTCACCCTGGGCTATCCCCAGAAGCCCTTTTTGACCAATCTTATGGCAGCCGGAACATCCCCGATAACCATCGTCAACAATGGAGCGGGGCTGGTTGTGCCAGGCGATTTGCGACTTCATGGCGAACCAGGCGAGGTTATGCTTGCTGGCGCGGAACTCTTTGTGTTCCTTTTTGTGGCATTCGCGGCAGGTATCAGCCGTCGGCATATCTGCCCGGGCATAATCGTCCATTCTCACATGCTGGGACCCGTGACAGTCCTGACAGCGAACCTGATCTTCCTTCTTGGCCAAGTTGGCCATCGGGCTGGACATATGTTCATGGACAATGCCAGGCGTCACCTTTATGTGACAACCGACGCACTCATTGTAGATCGCGTCTTGGTCGCTGACTTCAGCTGCTGATATATGTTGGTATGGGGTTAAACAAAAAAATATGACTGTGGCCGCAAGGGCCATAACTCGCCTGATAGACATGGCCGTTCTCCTGTTTACAGCGAACCAAGGCCAGATTTAAAATCGGCAGATCCACTGCCGTCCACTCCGCGAGACCAATCCTCTCGTGAAGAGGACCTAAATCACATTAAAGCCATACACTGAATGTAGATATAGAGATTGTCTTTGACTCAAATCAATCCAGGGAACTTTTTTTAGTTAATGGGCGCTCGTCAATGATCGCTATGGCAATGACCATGCCTGCTTTTAGCTATACCAAACTCTCAGCACACAAACTCAATCCGCCATTCTTTTGATTTTGCGCAGAAATCACGATTGGAATGATCAATCCAAATATTGTCAGGGGACTTAAATTGGCAACGTGAGAGACTCATCAATATCCGGTTCAGGGACGATTGCACCGCCAACTTCGATTTCTTCATCGGTGGCTTCACGGACATTCAGAATTTCTAGTTTGAAAATCACAAGACGGCCACAAAGCGGGTTGTTGCCATCTACAGTGAGGGTCTTATCGTCCACACGGGTCACGATGAAATTGCGAGGCTCACCCTTTTCATTTTCCATGGTAATGGTGATGCCGACTTCCCGGTATTCTTCGGGGACGTTCTTGATATCGTCGGTAAAAACCAAAGATTCGTCCCGCGGACCGTAGAGCGTATCACAATCGATAGGCACCTCTATGACCTCGCCGACCTTCTTGCCTTCTAATTCTGACGTAACACTTTGGTCCAGAGGGCAACCCTTGCCGCCGTGCACATAGCCAATAGGATACTCGACCGCGATCAGGAGTTCGCCAGATTTTTGGTCGATTACTTTGTAGCTAAGTTCGACGAACTTGTCGTCTTGAATGGATTCGCTCATATCATGTCACAACCTGGATTTTAAAAGATGGAAGCCCCAAAAATTTTGATCTCACCCTGCTGATTATAACCGAGGACCAAACGGCCAAGCCATTCCCCCTCTTTTTTCGTGCTGCGCACACGGAAGAGAACCGTTACATGCTCGCCCCGGCGAATGAAACCAAGAAAATCATAGACTTCGGCAAGGCTCCGAGTCAGTTCGCTTTTCGCGAATTGCTTTCCGACTTCGACTTCGTTCAAGCCCTGTATCAGACTGTAGTCGAAGTCGCGGATGAATTTTCCGTATTCACCTTCGTTAGAAGCCCTGACGAGCTCTGTCCACATCGGCTCTGCAACAGCCAGAATTTCGTCATCCGTAAGTTCGATAATATTCATATGTGTCCTCATACCAAGCTTGGTATCTGTCAAATTGGAAAGGAAATCTCGCAAAGATACAAAAAAAGATCAACACGTGAATGCTGATCTTTTTTCAAACACTCAACAGGAGCTCAAAGTGAACTCCTGTTGGGTATCTTGAAAATTACTCGGCTGCAGCAGCTTCTTCTTCATCTCCAACCAAGTGATACAAGGGTGCCTTCTCCATGGTGTACTCGCCGGTTTTTGGATCACGACGAGACACGGTAAGAACATGCCAGTTTTCATCATCCAGCTTCAGGGCATCACCCCGGTAGTAGTAACCCGGCCAACGTGTTTCCTTACGGAACAGGGTGTGCTGCATAACAGACTCAGATGCACGATGGCGGTGCTTGACTTCCCAGGCACGCAGCAATTCGTGGAGATCTTTAGCCGCAATTTTCTCAAGATCTTCTTCCATAATCTTGAGCTTCTTAAGACCGATGCTCAACAGCTTATCGTTGGTCATGTAGTTAACCGTCACGCCAGCGCAGTACTCGTCCATCAGCTTTTGCAAGCGGTCGAGAGCCTGACGCGGGTGGTGATAGTTCGGGTTAACTGTACCAGCAACGATTTCGTTACGGTGAACCTTGTAGTGTTCCAGCGGCCTGAAGACTTCTTCTTTCAGCTTAGCGATGGACGCTTCTGAAACGCGAATGCCTTCGGCTTTGCCGTCGTCGATGTATTTACAAGCGGCTTTTGCAGCAATGCGGCCTTCGGTGAAGGAACCAGAAGAGAAGGCGTGCGGCGTACCGCCAACAGCATCACCAGCACCAAACAAGCCTTCGACCGTCATCATACGGTTATAGCCCCATTGGTATTCAGGTGGGGACAGGTCTTCCGGACCAGAACACCAAGCACCACAACCAGTGGCGTGGGAGCCCATAACGTATGGTTCGGACGTGGTCAGTTCAGGGTTTTCGTTCTTTGGATCAACGTCCGTCGCAGCCCACAGAACGGCCTGACCAACGGTCATCCCCAAGAAGTTGTGCCAACCAATTTCTTCTAGATGCGGGTCTTGGAACGAGTGCATGGTAACCATGTGGATCGGACCGCGGCCCGCGTTCACTTCATTGATTATTGCATGGTTTCGCAGGCAGGTTGGAATCGGACGGTGAGTTGCGTGGGAAAGTTCCGGATCAAGGTATTCCTTACCGACAATTTCCTGCAGGGCAGGGAACCACTTGGATTCGTATTCTTCACCATAAGCGTTTTGGGTGTAGGTCTTCAAGTGCAGGAAGTACGCGCCCACAGGGCCATAACCATCTTTGAAGCGAGCCAGAACGATACGGTTTTCCATCTGGGTCATCTTCGCGCCAACATTGATCATCAACGCATAAGCGGAACCAGAGGACCAAGGTGCATACCAAACACGACCAGCGCCCTCACCAACGGAACGTGGCTTGAAGATATTGGATGCACCGCCTGCTCCGCAGATCACGGTTTTGGATTTGAAGACGTGGAAGTCACCTGTGCGGACGTTAAAGCCGACAGCACCCGCAATGCGGTTTTCCTTGGCATCGTCCAACAGCAAGTGAGTAATACAGACACGGTTGTAAACTTTGTCGACCTGCTTCTTCGCGGCTTCAGCCACGATCGGCTTATAGGATTCACCGTGAATCATGATTTGCCAACGACCTTCGCGCAAGAAATTGCCCTTTTCGTTGTCACGCATGATCGGCAGACCCCAGTCCTCGAACTGG
>JAPHRK010000030.1 GCA_026196105.1 Rhodospirillales bacterium | reverse complement strand
TGGTGGCGACGGTTCTCTGGGTGTCAGATAAAGTACCACCCGTTGTCAAATTTAGAGTGGCTGCCGTTGCGCCAACGATGCCGTTGACGGTATCGATATTCAAGTCATCAACATCAACAATCGTCACCGTTTGCCCTGCAGCACTTACAGCCAAATTGGTCACGTCATTAGCGGCAACATCCAAAGTGGTGGCTGCAGTGGTATTGGTGATCGAAAGGTTGGTGGCAACGGTTCTCTGGGTGTCAGATAAAATGCCACCTGTTGTCAAATTTAGAGTGGCTGCCGTTGCGCCAACAATACCGTTGACTGTATCAATATCCAGATCGTCAACATCAACAAACGTTACCGTTTGTCCAGCGGCGTTGACCGCCAAATTATCAACATCGTTAGCGGCCACATCTAAAGTAGTCGTGGCAGCCGTATTTGTAATAGAGAAGTTGGTGGCGGCGATTTTTTGGGTATCAGACAAAATGCCACTAGCGGTCAAATTTAGAGTAGCTGCCGTTGCACCAACGATGCCGTTGACGGTATCGATATCAAGGTCGTCAACATCAACAAACGTTAACGCTTGGCCAGCGGCGTTGACCGCCAAATTATCAACATCGTTAGCGGCCACATCTAAAGTCGTCGTGGCAGCCGTATTTGTAATAGAAAGGTTGGTGGCGACGGTTCTCTGAGTGTCAGATAAAGCACCACCCGTTGTCAAATTTAGAGTAGTTGCAGTCGCGCCAACGATGCCGTTGACGGTATCAATATCCAAGTCATCAACATCAACAAACGTTACCGTTTGCCCTGCGGCGCTAATCGCTAAATTATCAACGTCGTTGGCGGCTACATCTAAGGTCGTTGTGGCGGCTGTATTTGAAATTGAAAGGTTGGTGGCCGTTATCGCTTGAGCATCAGTCAAAGCTGCACCAGTGGATAGATTAAGCGTAGCTGCCGTTGCGCCGACAACAGCATCAACTGTATCGATATCAAGATCATCTAAATCCATGAAGGTTGCTGTCTGACCCGCAGCGCTAATCGCTAAATTATCAACATCGGTAGTGGTATCAGTAAAATTAATGGTGCCGCCAGCAGTGAGGGCCAAGTTCGTTTCAATTATACCACCCGCTGTGCCAGTAATGCCACCGCCAGACTTGAGGTGAAGGGTTGTGGCATTAGCGGGCGTAATGTCAGCTGAAACAGTCATGGCCCCTGCAGCAGCAGCCCCAACCACCACAGTATCGGTTGTGATCTGGTCAATGTCAGCGTTGGTGATTTCAAATACATTTGCAGTTGCGGCGTCGGTTCCCAGGTTAATCGTGTCGGCATCAATGGCGGTCTCTGGAGCGAGGGTAACGGATTGGTTAACCCCGGCAGAAGCGGTCAAGGTGCCAGCCAGTACAATGTCATCAGCGATCAACATCAAGTTTCCAGCCGAACTTTCAACATCAGCCGTTGCATCTACGGTAACCACGGCCTCATCTGCCAATGCGCTCAGGGTGATACCACCTGTTGCTTCCACGTCGTTGGCGTTAGCGGTATTGGAAACAACCAGATTGCCAGTCGTCGCAGTTAAGTTTACGGCGCCGTTATTGGTATCCACTCCGACAACATCGCTTACGGTGCCAACTGTGAAACCATCTGCTTCCGTAAACGTGATGTCACCTGTCGTCGTTGATGCCGCGAGGGTCGTAACGTTGGTCGTCGTATCGGTAAAATTAATGGCACCACCCGCAACTAACCCCAAACTGGTCTCAGTAATACCACCCGCCGTGCCAGTAATCGTAGAGCCCGATCTAATCCGTAAAAGCGTGGCATTGGCCGGTGAAATATCGGCGCTAACTGTCACTGCCCCTGCTGTCGTTGAGCCGACAATAATATTCCCAGCGGTAACACGATCAAGCTCGGCATCCGTCAACTCCAAGGCGTTGGCCGCACCAGCATTGGTGCCGAGATTAATGGTGTTTCCGGCGGTGGTTGCCAGAGTTGTTGTCGCCGTACCGGAATTGACAGTGCCAGAGATGTTCATATTATTAGCGGTGAGCGTAATATTCCTATTTCTTGTTCTTACTACTTTGTTGGCACTGACCGTTATGTTTCCTACGGCGGTTAACGTAATTGTTCCTGGTGAACCACTCGTGTTGAAATTAAGATTGTTGCTAATGTTAATATTTCGATGGGCCGACATGGTCAGGTTTCTGGAAGTTGCTCGACCGATTAGATCTACATTTAAAAATATATCGCCATTTTCTCCTCCGCCGGCGGCAGTTGTTATGAGTAGATTTCCGCTATCGAGGTTGTTCAGAATCTTGGAAGCCTTGAGATTTGAGTTGGCTCCTGTTGGCGTATAAATGCCACTACCGCCAATAACGTTCATGTTGTTTTGAGGATTATTCGTGATTGTGATGTTTAACGGATCGAGCAACAAAGTGCCGAATTCACCATTTTGGGCACTAAGGTTAGTATCTCCATCAAAATCTAAATGTCCTTTACCCGACACTTCAGCAAAACCACCATCGCCACTGATTTCGCCACCGAGTGCAAGTATTTCACCGTAATAGCGTGTTACGTCATCTGCCCAAATAATAACTCGACCAGCATCACCTACAGTTTTTGCACTGGCATCAATTTGGGTGTCTATCCCAATAAAGGTTGCAGTGGCGTTCTGCTCAGGGCCTTTGCCCTGAAAGTTTCCACCGATAAGGACTTCTCCGCCCCCTTTGTCACCAGAGGCGTCAATTTTCGCCTCCCCTATAAGTCCGACCTTTTCACCCAATACTTTAACCGTACCGCCCTTCTCGCCCGTATCAGCACCTGACACATCCAACGTGCCCGCAACCTCGACAATGCCGTAATCACCGCCACCTAGAACGATTTGTCCATTGATTTCAGCAACTGATCGAGCCTCAATAACGCCATCCATATTAACCACGGTATCAACGACACCTGAAGCGGCATTGGCGGTAAGTAACACAGACCCGCCATCCGCTGAGATTTTACCACCTGATTTCACCAATGACTCTACTGGCTCTCCGTCTTCGTCAAATAACTGCTCGGTTACTTCCGATCCAACAGGGAACGTAAATAGGTCATCTCCCCAGAAATCTAGGGTGAACGCTTTGCCTGATGCGAGGACGACCTCACCCAGTTTTGCCTGAATAATGCCAGAGTTCTCAACGCCAGGAGCGACAAGAGCAACAAGGCCCCCAGTTCCGGCGGTTATGGTCCCTCGATTGATAATTTGCGACTGAGGGTTATCGAGAATATCAAACTTAAAATCCCCGGCCAAAAACCGTTGATTGGTTATATCTATTGTGGAGGCAACGATACCACCCACGTTAACCCTAGAATTAGGACCAAAATTAATACCGTTTGGATTAACGATGCCAAGATGCCCATTGGCGTTCAGCGTCCCATTAATGCTGGAAAGGCTTCCGCCTAATACACGATTTAAAGCAAAGGATGAAAAACCGGGTTGGACGAAACTGACTATTTCACCGGCATTAATAGAAAAATCCTGCCAATCGATAATAACTTTATCTGTGTATTGTTTGATCGAAATTTCGCCTGGAGAAACAATATTTATGTCTGCTCTACCTTCAACCACGGTGCCGTTGGAAGGAAGTCCGAACGCCGGTACAATAGAAACATTAAGCGTGTAAAGTAACATTAGGACGGTAGAAAAATACCGCCTA
>JAPHRK010000038.1 GCA_026196105.1 Rhodospirillales bacterium | reverse complement strand
CCAAGTGGGCCAAGGCTTTATGACCGAGATTGGGCTCAGCTTTCTTTATAACATTTTCAGTCGCAAATTTTCGACGCCAGTATTCAGCACGGATTTCTTCTGATGCCATAAAGTCAGAGAAGTCTATGGGCTTGAAATTATCCCAAATCCCGCCTGGGCTGCGAAAATCTGGAATGCCAGACTCTGTGCTAATTCCTGCTCCCGAAAATACCACGGCCCGATCACAGTTTTCTAACAATCGGCTCAACTCATTTGTTTGGGTTGGGTCAGAAAGCATATTTCGTTCACTATTTATCCAGATAAGGTTGGCGCAATTCTCGTTTCAAAATTTTACCTATCGAACTACGTGGTAGCTTATCACGAAACTCAACAGCCGATAACCTTTGGCTTTTACCTAATTTTTCATTCACCCAAGTCAGAATATTGTGCTCAGTGTCATTAACATTCTGTTTCAAAACTACCAATCCCAGGGGCGTTTCTCCCCACTCTTCGCTGGGGATACCAATCACTGCCACATCATCAACTGCTGGGTGCTGTGCAAGGGTGATCTCTAAATCTGTTGCGTAGATATTTAATCCACCGGAGATAATCATGTCTTTCTTTCGATCAGAAAGAAAAACAAAACCATCTTCATCCATATATCCCATATCCCCAGTGCGGAAATATATTTTGCCATCCTTATCTTCCCACAACATTTCCTGGGTCAAATCATCACGATTAAAGTAGCCACTCATCATCATACTGGAGCGCCCACAAATTTCCCCAGCGACTCCTTGAGCAACTTCATCTCCTTGTTCATCAATAAACTTAAGTTCGCCACCAGGAACAGGCACTCCGACAGACGCAAGTTTGTCTGGGTATTCGTGACAGTTAAGTACCGTTGTGCATCCTCCTTCTGTCAGCCCATAATATTCAGTCAGCCCCCCAGGGAAACGCTTTAAAACATCAGCTTTAAGTTCACTCCTCAACGGCGCACTAGTTGAGAACTTCTGTTTCATGGAGCTTAGATCAAACGAGTCGAAATCCTCTAAATCCATGATTCTCTTATACTGGACAGGAACTAGCATTGCATGGGTGGCACGTTCTTTAGCGACGAGAGAGACAAATTCATGCGCGTTGAACTTTGGCATCAACACCACTCGCCCGCCCCCCGCCAGGGCAGGAAGCAAAGATACAATCGTGGTGTTGGAATACAGCGGGGTAGATAACATCGTCACTGCTTCTTGGTTATAACCAAGATCACCACCGCGTTGGATTTGGGCTCCACGCAGAAGATGGTTATGCAGAATGCCTTTAGGCACCCCAGTGGTGCCAGATGAATAAATAATATTGAAGTGATCTTCGTAGGATATATCTACATTTGGTTCTTCTTGGGACGCATCTGATATCCAAGTTTCATAGTCTTGCCATTGATCTTGCTTATAATCCAAAGCAATTCTGCCCCCTGCGACCAAGCCTGATAGTTGACCAGAAAAAGGATCAGCTAGATATCCCATGGACTTGGATAGGAAAAAAACTTTGGCACTAGAATCGTTAATCATCCTCTCCAAGGCTTCTGACGACGCCATTGTAGACAGTGGTACAAGACAACAACCTGCGGCAAGAGTCCCAAAGAACACTTCAAGGTAGGCCGGAGAGGCTGAGGCTAAAATACAAACCTTATCGCCTTTGGTAAGTCCTAAAGCCTTTAGGCCATTTGCGACTTTCTTGACCCGCTTGTAAAACGTCCCCCAAGTAATCCTCTGATCACCACAAACAATCGCAATTTCCTCAGGATGGGATTTGGCCTGTTGAGCCAAGCGAACGGGCACAGTCGCCCCAATATCTGTTTCTGGTTTTTGGGGTTCAAACAAAGGCAATGGACATCTTCCTCATATTCGCAATTTCATCTCATCCGAATTTGCTTACCGCAAGTTCAAAAAGCGTAACCCATGTTAAAACATATTTTTTCCCCGTCAAACATTGTTGACACTGGGGACTTTGAAGGCCTTTAATAGTTCTTTGTGAAAAACGATAAACCTCGTTGTATCAGTCTTATAAGAAGGCTATTCTACCGATAACATAGACTGGGCCGAAGCTTGGAAAGTACAGTGGATAACAAAAAATACCGTTTATTGACCCGCGCAGATTTTGATGGGGTTGTTACAGGCGTCCTGCTCAAAGAGCTCGATATGATTTCTGACGTGGAGTTTGTCCACCCAAAAGACATGCAAGATGGGAAAGTTAGTGTTTCTAACAGTGACATAACCTCCAATCTTCCTTTTGTAGATGGCGTCCACCTCTGCTTTGATCACCATGCCAGTGAGTTAACCAGGGTTGGTGAACATAAGAATCTAATCCTTGATACTGAGGCTCCTTCTGCAGCCCATGTGGTTTACAAATATTTTGGGGGCAAAGAAAAATTCCCGAATATTTCTAATGAGTTGCTCGATGCAGTTAACCAAGCTGACGCAGCTCAATATTCAGAAGAAGATATTCTAGCACCAACAGGGTGGACTCAACTTAACTTCCTGATGGACCCCCGCACTGGTCTTGATCGTATTAAAGATCATAATACCTCTCACGACGATTTTATGCGGGACCTTATCGTCTTTTGCCAAAACCCTTCAATTGATGAAATCATGGATCTCCCAGGCGTTAGGGAACGCCTTGAAACCTATATTGAGAACCACGAACATGCTGAAATGCAAATTCGTCGCTGTGCAAAAGTAGAGAAGAACCTCGTAGTTGTTGATTTACGCAACGAAGATATCCTTTACCCCTGCAATCGGTTTATGGTCTACGCCCTTTTCCCTGAAGCCAATATTTCTATTACAGTCCAAAAACGAGCAACCGGTGATAAAATTGAGCTTGCCGCAGGGAAATCTATCCTTGATCGCAGTTCTAAGAGCAATATCGGCGAAATGATGTTGGAACTTGGTGGCGGTGGGCATAACGCGGCAGGAACTTGCCAAGTCAGCGAGGCCGATGCAGATGAAACACTTGCTAAACTGGTCGCCCGCATCACAGCCGACGGCTGAGTATTACATCCTATGACAAATAATCTAACCGTCGCTATTGTCGGCGGGGGTCCTGCTGGCCTTATGGCAGCAACAATTCTGTGCGAAAAAGGGTATAAAGTTGACCTCTTTGATCGTATGCCATCCGTTGGTCGCAAATTTCTTTTAGCGGGACGTGGAGGGCTCAACCTCACACATTCTGATCCCCTAGAAAAATTTGTTACTCAATACCGAGGGCGAGAAGACATTTTCGCCTCTTTGTTAGACAACTTTAAATCTGATGACACCCTAGCTTGGGCAACAAGCCTTGGAATTGAAACCTTTGTTGGTACTAGTGGACGAATTTTTCCTAAGGATTTCAAAGCGGCTCCTTTATTAAGGGCTTGGGTGCGTGATCTCCGCTCTAAAGGGGTGGCTTTCCATGTACGTCACCGTTGGCAAGGGTTTGATGATGCAGGGAATCTCGTTTTTGACCAAGGCACTTATCCTGCTTCCGCAACAATTCTAGCCCTTGGCGGTGCAAGCTGGCCAACCATGGGGTCTGATGGGAAATGGACCAAAATACTCGAAGAACTTGAGGTTGGCGTTGCCCCTTTGAAGCCTTCAAACTGCGGGTTTTTAGTGGATTGGTCAGATAAACTAAAAGCAGGCCAAGAAGGTATGCCATTAAAGAATATCGCCCTTAATTTTAGCGGTGACCGGGTCATTGGCGATATTGTAGTGACCCAATATGGCATTGAAGGTACACCGATTTATGCCCTAAGTGGTCCTTTGCGCAACGAAATTGAAGCAAATGGTTCAGCGCAAATTTTTATTGACCTTAAACCTGGCCTCCCTTGGGAAGAAGTTCGAGAAAAACTAGAGAAACACAGAGGTAAAGCAAGCCTGACCAACCACTTGCGCAAGACACTTAATCTCACAAAGCCTGCAATCTCTCTCGTGCTGGAAACCACCTCGGCAGAAGACAGAACCTTGGTCAGTACGATATCGAAACGTATCAAGGCCACCTCTCTAACACTTAAGGGAACAAGCCCCATTGAAGAAGTGATTTCTTCAGCAGGCGGGGTACAATTCAATCACCTTAATGACGACCTAATGCTCAACAAACGCCCTGGCGTTTTCATCGCTGGTGAAATGCTTGATTGGGAAGCCCCCACGGGGGGGTATCTTTTACAAGGGTGCTTTAGTACCGGAGTTAAAGCGGCTCAAGGGGCCATAAACTGGCTGGAAAACATTTAACAAGTTGAAAAATCACCTAACCTTTCCGTAACCGCCACCACCTGGCGTTTCAATAACAACACTGTCTCCGGTGTCGATATCCACTCTCCCAGTTCCAGAAAGTTTCTCTTTGGCACCGTTGGCTCTAACAACTGAGTTTTTGCCAACTTTCCCAGGCTCCCCCCCGCTCATACCATAAGGGGGAATTATTCGGTGCCCAGACAAAAGCGAAACCGTCATAGGTTCTAAGAACTTAATAACCCGGCGCACTCCTTCACCACCCTTATTAATCCCTACTCCACCAGAATCCTTACGCAAAGAAAAGTTCTCAACCTGAACTGGGAAACGCCATTCCAATACTTCGGGGTCGGTTAGGCGCGAGTTTGTCATGTGGGTATGAACCCCATCAGTCCCCGGAAAGTCAGGTCCAGCCCCTGAGCCACCACAAATCGTTTCGTAATATTGGTGGGTCTCATTGCCAAAGGTAAAATTATTCATGGTCCCTTGTGCCGCAGCCATAACGCCCAAGGCACCATACAAAGCATCAACGACAGCTTGAGAAGTCTCAACATTTCCCGCTACCACAGCCGCAGGAAATTGGGGCTTTAGCATTGAGCCTTCGGGAATAATAATTTCCAGTGGCTTCAAGCAGCCCCCATTTAAAGGGATATCCACATCAACCAAAGTTCTGAAGACATATAGCACCGCCGCCTGAGTGACAGCTGAAGGGGCGTTAAAGTTTGATGAAACCTGAGCTGAAGTCCCCGTGAAATCAATCTTGGCAGTGCGAGATATTTTGTCAACAGTTACGGAAACGGAAATATTCGCACCATCGTCCATTTCATAACAAAAATTTCCATCAACAAGATGATCTAAGACCCGACGTACGGTTTCTTCGGCATTGTCCTGAACATGGCCCATGTAAGCGACAACAACCTCCCGCCCATAGTGGGAAAGCATCTTATGTAACTCTTTAACTCCACACTCATTTGCCGCAATTTGTGCACCAAGGTCAGCAATATTCTGCTCTACATTTCTGACAGGAAAAACCCCTGATAGAAGGAGTTTCTTAAGTGGTTCTTCCCGTAAAATGCCATTCTCTACCAAGAGAAAATTGTCAATAAGCACCCCTTCCTCTGTTAAGTTGGTGCTGTTTGGAGGCATAGATCCAGGCGTTATCCCACCGATATCAGCATGGTGCCCTCGGGAAGCGACATAAAACAGAGGAAGCCCTTCATCTTCAGCAAAGACAGGAGTAATGACTGTGACATCAGGGAGATGGGTGCCCCCATTATATGGATTGTTCAAGGCATAAACATCACCGGGCTTCATACTGTTGCCTCTGGCCCGGATAACACTTTCAACACTTTCTCCCATGGATCCTAAATGAACTGGGATATGAGGAGCATTAGCGATAAGTTGGCCGTTTCCATCAAACAAGGCACAAGAAAAGTCCAATCGTTCTTTAATATTGACTGAATATGCCGTGTTGGTAAGGGTTGCGCCCATTTGCTCGGCGATAGACATAAACAGGTTATTGAAAACCTCGAGCATAACCGGGTCTGCAGTGGTACCAATCGCGACCCGACGAGGTAGTGGCTTGGTCCGACTAAGAATCAGATGGTCGTTAGAGGTAATCTCTCCTTGCCAATCAGGTTCTACGATTGTTGTCGCATTTTCTTCAATTATAATTGCCGGGCCTTGTACAAGGCTCCCACATTTCAACAAATTACGCTCATATACTGGTGTTTGATAGGCTGCACCATTCATTCTGGTTTGAACCTGTGAAATAGGCTTTGGCGGCGTATTACTGATTGCTGATAACTTTGGTCGTCTTAGGGGTTCAGCACCTCCAATTGATTCAACGGAAACCGTTTCTACTACTAACGAACGTCCATACATAACGAATCCGTAACGTTTTTTATGTTGGGCTTCAAAATCAGCTGCCATTTCATCTGCATCGCCAAAATCAACCAACAGAGGGCTGTCTGTCCCCCCGTAACGGAGATGAACCTTGCGAGTGGTGGAAATTTCTTCCATTGGCACGCCTTGCTCTACTAATTCAGCAAAGGTTTCATTTTCTAGTTCATCTAATTCATCAAGGAGAATCGGCAAATTGTCTTCATCTAGAGGCAATTCTATAGTTTTCTCCCGCATTGCTCTGAGATCTGCTAACCCCATCCCATAGGCTGATAACACACCTGCAAGAGGATGGATAAAAACTGTCTTCATCCCCAAAGCATCTGCGACAAGACAGGCATGTTGCCCCCCCGCTCCGCCAAAGCAATTCAAGGCATAGTTGGTAACGTCATACCCCCGTTGAATAGAGATCTGTTTAATGGCATTTGCCATATTCTCGACTGCAATTTTAAGGAATCCTTCCGCTGCCTCTACTACCGTACGCCCCTCCCCGATCTCTTTAGCCAAGCTCTCAAATTTCTCTTCAACCGCTTGAAAATTAAGAGGTTCATTGGCCTTAGGGCCAAATACATTTGGGAAAAATTCTGGCTGAAGCTTGCCTAAAACAACATTACAATCAGTTACTGTTAGAGGGCCACCACGACGATAACACGCAGGCCCTGGGTTCGCCCCTGCTGAATCTGGGCCAACACTAAATTTTGTGCCATCAAAGTGAAGAATTGAGCCCCCACCAGCCGCCACAGTATGGATTTTCATCATCGGGGCTCGCATACGAACCCCAGCGACTTCTGTTTCAAAAGCGCGCTCATATTCGCCGTCAAAGTGAGAAACGTCTGTCGAGGTTCCACCCATATCAAAACCAATGACTTTCTCATAACCAGCCATAGCCGCGGTACGGGTCATGCCAACCACCCCTCCTGCAGGACCGGATAGTATGCTATCTTTACCCTGGAAAAGTCGGGCATCAGTCAATCCACCATTGGATTGCATAAACATCAGCTTAGCATCACCCAATGCGTTCGCTACCTGATCAACATACCGACGAAGTATTGGTGAAAGATAAGCATCAACACTAGTGGTATCGCCGCGAGAAACCAACTTCATCAAGGGGCTGACCTTGTGTGAGACAGAAACTTGGGTAAAGCCTATATCTCGAACCAAGCCTGCTAATACTTTTTCATGACGAGGATGGCGATAGGCATGCATGAGGACAATCGCAACTGAACGAATGCCTTTATCATATGCAGTTTTAAGAGGAATACGAAGAGCCCCCGTATCTAAAGGGCGAACAACACCACCATGAGCATCTATTCGTTCCGATACCTCAATGACTTCTTCATATAGAAGCTCAGGCAATTCGATATGGCGAGCAAAAAGCTTGGGACGATTTTGGTAGCCAATCCTTAAGGCATCTTTGAATCCTTCGGTAATCAATAGGAGCGTACGGTCTCCTTTACGCTCTAAAAGCGCATTTGTTGCCACCGTGGTTCCCATCTTAACCACATCCACTTGATGCTCAGGGATTGCCTGACTTTTTTCAACACCAAGCACGTCCCTAATTCCTTGTAGGGCCGCATCTTCATATTGTTCGGGGTTCTCAGATAATAACTTTTTTGCAATCAGGTGACCATCATCACGACGAGCAACTACATCGGTAAAGGTTCCTCCCCGATCGATCCAAAATTGCCAAAAATGATTGCCGCTCATTTAGTCCCCCAACATTTCCTAAACTTGTATATAGGGGTTCGAAATTGAGGAGACAAACGATTAAAGTTTGATATGCTTCCCTGATGAAAACATTGAAAGAAATCACCACTGCTTTAGAAACAGGTGCCACGACTAGCGAAGCCCTTGTCAAAGAAGCTTTAGAACAAATAAAGCGCCCTGATGGAGAGGGTGAGAGAGTCTTTATCAAGGTCCATGAACAAAAGGCCTTAGTGGACGCAAAGGCTGTTGATGCTCGAAGAAAGAATGGTGAGAAGCTTCCCCCTTTAGCTGGTATCCCTCTTTCCCTCAAAGATCTTTTTGATGAAGCAGGAGAAGTCACAAAGTCAGGCTCTATAGCCTTAAAAAATGCCCCTCCTGCTGTAAATAACGCCATAATTGTTGCCCGATTACGTGCTGCAGGAGCGATCATCATTGGCCGAACCAACATGACCGAATTTGCTTTTTCTGGCATAGGCCTTAACCCCCATTACGGCACCCCAAAAAACCCTTTTGATCGCGAAAACCCTCGTATTCCTGGAGGCTCCACTTCAGGCGGGGCGATTTCTGTTACTGATGGTATGGCGGCGGCAGCGATTGGCACAGATACGGGGGGGTCGGTTCGAATCCCTTCTGCTCTTTGTGGATTAACGGGCTTTAAGCCAACTGCAAAACGCATCCCCTTAACTGGAACTTTTCCTCTGTCTACGTCCCTAGATTCAATAGGCCCTCTGGCTCCTAGCCTTGCTTGTTGTCATCTGCTTGATACGATTATGGCCGGGGATAAAATCACCCCAATTGTTGCGAAACCCATTTCCCAACTTCGCTTAGCTGTCCCCCAAAGCTTTGTGTTAGATGGTATGGACAAGAAGGTTGCTCACGCATTTGACCGAGCCTTTTCATTGCTCAGTAAGAGTGGAGCAAAAATTGAAGAAATCCCTCTGACAGAGCTGTTGGATATACCTGAAATCAACAAAACGGGCGGTCTCGCAGCCCCTGAAGCCTATGCACTGCATCGACCAATATTGGCAAATAAAGCTGACCAATATGATCAACGGGTTCGTCAACGCATAGAAGGGGGCGCAAAGCAATCAGCGGCTGATTATATTGATCTCAACAATAACCGCAAAGATTTGCAGCAAAGGGTATCCACCATTTCCAGGAATTATGATGCCCTACTCATGCCGACCACACCTATCGTAGCCCCGACAATTGCCAGCCTTGAGAAGGATGAAGAATACCTTCGAGTAAATATGTTGATGCTCCGAAACCCCTCTGTCGGTAACTTCCTTGATCGTTGTGCAGTTTCTCTCCCCATACATGAGAAAGGAGCCCAACCTGTTGGCCTCATGGTTATGGGCGAGCATATGGGGGATACAGCATTGAAATCTATTAGTTTAGCGATTGAAAAGGCGCTGAAAACCTAACCACTATTATGACCTCGATGCCAATCCCAGGCAGTTTGGACAATCTGCTGGATACCGCTAGATTTTGGCTCCCACCCCAGTTGTTCACGGCTTTTCGTCGAAACCGCTACTAAAGCCGCAGGGTCACCAGGGCGTCGAGGAGCTATAGTAACAGGGAAATCACGCCCTGAGACTTCTTTAACTGTCTGGATTAACTCCTTCACAGAAACCCCGGTCCCATTACCTAAATTGAAGACATCGGACTCATTGCCCTCAAGGAGAGACTGAAGAGCTAACAAATGAGCACTCGCCAAATCCGTTACGTGTACGTAATCACGCACATTGGACCCATCCTTTGTTGGATAATCATCACCAAAAACTTGCATCTGATCACGCCGCCCCATAGCGGTTTCAATGGCAATGGGGATTAAGTGAGTTTCTGGGTCATGGTCCTCCCCAATTTCTCCATCGGGATCAGCGCCAGCAGCATTAAAATAGCGTAAAGCAACATATTTCAAGCCATAGGCATGATCAAAATCCTCAAGCATACCTTCCATAGCAAGCTTCGTCCGCCCATAAGGGTTAATCGGATTTTTAGGCAAATCCTCAGAAATCGGCAATCCATCTGGTTCGCCAAAAATTGCACAAGTGCTTGAAAAAACTATCTTATGACAATTGGCGGCTCTCATTGCCGAAAGAAGATTTAAGCTACCATGTAGGTTATTGCGATAATACTTTTCAGGTTCATCAACGGATTCCCCTACATAAGCACAAGCAGCAAAGTGAATAACCGCCTCTGGCTTATGCTGCGCAAAAGCTTGAGCAAGATCGTCCTCATTAAGAAGATCTCCCTTAACGAGGGCTCCCCATTTCACCGCCCACTCATTGCCCGCTGAAAGATTATCAAAAACAACAGGGTCAAAACCTGCTTGAGCCAGGGCTTTACAAGTATGTGAGCCTATATAACCTGCCCCCCCAGTAACGAGAATTTTCTTTTTCAAGATTTGCTCTCCTCAGTTTTTTCATCCAAGAAAAAGGGGAAGTTTACGTAATGAAGCATTACGGTTGTTTCACGCCCATCCGTGGTCTTAACTTTAAAGGCTTTTTTCTCCATCCCACCACCATCAAAATGAATAACACCGAGAGGATGATGGGGTTCATTGGGGTCAACGACTTTACCCGTTCTTGGGTCAATTTTAGGCACCGTTAAACCGCACATCCAATTGCAATAAGATGGCATAAAGGCAGTTGGCGCTTTGTCTCCGTAGATCACGTAGTTAAGCGCAGTTTGCTCGACCAATTTAAAACGCAAATCAGGAAAACTTGCCCGACGAAGAAGGGTTTTACGGGTGAGGCCCCGTTGCATAGCCATCTCCCAAAGCTTCCAGTGGGGAGCATCACCACGAAGAGCAAAAACACCCGCATTGCAAATAACGTTACGAGCGAGGCGGTCTGCGGTTTTCCAGCCATAGGACCAGCGAAAGCAGCGGTGGTTTTGGGTTTTATGGTAGAACTTAGGTCTTTTGTAATAGGTAAAGTGCGAACGATCGATTTGCGGCGTGATCGCAAGCTTCCCTTTTTCAGCCGCAGCAATATACATCTCGATCACGGACCATTCCTGTACCCAGGCGTCACTATCGATTTGAATATAAATGTCATAACCAGGAAAGTAGCGCGGAAAGAAGGGGCGAGCCAACAAAGCCCTGAAATGCCCTGGTACTTTATCTCGCCCAGGAAACTCAAAATCCCATTGAGCCTGTTCTATATTTTCCACATAATCTTTTGCCCACTCAAGATGTTCTGGAGCAAGGCCAACATCAAGTAGAGAAATATGGACGTCTTTGGCTTCAGGTTTATCCTTAATGGAAAGAATGAGACCTTTTAAGATGTCAAAATAATTGGCGTCGGCAGAAACAACGATGGTGACTTTGCTCTTATTCATCATCTATTCTTCCATAAGTATCATCAAACCGCACAATATCATCTTCCCCTAAATAATCCCCTGTTTGGATTTCCAGAATGGTCACAATATTTTTCGTTACGTTTTCTAAACGATGCACCTCACCCATTTGGACAAATGTAGATTCATTCTCCAGCAGGTCAAACTGTTCTTTTCCTTTAGTAACTCTGATTTGTCCTGCTGTTACAACCCAGTGTTCTGCCCTATAGCGGTGAAGTTGCAAACTTAGCTTAGCGTCAGGAATGACTGAAAGCTGTTTTACTTGAAAACTCTCTCCCTGGACCAGGACTTTGTACCATCCCCAAGGACGGTCAACGCATTGAATATTGTCATCTATATCTTGGCCTTTGGCTAGGGGTGCAACAAGAGCATCCCAACCGTCAGCACCAAAGGTACTTTTATCCATTAGCGGTGCTCAACTGTTGGTAAAGTAGCCCAATTGCCTCAGACACAGCTTCTTCAGAGTAAGAAGCCTCAACATCAAGGCGAGCCTGCTTACCATATTTTTTTCTTAAAGTTGGATCAGTAGCTAATTTTTCCAAAGCTTCTGCAAGTCTTTCTGCGTCCTGAGAAGGAATGAGGAGGCCATTGCTCCCCTCATTCACCAATTCCCGACACCCCGGCACATCTGTCGCGACCATAGGACGGCCACATGAAGCTGCTTCAAGCAAGCTTTTAGGTAACCCTTCCCGGTATGACGGGAGAACAGCGATATGAGAAGCCTCCCAAAGGTCGGCAATATCCTCCCGATGCCCCAACCATTCAATCACGCCTTCATTTTTCCAACCTTCTAAAATTTCTTGAGGGATTGATTTAGGATTGGCAGGGTCAGGAGTACCTACAAGCTGTACCGTAATGGTGATGCCTTTTTCTTTAAGAAGACGAGCAGCCTCCACCAGCTCCCCGACACCCTTATCCCAAAGCATCCGCCCGACAAAAGTGGCAATTGGAGTGCCTGTAGGTTCACCCGCTACAGGAAAATCCGTCATACTCACACCAGAACCTTTGATCAGGTAGGTCCGTTCAGGCTTGCCAATACCTAACTGTTGAAACAGTTCTTGATCATCATGGTTTTGCAAAACAACATGACTACTGGAATGATTAAGCAGCAGCCGAAAAGCCATTACTAAGAAGGGCCGCAATGCTTGAGCTACTCCCCCTTTGGCAATAAAAACAAAACCCATTCCCGCGAAGGCGTTAATGACCTTCTTAATCCCTGCTAATCGAGCCGCTACGGAGCCATAAAGTACGGGTTTAAGAGCAACATGGTGGATTAAATCAGGTTTTTCCCAACGATAAATTTTGGCGATATCAAGGATTGCCGCAATTTCTTTAAAAGGATTTTTGCTCTTACGGTCTAATGAAAGAGGAACAACTCGAAATCCTTCTCCTTCAATTTTCTTCTGATGTTGATTTATTCTAGTGGCAACAACCACATCAAAACCCAAGGCTTTTGCTTTTCGGGCCATAGGAAGCCGATGGGACCAAAAGTACCAATCTTCGGTCACCAAAAAGAGAAGTTTTTTAGGGGACTGGCCTATAGCCGCCACAGCTCCACACCATCTGGTTTAGTGAGGCGATCGAGGGTTCCTTTCACATCAGAAACGAATCCTTCTCCCTCTTTTAGAAGCGAAGTGATAAGTTCCCACCCTTCATTGAGATACTCTTTATGGGACACAGCATAAACAATCGCATCAGCTGGCGTGAGTTGGTCACGAGCGACCAAAGAAACACTGTATTCTTTTTCAACTAAAACCGGGTCAGCAAGGGGGTCATGTACTTGAACATCAAAGCCATAGTCTTCTAGCTCACGGACCACATCAACAACCTTGGTATTGCGGAAATCTGGAACATCTTCTTTGAAGGTCAGACCAAGCACAGTTACCTTAAAGGGGCCTGCCCGTCGGCTTTTGACAAGGGACTTAACCATTTCAGAAGCGACAAACCTAGCCATATCATCGTTAATTTGTCGCCCTGCCAAAATCACTTTGGGATTATAGCCAAGTTGCTCGGCTTTATGAGTCAGATAATAGGGATCAACACCGATACAGTGCCCTCCAACCAACCCCGGCATAAAGGGTAGGAAATTCCATTTGGTTCCTGCGGCAGCCAGCACATCACGGGTATCAATGCCCATGCGCTTAAAGATCACTGCCAACTCGTTCATCAAGGCAATGTTCAAATCCCGTTGGGTATTTTCAATAACCTTCGCGGCTTCTGCTGTTTTGATGTTAGCCGCTTCGTGCACACCAGCCGTTACAACGCTGCTATATACAGCTGATACGATTTTTAAAGTTTCTGCGTTCTGTCCTGAAACGACTTTGGTAATAGTTTCAAAGCGATGAACCATATCTCCCGGGTTAATTCGTTCGGGCGAATAGCCAACTGTAAAATCTTGCCCACAAACCAGACCAGATTCTTTTTCCAGCACTGGAACACAAATATCTTCCGTTACGCCTGGATAAACGGTGGATTCATAGACAACGATATCATCCTTCTTCAAAACCCGACCGACGGTAGTGCTGGCTGAAACTAAAGGAGATAAATCAGGGCGTTTTGCCTCAGTAATTGGTGTGGGGACCGTGACAATATGAAAATCTGCACGGGCTAAGTCTACCGGGTCAGAGGTCAATACTAGGTTTGCTGAAGCAATTGCAGAAGGCTGTATTTCTCCGGTGACATCATTACCCGCTTTTAATTCAGTGATACGAGTTTCATTGATATCAAAAGCAATCACCTCATGATCTTGATGTCCGAAAGCTACCGCAACTGGAAAGCCAACGTATCCAAGACCTACAACGGAAATTTTGCGATTATGACTCATCACTTCACCCCGTAGAAATCTTTATACCAAGCCACAAAGTTAGCCACACCTTCTTCAACGGTGGTCGTTGGGTGATAATTAATATCAGCTTTTAGGTCATCTACATCGGCCCAAGTCGCTTGCACATCACCTGCTTGCATAGGTAGCATATTCTTCTCAGCTTTGCGCCCAAGGTTTTCTTCCAAAACTTCGATATAACGCATCAACGACACACATTGATCACTGCCGATATTGGATATCCTGAATGGAGCTGAGCCACTGGTTGCGGGGTCCGGATTGTCAGTATCGTAGTTTTGGTTTTTTGTCGGCACGGTATCAAGCAGGCGAATAACCCCGTCGACGATATCATCAACATAGGTGAAGGCGCGCTTCATATTACCATCATTGAAAACATCAATCGGACGACCTTCAACAATGGCTTTGGTGAAGAGGAACAAAGCCATATCAGGGCGTCCCCAGGGACCATAAACTGTAAAGAAGCGCAAACCAGTCGAAGGGATATTGAAAAGATGGCTATAGGTATGGGCCATCAATTCATTCGACCGTTTACTCGCTGCATAAAGGCTAATGGGGTGATCTACTCGGTCATGGACCGAAAATGGCATGTTTGTATTGGTGCCATAAACTGAACTTGAAGAGGCATAAACCAGATGCTCAACCTGCTGGGAACGACATCCCTCAAGAAGATTCAAAAACCCAACAATGTTGCTATCAATATAAGCCCGAGGATTTTCCAAACTGTAGCGCACCCCTGCTTGGGCCGCTAAATTAATCACTCTTTGAGGTTTTTCTTCTGCGAAGAGCTTCTCTATAGCTTCACGATCTTCCAATAAAATCCGTGCTTCTGTATAATTCGCATGGGCTTTGATGCGATCAAGGCGAGCTTCTTTCAGGTTCACATCGTAATAATCATTAACGATATCAAGACCAACGACTTCATCGCCTCGCGCCAAAAGGCGCTGACACACATAATTTCCAATAAATCCGGCGCTGCCGGTAACCAGGACTTTCATTTAAATCCTACCGTGAAAAGAGGTCCCCATTGGATAGAAGGTGCCTACCCAAACCATTAATTTCCGCAATCTATAACATCCCCCCTTAAAGAGAAATGACTTTTGTGTAAGGAAGCGCTACAAACATCAAAGAATATCATATTTTTAACGAGGAATAATTGGTGTCTATGAAGATTAGCGACTATCTGAAAGAGTCTGCCGAGAACATGGCTAAGGCGGCTGAACATGGTTTGGATGCTGCCATGGAGCAATCGATAAAAGTGATTTCAGATGCCCTTAAAAGCAATAAATCTTTCTTAGTTTGTGGCAATGGAGGCTCAGCCTCAGATGCTATGCACATTGCGGGTGAATTAGTTGCACGCTTCTTAAAAGAGCGAAACGGATACAAATGTATCGCTCTTGGAGCAAATACGGCGCAATTAACTGCTTGGTCAAACGATTACGATTACGAAAGCGCCTTTGCTCGCGAAGTTGAGGCTTATGGTGAGAATGGCGGTGTTATTCTTGGTATCAGCACAAGCGGCAATTCAGCCAACGTCATCAAAGCTTTTGAAAAAGCTAAAGAGAAAGGCATGACGGTAATTGCTATGACCGGACTTGGCGGCGGCAAGATGGCTGTCCTTAGCGATATCCTTCTTGATGCCCCTTTATCCACTACTGCCCGAATTCAGGAAGTTCATATCAACCTATATCATTACCTCTGCGAACGAATCGAAGATGAGGTAAGCTAATGGCAGGGGTCAAAACACTAGCGGTTCTTCTTCTCGCAGTTTTGACCCCTCTTAGCGCTTGCACCTCCCCTTCTATTGACCCAAGCTTCACGATAAGGGCGAGTGTGACGAAAGCAGGATGGCAAGCAACCTCATTTGATGCCCCACCTTTTATGTTAACTGGGTTTTCTAAACCAGTTAAAACACAGTCCCCAATATTACACATCTATATCGAAGGTGACGGGAATGCGTATGGGCCTTATGGACACGTCTCCACAGACCCTACACCAACAACGCCGATAGCTCTCAACATGGCCTATACAGACCCTGCTGTGAACGTGCTCTATCTAGCTCGTCCCTGCCAATACCCCCTTCAGGAAATTAAATATATATGTGATCAGCGTTATTGGACAAGCCATCGGTTTTCCGAAGAGGTCATCAAAGCAACGAATAAAGCTATCAGTGTCTTTAAGAACAAAGTCGGCGCTAACAAGGTCATTTTGACTGGATACTCTGGGGGTGGGGCTATCGCTGCTTTAGTGGCAGCTAAGCGAAATGATGTTACCCACCTTATAACAGTGGCAGGAACCCTCAACCATGTTCTATGGATGGATTACTTCAAACTCCCTCGCCTGAAAAATTCCCTTAATCCCGTTGATTTCGCAGATAAATTAACCAAGACCCCGCAAACCCATTTCATCGGCGCAAAAGATAAAGTAGTGCCACGAGGGATTATAGGCAGTTATATGGCAACCTTAAAAAGCAAAAGCGGCACCGAAGCGCCGCCTGCTAAAATTATTGAGATGCCTTACTATAAGCATAAATGCTGTTGGTCTAAAGATTGGCCCAGCCTTTTAGAGAAGGCAGGCGTTTAGCTATTTTTCTTTAGAAGTTCCAACATTTCACCCATTTTTTTATGGATCAAATTGACTGCCTGCAAGGGACGAACCATCACTTTAAAGTCAACAATCTGGCCTTCATCATTCCATCGGATCAAATCAATTCCGTTCATGTGAATACCATCGATTTCCAACTCAAACTCTAAGAGAGCATCATTTTCACTCTCTATTTTTCTAACATACTTAAACGTCTCATTGTTGAGCACCTGTTCAGCCCCCATAAGGTAAAGCTTCACAATTGATTTGCCGACCTGAGGAGAGTGGACCACAGGCGAGTGGAAAACAGCATCATCAGCCAATAACTCATCGAGAAGAGTTTGGTCCTTCGTCTCGATGAGTTGATGCCATTTCTTCATTGGGGAATTGGGCATTATCTATTCCTTAAAATTTAAATGGACAAGAAACAGCAGAGATTAAATCTCTGCTGCAACCTCAATTCCTTGCTTAATGGCTCGCTTAGCATCCAATTCCGCAGCAACATCGGCACCACCAATTAAAGTCACTTTTAGGCCTCCAGCTTCAAGTCCTTCTTGGAGTTCCCGCTGGGGCTCCTGGCCTGCACAGATGATGACATTATCCACATCAAGCACCTGATCATTATCACCCGCTGTAATATGCAATCCATCATCATCAATTTTGCGATAAACAACGCCTGGCATCATGGCAACATCGTTCATCTTCAATGCGGCGCGATGAATCCACCCCGTCGTTTTGCCCAATCCTTGTCCAGGTTTAGATTTCTTCCGTTGCAGCAAATAAACTTCACGAGCTGGGGTAGGCTTGGTCATAGCTTTAAGGCCACCACTTTTAGCGGGTTCCCGATCAACCCCCCATTGGTCTAGAAATTCGTCCAATGGCTGTTCACGGTCCTCACCGCTATGGGTCAAGAATTCAGCGACATCAAAACCAATACCACCCGCACCAATAATAGCCACTTTTTTACCTACAGGTTTTTTCTCACCCAGCACCTCAATATAGCTAAGAACTTTACGGTGATCGCTTCCTTCAATGTCCAACTTACGAGGCGCAATACCTGTAGCCAGAATGATTTCGTCAAACCCACCGCTTTGCAGGTCTTCAGCAGAAACACGTTTGCCAAGCTGTACTTTGACACCTTTTAGTTCTAGCTGACGACTGAAATAGCGAATGGTTTCATCGAACTCCTGCTTACCCGGCACTTGGCGGGCATAGTTAAGCTGACCGCCAATAGCATGATTAGATTCAAACAAGGTAACATCGTGACCACGCTCCGCCGCCGTAACAGCACAGCTCAAACCGGCAGGACCAGAACCAACGACAGCAACCTTCTTGGGCGCTTCAGTAGCTCCATAAATCAATTCGGTTTCAAAGCAAGCTTTTGGGTTAACCAGACAACTACAAATCTGCATATTGAAAATATGGTCAAGACAGGCTTGGTTACAGGCAATACATGTATTGATTTCATCTGCCCGATCTTCTGCCGCCTTATTAACGAACTCAGCGTCAGCCAAGAAAGGACGAGCCAAAGAAACCATATCGGCTTGCCCACCAGCAATAACGGCTTCAGCGTCTTCTGGGTTATTGATCCGGTTTGATGCAATAATCGGAATATTGACTTCACCCTTCATACGAGCCGTGGTCCAAGTCCAGGCTCCCCTTGGGACAGACTGGGCAATTGTCGGAACGCGGGCTTCGTGCCAACCAATGCCTGAATTAATAATATTAGCTCCAGCTTTTTCAATTTCTTTTGCTAATTGCACTACTTCATCCCATGAACTGCCATCATCGACTAAATCAATCATCGACAGCCTGAACATAATAATGAAATTTGGGCCTGCAAGTTCACGAGTCCGCTTGATGATTTCAATAGCAAAACGCATCCGGTTTTCATACGACCCACCCCAGCGGTCGGTACGCTTATTCGTCTTGGTCACAATAAACTCGTTGATCAAGTAGCCTTCAGAACCCATGACCTCAACACCATCGTAACCACCTTTTTGAGCTAAAACGGCGCAATTGGCGTAATCCTCAATGGTCTGGACTACTTCATCATCTGTCAACTCATGGGGAGGGAATGGGGCAATTGGGGCTTTAAGAGGAGATGGAGCAACCCCTTTGTCATGATAGGCATAGCGACCTGTATGCAGAATTTGCATCAAAATTTTACCATCTTCTTTATGAACAGCGTCGGTAATAATTTTATGGTCTGCCACTTTCTCTTCTGTATCCAGCATGGTGGCAAAAGGCCCGGTACGTCCAGCTTCATTAGGAGCAATCCCTCCAGTAACAATCAAGCCAACCCCGCCTTTCGCCCGTTCCGCAAAAAAAGCAGCCTGGCGCTCAAAGCCTCCCTTTGCTTCCTCTAAACCTGTGTGCATTGAGCCCATCAAGACACGGTTGCGCAAAGTGGTGAAGCCCAGGTCGAGGGGTTCAAGCAATTTAGGATAGGGTGATGACATAACGCCTCCTGAAGGATAATTATTTATATTCTACGCAATGGGAAACCATATTCCCTATAGGTCACTTAAATGCATATGTACCAGAATGTCAAATAAGGAGCAACGGGTTAGATAAGATAAATGCTTTACCAATTGACAGACATCATGGAAATTTTTCTTAAAAAGTGAAATAAAAAATACCTGTTCATTCCATTGAATGTAGAAAGCTTAAATCAAAGAATTACTTTTATTAAATTATCAAATTGAATTATATTAATAACTAAAAATGGGTGTAAAAAATGCCCCAATCTTAAAAAAACACCTACCGTTGCAAACCAATCACTTGCTCTATTATTTATAGAAAACGAGCCGGACTTTTGAACTGAAAAAGCTCAAACCCTTTTCAGAAATCTTTAGTTAGCTCTTTGTTTTGCGTGATTCCTAGAAGTTGCGCTTAGTTGGGAAAAGAAAAATGAAAAACTTGCAAGTAAGCACTCAAACATTGCTAATTGCCCTCATAGCTATCACTGGCTTTATTGCGGCTACATTGCTTTATGTAACTAGCGCCAATAAACAAGAAGCTTTTTTAGCAACCCAATTGTCGGAAACGAAGGGGGTTTCTTATGTCGGCGCTGTTAAAGAAGCTTTCCTACAAGAACGACGCAACGAAAAAGATTTCTTCCTTCGCTTCAAAATGAAATACGCAGAGGAACACAAAAAGATAGAAGCAGATGTCCTCCCGTATTTTGACAAGCTAAAAACAATCCACCAAGAACCCGATGAACAACAACTCGTCGAAGATATAAAAATTAAGTTTACGGCTTATACAGCTAAGTTCCAGGAAATCGTGACTAACCGAAATAAAATTGGCTTATCCCCGAACAAAGGCATGCGGGGCGAACTGCGTACATTAGTTAAAAGCGTTGAAGAAAACCTTAGAAAATACAATCAAATTCAACTAACTGCGACGATGTTAATGATGCGTCGCCATGAAAAAGATTTTTTGATGCGGCTAGATCCCAAATATATCAAAAGAATGGATCAGCGCATGGTCGAATTTGATCAAGCCTTAGCGGGAACGGATATCCCCTCTGATGATAAATCAAAAATTGAGAAAGAATTAGACGACTATCTGGCAGAGTTTAAAGAAGTTGCCAATTTGCTCTTAAAAGAAAGAGAAGACAAAAAAGTTTTAAGTAGCCTCTATAAAGAGACAGTCCCTGGGCTAAACTTTCTTGATGAAAAGGGAAGCGCTGACGCAGCAGAAGCTACAAAGATGCTAGAGGCCAATGTCAAATCCACCTTTAAATTGATGCTATCATCACTCGGTATCATTGCCGTCATTGTTTTAGGTATAGCCATTTATATTGGTCGCGCGATCAGCTCTCCTATCAAGCGCATGACCAACGACATGATCGTTTTGGCAGAGGGAAATTTAGACATTGAAATATCCGGTCAAGAATACGGAAACGAAGTAGGCTTAATGTCTAAAGCTGTCCAGGTTTTCAAAGATAATGCTATCCGCGTGAAGGAGATGGAAGCAGAACAAGTTGAAGCAGAAGAGCGAGCAGAACGGCAACGGCGCGCTGCCATGAATCAAATGGCTGATACTTTCGAAGGAAATGTTGGGGAAGTGATCAATGCAGTCACATCTGCTTCAACCGAACTCCAGGCATCTTCAACCCAAATGGCTTCAATTGCGTCAGAAACGAGTGCCCAAGCTACAACAGTCGCTGCCGCTGCTGAAGAAGCCTCTACCAACGTTCAAACCGTGGCTTCTGCTGCCGAAGAACTTTCAAGCTCTGAAGTTGAAATCAGCCGTCACGTTCACAAGTCTTCTGAAGTTGCCGACACAGCAGCTAAACAGGCTGAGAACACCAAAAAAACCGTTGTAGAGATGGTCGATGCTGTCGGGAAGATTGGTGATGTTGTTAATTTAATTTCCGACATTGCAGAACAAACCAACCTCCTGGCTCTGAATGCCACGATTGAAGCAGCTCGGGCTGGCGAAGCAGGCAAAGGTTTTGCCGTCGTTGCTTCTGAAGTGAAAAACCTTGCCAACCAAACCGCTAAAGCCACCCAGGAAATTGCAGATCAAATTGGCCACGTCCAAAGCGTCACTAATTCCGCAGCAAAAGCTATTGAAGTCATCAGCGAAACCATTGGTGAGATCGACCAAATTGCAGGCTCTATTGCAACAGCTGTAGAAGAACAAACTGCCGCAACATCAGAAATTGCTCGTAACGTCGCTCAAGCTTCCGATGGTACACAAGAAGTTTCAGCAAACATAATCAGTGTGGAACAAGCCTCAGGCGAAACAGGTGCTGCAGCTAACCAAATTTCATCTGCGGCCACAGACTTGTCAGAACAATCTGAATTCCTTCGCCAAGAAGTCGCTAAGTTCTTAGAACAAGTTCGCTCCGACAAAGATAATATGGAACTGCTCCAGTGGGATGACAAATTAAGGACAGGCGTTACTTCTATTGACGAAGATCATCGCGAATTGATTGGCATGATCAATGAGTTCTATGCCAGCATGATGGGTGGCAAAGGCAAAGACTCTGCCCGTAAGATGGCAGATCACATCGAAGCTGTCATGAAGCAGCACTTTGTTGAGGAAGAAAACTATATGGCCTCAATCAATTTCCCTGGCCTAGCCGAGCATAAAAGACGCCATCAAGAGTTTATCCCTAAATACAAAGCCCTTGAAGAAGCTTTGGTTCGGGGAGATATGAACGCAAACACCCAGATGTTCGACTTTGTTTCAAACTGGCTCAAAAACCATATATTCAACGATGATTTTAAATTCGTTGAATATGCTAAGAGCTCCGGCAAAGTCTAAGCTTAGCGTCTTAATAATAAAATACCGACAAGTAATTACCATCTTGTCGGTGTTTTATTCAGGTCTACTTATAACGCTCTTCTTCTTCGTAATAAGAAGGGAAGCCTACTGTATTTTTCAACTCCTCAAAGCTTGAAAGCTCTGCGGGATGCTGCCCATTTTTTAATTGAGCCAAGGCTGTTTCCATGGCTTTTAACGAGGCTAAAAGAAGCGTGAGGGGATAAGCAGCAATCTTATAGCCAATCTCCTCTAGTTCCTTTGGAGACAAAATGGGGGTTTTGCCTTGCTCCACCATATTTGCCATCTTGTACCCTGGCGTTTGCTGGCAATAACGAGCCATTTCCTCTTCGCTCTCAGGGGCTTCCAAAAAAGTAATATCAGCACCGAGTTCAGCAAAACCATTCACCCTGGCAAGGGCTTCATCCATGCCATCAGTTGTTCGCGCATCTGTGCGAGCCATAATTAGGATATCTCTGCCTTGGTCTCGTAGTTCCTGGCGTGCATCACAAGCAGCTCGGATACGCATCAGGGCTTCATCTCGTTCGACCACTGCTTTACCTTTAGTGTGTCCACATCGCTTTGGTGCCACTTGGTCTTCAATCATGATACAGGCAAACCCTGCGGCAGCATACCCTTTGACAGTACGTTTCACATTCAAAGCATTGCCATAGCCCGTATCACCATCACCAATGACCGGAATTGAAACAGCCTGTGTGATATTGCACCCCTGCTCCACCATTTCTCCATATGAGATCAATCCCGTATCCGGCACACCTAAGCGCGCGGCTGAAACTGCAAACCCACTCATGAAGGTAAGAGGAAAACCATTCTGCTCAATGACTTTGGCTGAAAAGGCATCAAAGCAGCAGGGCATGGTTATGAGGTTTAGCTTTTCTAAAAGGGTAGATAGTTTTCGAGCAGGAGACGGCATTATTTAAACAACCAGGATTTCAGGAGCTTGGTCACTTGCGGCATGATGATATAGGTCATCAACAAAACCTGAGCTATGACGACAAAAGCGACACGGGCAAGAAGGGGTAGCGTAGAAAGCCAATCCCCTAAGAAGACATTCATGCCCAAAACTAAGGTAAAGACCACCACACAGAGCACTAAAGCCATCTTATGCGGTGAGGGAGGTTTGTTAACGGGGGCTTCCGGTAACGAGAACCAAAATTCTAACCCTGTGACCTTATGGACGGTTTCGCTCTCGACCATTTCTTCTAACTTAGAAACCCATAAAGCTCGCTCGTCAGAATCCGCCCAGATGCGAAGGTTTTTGTAGTTATTAAAACGGAACACGGTGACATATTCGTCGCCTGTCTCAAGGCTAGGCTTAAGCATTTTCATACCTAAGTTGCCTCGAAAAGCTTGAGCAACATCAGCGATGCCTTTTACCCACGCTTCATAGTCAGCTTCTCGCCCTGGGGTGATTTTACGAGCAATGGTGACGGTAACAATTTCTTCTTCTGACAAAACACTTAGCCCATTAAAAAGTGAACATGGGCGGCCGCAACGGGCTTAACCGGGTCAGATTGCCAAGCTGTCACACGAACATTGGACACGCTCCGTCCTTGCTTGATCAGGGTCGCCCGAGCGAATGTATCCTCTTTGCCCAAACAGGGACGCAAGTAATCTACCGAAATATTAATGATCTTTGGAAATTTACTAATTTCACACTCCCAAATAACTTGCATTATTCCAGCCTGTTCAAGCAACCCACCAACGGCTCCACCATGGACAGCCGGGATAGTGATATTGCCAATATTACTATCACTTTGGCGCATAACCGTGAGAAGACCCGTGTCGTCTATTTCGTAGCTCAGGTTTAAAAACGAGGTATAGGGAATGGCTTTGCTTAAACCTTTAAGGTCACCCGCCTTTTTCAAACCCATGATTTTTTTAAACAGCATATCTATTTCTCCTTCCCGGTTTTAGGAGAAAAGCCCACCGAGCCAATCATAAATGTAGCGGTGCAATTAGCTATGGGGTCATTAGGGTCATCATTGTAGGCATGACCACGAACAAAGGCGACATTCTTTGTTAGCTTGTAACACTCAGCGGTTCCGTTGATACGGCTTCCAGGCTTGGCGGGCTTAAGATAATCAATCCGTAAATCAAGGGTCGCAACTGATTGCCCGGCCTTAATTTTACTAAAAGCAACCGCCCCACCAATACTATCCATTAATGTCGTGATAACCCCACCATGCACCACACCAGAGTCGGGGTCACCTGCTAACTTAGGATCATATTCGACATAAGCTTCACAATGACCTCGCGTATATTTGGTCATATTAATTCCCAAAGCTTCACAATGGGGAAGAGCCTCCATGATTTGCTTAAAGGCATCTAGGGGGTAAAGATCGTCTTCATTAACGTCAGTCATCATGATCCAGGTAATTGTTTAAGAGGCGGCTGGATCATAGAACGGAGGTTAGATAATGTCTCCAACAATATTAGAAATACGTCGACGAACTTCTTCAGCAATTTTTGATTGTTCCGTATTTCGACCACCGGCGTATACGGCTAACCGGATCGTAGCCTTTTCACGCCATTTCCCAAAAGATTCGTCATCATCGTAATCACGAATTCTTTCGCTGCGGTCAAAAGTAATCACCTTCCTTCGCTTACGGGCCTTATCTCTGATACCAACTGTGATTGCGGCAACGATTATATAAGTATCCTCTGTATCAAAGGAACCAAGAACCGAACCTAAAGCGGCACCACTTGTTGACCACAATGCAGCGTCATATAGGGCTTTAGAGCGTACACCCGCAACACCACCTGCTACACCACCAATCATGGCATATTCAGACATCCGATCTGTTTGTATTTGCCCCGAATAAACAACATTTACATCTACTTTAAGACCGAAGTCAGAACCTCGAGTAACGTCATACCCTTTATTGAGATAAAAACTCTCAATGCGCTCTCTGAAGTTACCCAGTTTAAAGGCGTCATCACCTGAAGTATTTCTGATTGAAAGCTTCAAATTCTTATTTGGAAAAAACGCTGGGTCCGTCATTAAGTTGCCATTAATCATGGAACCATATGCCAACCCAGTTTCTTTATTTCGCACCATGCCTAAGTCATTCTGAATAGTACTAACACAACCCGACAGTACTAACAGTATGGGGACGATAATTAGCGACTTCATTTTTATAAAATTGACCATATCGTTTCCTCTAACCGGAATGTGGAGAATATTCGGGAAGAACATCTTTCAGGAATTGAAGAACTTCACCATAGTGAATTGCAAAACTAAGGCCTGAGTCCCATTCCCCAACCCCCCAAGTATTCACACCTACTACTTTGTTTTTATGGAATAGAGGCCCTCCTGAATTACCAGGATTTATCGAAGTGTCTGTTTGGATATAAAGCACTTTTTTTCCACTGCCTCGAGGCAAGTTAATGCTTGAATGACGCCGTATTGAACTGATGGCCCCTCTCGTCACCGAAAACTCAAATCTCTTTGGATGTCCAATAGCTTCAGTCGTCAGCCCTAGGTCAAGCTTTCTTTTGCTGTAAAATCGAACTGGTTTCCCCCGATTCTGGACTTTAATTAATGCTAGATCAAGCCTAACATCCTTCGCAATGATTTTACCGAAGGTTTCCATTCCCCCATGCATTTTCATCTCAACAAACTCTGAACCATTAATAACATGCCAGTTTGTTAACACTATATCAGGCGTGATAAAGAAACCCGTTCCTACTGAATTTCGTCCTGTATAAATAACGACAACGCTATCAAGACGTTTATCGACCCCATACTTATAATCAGTATCTTTATGCTTTGCCAAAGCTACATTTTTATCTTTAAGAATGGTCTTACGAAGCGCAGCCATACTCGTTAATTTTTTAGATTTTCCTCGCTTCCTATCGTATTGATTAAAGAGTTGCGAAGCCAGTATAGTTAGAGGAGCGTCTTCCCAATTTTTAACATCTTTTTCTGTGTTATGAATTTCCAGGTGTTGGTTTCGTTTTACATCTCGCTTATGGAGGCGATAGGCAATCTTAAACTGCTTTTTTTCATTAATATCAAAATTTGATTTGAAATAGCGTTTGTTTTTGAGGTCAACGACATAGTAGTTTACAGTCATTGCCTTGGTGCCACGAACCCGAGCCTGCTCAAATTCATAGTTAACGTGGATAGGCTTTTCGATAAACTTAGGTGTACCTACCAAACCTCTATGGGCTGAATCTCCATCGTATGAATCCCCAAATTTTGACATAAAGGCATTCATCTTTGCCATTTTCCATTCAGGGTTTATGATTTTTTCTGTTTTGGCAACATAGATCGAGGCTATACGCCTGAGGTCCAAGACGCGCCGATTGGCTTTAGCTATGGCAACTTCAAAAATAACGGCAAAATCAGCACTTCCGTTTAGCGCACTATCTAAGGACCCTCTTTCAGCATCAATCTCCATATCAATTTCAACTTCGGGAGAAAAATCAATCTGACGTTGGCGCAATAGGGTCCTGCTGGTCGCATCAACAAAAACCACTTTCTTACCATTATAGTGCCCAAGATCAGCAATGCTCTCCTCAGACCAAATAGTTGCCAGGAATAAAACAAATAGGGACAATTTTAAAAAATTGGAGACCATCGTTTTTTAACCCAATCATTCAACCTGCGTTGTTGATGGTTTTGCTATAGCCGCTTTAACATCTGGCCCAAAGTAAACATTAAACTTATCACCATTACTATCTATTCCACTTCCATACCCAGAAGAACAAGATGAAAACATAGTTTCAGACATGGCTTTCCTACCATCATCACAAGTATATTTGATAACTCCTCCAATACCTTCACAAGAGAAAAGCCCAACTCCCCCAATTGGTTGGGTGGTTGGTTCATACTCACCAATACAAACCGCCCCATTCTTTTCACTTATAACTTCAATTCTCTCATAAATCGTCCCAACTAAACGCTCTCCACTTTCCTCATAACTTACAATGAAAACCTCAGCAGCACAGCCAGGAAGTAGAATTAAAATGAATATAAGGTATATTTTTTTCATTGTTCAAAACGACTCATTTTTCATATCACTAGGCTATTTAATTTCTGGCTTCCCGCCACCATCAATTAACTCTTTTGCTTTGTCGCCGAAGTAAAAATTGAATTTATTACCATTGCTGTCAATCCCTTGCCCATAACCTGAAGTGCATGATGTAGCTTTAAATTCTCCAGCCGCTTTTCTTCCGTCACCACATTCAAACACAACTTCACCAATTTGCCCGGCACATCCAAAACTATTAACTGGCATTGCAGTAAGCTTTGTATTGCCATTACACTCATTACCATCAGTTTCGCTAATGGCATTTACCGTCGCTACGCCAAAAAGCATGTTAGAATTGACGACCCCGATATAACGATCTTCAATATCTTCAAAGCTTGCGATTAAAGGGTATTTGACACAACCAGAGATCAACAAGGTAACCGCTAAAACCAAAATAAGACGCATACTTCCCCCTAAAACTCCATTTAGAAAACTAACAGATTCATTTGCAACTCAAACTACTCAAGTCAGAACGATATGGCAATTAAAAGCGTCAACTTAGTAGAAACTGAACTATTCGAACAACCTTAACGGCGCATCTTTGGAAGAGACACTTTAGGGTTGTGTGTCTTTCTAGGGTCTAGCTTAGGCCGATACTCGTCTTCGTCATTCTCCATGGGAGGAGCAAATTGGCCGTAGGTTTGGAATTTAACCAAAACTCGGCCCATTTCTTCATCGTCGATCATATTGCCGCCACCAACTTGCAGGGTGCGCCAATACATTTCGCAAAGCTCCTCAACCTCAACGGCCATAGCCAAGGCTTTCTTTAAGTTTGGCCCAGTGACGATCATTCCATGGTTGCCAAGCAAGCAAGCTTTACGACGAAGCAAGGCTTTCACTGTCGCATCAGAAAGCTCTTGAGAACCGAATGTGTGGTACGGTGCACAACGAATATTCCGCCCTCCAGCCACAGCGACCATGTAATGAAAAGCAGGGATGTCTTTGCCTAAACAGGCAATTGTTGTGGCAAAGGTAGAGTGGGTATGGATGACGGCATTGACGTCTGGGCGGTCCTTATAGATATCGCGGTGAAACTTCCATTCACTAGAAGGTTTCATCTTCCCAGACCACAGCCCTTCCATGGTCATCGGCACCATGTCGTCAACCGTACATTCATCGTAAGGGATGCCCGAGGGGGTAACCATAAAGCCATTGTTCTCGGTGAAATCACCAATACGTAAACTGACGTTTCCAGCGGAACCTTGATTAAGGCCAACCTCATTCATCTTGAGTGCCGTTTTTAAAATTTCTGCCCGGCGCTCTCGGTTAGTTGAGGGTTCGAAGTCTTTACGACGGCTCACTTGATTACCTTCTCAGGGAATAAACCAGCAAGACCTTCTGGGCTGGCCTCACAAACACCTCGTTCAGTAATTAAACCTGTCACAAGGCGACGAGGAGTTACATCGAATGCCGGGTTTCCAGCTGGGCTTCCTTCAGCGGAAATAGTAACGGTTACCACAGAGCCATCAGCAGTCCGCCCGGTCATATCAGTAACCTCTTCCTGACCGCGCTCTTCAATGGGAATTTCTTTAACCCCATCATGAACGGTCCAATCAACCGTAGGCGACGGCAGACCAACATAAAATGGAACATTGTTATCGTGAGCCGCAAGAGCTTTGAGGTAGGTACCAATCTTATTGCATACATCCCCATCAGCCGTAGTACGGTCTGTGCCGACAATGCACAGATCAACCTGCCCATGTTGCATCAAATGCCCCCCAGCATTATCAACAATAATGTGGTGAGGAACACCATGCTTACCCAATTCCCAAGCTGTCAGGCTTGCCCCTTGGTTACGAGGGCGAGTTTCATCAGCCCAGACATGAACAGGAATACCTGCATTATGGGCCTTGTAAATTGGCGCTAAAGCCGTGCCCCAATCAACAGTCGCCAACCAGCCAGCATTACAATGGGTCAGAATATTGACCACACCCTGTTTGCCTTTTTTCTCCCAAATATCCGCAATGATCTTATGACCGTTATCCCCGATGGAGGAACAAATCTCTACATCATCATCACAAATCTCAGCCGCCCGTTTATAAGCCGCAGCTACCCGCTCCCCTTCTGGCAAAGGTTTAAGCAAGGCAGTCATTTCATCTAAAGCCCACTTGAGATTAATCGCCGTAGGCCGGGTAGCGTGAAGAACCTTATAGGTATTCTCTAAGCCTGCATCGGTTGGGTCATTGCGAATAGAAAGACAAACCCCATAAGCTGCGGTAGCTCCAATCAATGGCGCGCCTCGGACCAACATATCCTTAATGGCAACGGCGGCATCGTCGAGGGTTTCCATACGAACAATTTCAAAAACATGGGGCAGTTTGGTTTGGTCAATAATCTCCACACCCCAGCCATCACCCGCCAACCAAATCGTGCGAAAATCTTTACCGTCTACTTTCATACTGTTACCATACCTCCCTATACGGTAAAAAACATCTTAGGAAACTCCAATGGTTGAAACTCCAAGTCAAGATGGCTTTTTTTTTCAATTTGATGAACCCGAAAGAGTTAAAAGCATAAAAGATAATCTTCTCTATAAAAAGTACTTTACCGAAAATGCATCATTACCTGACCTCAAACCTGAAAAATTAGGTATTTATCTTCTAGGGTTTGCCAGGAATAAAGTGGATGCATTCGCTCTAGGTGTAAAAACGGGAACTACAGCTACCCAATCAGTTCGAATCAAACTAAAGCAGGTTACCCAGTTCGCTCAAATAGATCTTGATGATATTTTACCAAACACCCAAGTTGGGCAACTAACAAAAAGTCAAATTCTAAAACAAAACAAAATTCGCCTTGGTTCTGGTGTGCTAAAAGCTGCTATTGACCGGCTAATAATTTTACGCCCTGAGATTGAGCATAAGCTTAACAAGTTAATACAGATTACAAATGGAATAAGCTTTGATGACCACCCTGATAAAGCAAGGTTATTTGCATTACAACGTGATGCACTTCAAAGCGCTGCAAAAGCATTTGGCCTCAAAACTATTGGATATGAGGACTTATGGGAACCTGATGAATATGAAGAATCATTAACCTATAATGATGGAATTTTTGTACCTGATGAGATCCATTTAACTGAGGACGATATCCTTATTCATGATCAAAAGTATTTCGATAAATTCGCACTTATTGATGAGTATCACTTCAAAACAAATGTTTTTTCAGATGGAAACAGAGAAATATTAGTTACAATGGCAAACCGGAATGAGCTTGAAAGAGTTCTAGGTGTAGATCTAATTTTCTATAATGAAGAGATAGAGAGTTTTTGTCTTGTTCAGTACAAACGAATGAGCAAAACAAAAAGTAATCGGTTTGTTTACTACCCAAACAGTGATAAAAATTATAAATCTGATATTCGCAAAATGAAGGAATTTACTAGAGAGCTAGCTATAATTGAAAGAGAAGAAATCGGTCGAAACTTAAATAGTACCTATAGTAATTTCAAAGCTTTTTCGTCACCGTTCTTCTTTAAGTTCTGTAAATCTATTCAGTTTGCTCCATTTGAAAACAACGTGATTCAAGGTCAATATCTTTCATATGACCTTTGGGCATCATATGCACGTGAATGTAAAGAAACCGGGCAAACTCTTAAAGCAAGCCAAGACGTTCTGAGAAAACATCTCTCTGAAAAAACTTTCAACGATTTTTTAAAGAATGGTTTGATAGGTAGCAGAAGGGCAAGCTCAGATACAATAACATCAATAATTTCTGATTGTTTACGTGCAGACAGAGCCGTCGTGTTCACACGAAAGCCCCGTCCATAATATCCATTATTTTTTTATAGAATTTTAACCTAACACACGCCCTGCAACCGCATCCAGCTTTTTAACCAGCTCTGGGTCACGGGCTTCAGGGGCGGTGATAAGGGCTGATTCTAGAGCGGTTTGGCATCCACATGGGCAGAGGTCACGCTCACCAGAAAGTTTTGGTGCAGCGGCTTTGACCAAAGCACGGCCTTTGTCGGCATTGCCGAGAAGGACGGCAATAATGGCATCGACAGTGACATGGTCGTGATCCGGGTGCCAGCAATCAAAATCTGTCACCATGGCAACGGTGGCATAACAAATTTCCGCTTCACGAGCTAATTTTGCCTCGGGCATATTAGTCATGCCGATCACGTCACAGTTCCATTGGCGGTAAAGATTTGACTCTGCCAAGGTAGAGAACTGTGGTCCTTCCATAGCGAGGTAGATTCCACCACGATAATGGGGGACACCTTGAGCTTTTAGAACGTCCTCAATGACGTCGCCCAAACGGGAGCAAACGGGGTGACCAAGGGCTACGTGGGCCACAAGGCCCTTGCTAAAAAAGCTTTTCTTGCGATTAATCGTCCGGTCAATGAACTGATCAGCGATCACGAAAGTTCCTGGAGGGTAATCTTCTTTAAGAGAACCGCAGGCGGAAATGGAGAGAATTTCTGTCACACCGACACGCTTTAACGCATCAATGTTAGCGCAGTAATTCACTTCTGAGGGAGGGATGCGATGCCCACGACCATGGCGCGGCAAGAAGACGAGTTGCTGACCATTAAGTTCCCCAAAGAAAAGCTCATCAGATGGCTTACCAAAAGAGGATTCAACCTTTTCCCAACGGGTATTCTCTAACCCATCGATTTCATAAACACCACTGCCGCCGATAACACCAATTATCGGCTTAACTGCACCTTCACCCATTAGAATCCCCTTAAGTCTAAAATTTAGGGTCGCAGTTTCTCAGGTTAGACCTGACGATTCAAGAAGCAGTTCGGTTTTCAGTAAAATAGTCAGAGCAAAAGATTGGCCTGAATAGGCCGAAACATAATAAGGTTGACGGATGATTGAGATAGACGTTTGTTAGCTTGATTGTCAGCAAATGGTATCTGAAGGATTTTAAACTTGGAAGAAAACAAAAATAACTTACCCCCCTCCCCTCATCAATCCTTGAAAGATCGGGTAGAAGGCCAAGTCGCTATGCTTATGAATGGCAAACCTTTAGAAGCTTTTGACAGTTATTTTAGCGCCGCCGTTATGATGTTTGCAAATAACGATCTTTTTGCTTCTGATGCAAAAGAAGGACGGAGGAAACAAGAGCCTTATATTACCTCTGCTGTGTCGATCATTGGCCGAATCACCGATGTGAATATCGTTGAAAGCCAAAACATCTGCGTCTTTAGAAATCTTTCACGCTTCAAAACAGCCGACGATACTGAGTATCAAATTAACGGACTTAGCTGGCAGAAGTGGGAAATGGGGTACGTTGTAGAAGAGCGATATTATGATGGTGAGCTAATGCAAAAGTTGCTCTCAGATGGGATACTGGAAAACCCTGGCATTTTATTAACGTAGGAAAAGGCAATCGCGAACAAACACCGATTACCTCTTCAGCTACATCTTAAAAAGTTCAGCAAATTCTTTAGTTTACATTCCAAGATAAGCGGTGATGGCAATAGCTGCACACAACGCCCATTGGAAGAACTTATAGAGAGCACCAGGGACACCTGATGTCACCGTGAAGAAGAAATGAATTCCAGTCCAGAGGGCATATTGAACGACAATAAACAAAATTAAACCGTTTGAAATACGATCTGCGTATTGGGCTGCATAGAACAGAGTGATCGCGGGCAAGGCTAAAGCAACTGTCGACATGTGCCAGACAATCCCCATAACCCTTTTAGCCGTTTGATCAAAGTTGGCTTCGACCATGGGAAGGAAGAATTGTTTACGCCCTATTGTGCAATGCCCCACAACGGTAAATGTAGCAATTAAGGCTGATGTTAGGAAAAGTGTATTCATTTTCGCTTCCTAGAAATTGCCAAACCCAAGGTGGCTAAAGACGATAAGATAATAAAAGGTAACGCAACATATTGTACCATATCCCAGCCAGAGAAATGGAGCAACGCACCAGAACCGAGAGATCCTACGGCAACAGTACCAAAAACGAGGAAATCATTTATAGCTTGAACTTTAGCACGCTCCGAAGGCTCATAGGCCTCCGTAACCAGGGTAGAAGCTCCAACGAAACTAAAGTTCCAGCCCAACCCCAGGGCTATCAAAGCAACCGTAAAGTTCATCACATCAAGGCCTGAGAGCGCTACCGCGACACAACCTGCCAATAAAATCATACCCACGAGCATAATATTCAACACACCATAGCGAGAAATCAATGATCCGGTGAAGAAAGCAGGCGCGAACATGGCAACGATATGCCACTGAATTACGGTTGCGGCTTCATTAACGCCATAGCCACAGCCAACAATTGCCAAGGGAGCTGCAGTCATGATCAGGCTCATGATGCCATACCCTACCATACCGCCAATTACTGCAACGATAAAAACAGGTTGTCTGATGATTTGTAGAAGGGGCCGCCCCTTCGTTGCTTTTTCTTCTTCAGACAGAGGGGGAATTTGCAGAAAGGCCAAAACAGCCATGGCAATAAGAGCCACGCCAATTAAGGATACATAAGTCCCCAGGAACATGACTGGCTCAAACAAGTCTGTGGTCATGCGAACCATCAGAGGGCCAATGAAGGCGGCAACCAAACCGCCAGAAACGACATAGGATATTGCCTTGCTTTTAAATGCTCCGCTCGCTGCATCGGCGGCAGCAAAACGGTAAAAAGGCGCAAAGCCACCATTGATCCCAATAACGAAAGTCCCGAAGACAAAAAGCCAGAAAGAACTTATCCAAATAGAATAGGCAGCAATCAGCGAACCAACAATTCCGAAGGCGGCCCCTGTCAAAAACCCACGACGACGCCCAACCTTGTGCATATAAAGCGAGGCAGGGATCGTGGTGAGTGCAGCGGCAAGAACAACAGAACTGACAGGTAAAGTGGCTAAAGCTTTGTTGATGGATAAGGCATGGCCAACCAATCCGCTTAGAATAATAAGCGTTGCTTGGGACGTTGTGAAAAGCGCCTGACTCATCGCCAAAAGCGCCACATTCCTTTTCTCCGTCGCCGTTGCCATGCCTACTCCAAATTAATTTTCGCAAGAGCTTAGAAAGGCTCTAAACCTGAGAAAGAATTTCCGCAAGAGAATAAAAAAAGGGCCGTTAGAAAACCAACGGCCCTTTTTCACTAATATATTATTGGTTCTTAGTGAACGTCAGACCAGATGCGTTTCTTGAGAGCAAACAGCATAACTGAGAGCAAAAGCAAGAAGATCATCACTTTAACACCCATAGATTTACGAGCTTCAAGCTCTGGTTCAGCTGCCCAGTTAAGAAAAGCCGTGACGTCTTTGGCGTGGTTTTCCAGGGTCGGCTCCGTGCCATCCTCATATTCCACAGACTCTTCAGACAATGGCTGAGCCATTGCAATTTGATAACCAGGGAAAACATGGTTGAAGCTCATGCCTTCAGGAAGGACAAACTCTTCGCCATGTTTCTCTTTATACTCTTTAAGAAATGCCTCGGGCACTTCTTCTTCATATTTGGTCAACAAAGCGTAGAGGTAGTCAGGGCCATTCATACGAGCCTTCGTCATCAAGCTAAGATCAGGTGGGAATGCCCCAGAATTACTCACACGTGCGGCTTGTTCATTAGCAAAAGGTGGCACCATTTTGTCAGACAACTTGGCAGGACGCACCAACAGTTCACCGTCAACAATGGTTTCACCATCGTCGTTAGGACCAGCCGGAACTTCAAACTCTGCTGCATATTCTTTAACAGCTTCTTCAGTCAAACCGATTTCTAACAAGTTGCGATAGGCGACCTGACGGAGGCCGTGGCAACCAGCACAGACATCTTTGTAAACAAGGAAGCCCCGTTGCAGTTGCTTTTTGTCGTACTTGCCGAACACACCACTGAAGCTCCAATCTTGGCCTTCAACTTTTACGGCATCGCCAGCAGCAAAAGCCGATCCGACAACAGCACTTGCAGCCAGAACCGCACCGAAAACGGCGGAAATTACGAACTTACGCATTATGCTTCCTCCGTCTTTGTAGGTTTAGTAACCGCAGCAGCAATACTGTTTGGCACTTCTCTTGTTTTTTCCATCCAGCCGATAAGCGGAGTCAAAACCATAAGATGTGCGAAGTAGTAGAACGTAGCAACTTGGCTAACGATCTCCAGTTTGATTCCAAACAGGGTATCGGTAGGTGATTTAGCGCCACAATAGCCGAGGATCAGAACATTGATCACGAATATCCAGAAGAACTGCTTGAATACGGGTCGGTATTTGGCACTCAGGACTTTTGAAGTATCAAGCCAAGGCAGGAAGAACAGCACGATAATCGCACCGAACATGGCAATAACACCAGCCAACTTAGGCGTAATGAAGAACCATCCGAAAGGAATATAGATGATCGCATCAGCCGTGAAAGCCCGCAAGATGGCATAGAAAGGTAAGTAATACCATTCAGGCACGATGTGCGGTGGGGTTACCATTGGGTTTGCTTCAATGTAGTTGTCTGGGTGACCAAGAAAGTTTGGTGCCCAGAAAACAAACGCCAAGTAGATGATCATGAAGATCGCAATACCGTACAGATCTTTGATCGTGTAGTAAGGATGGAATGGAATGGTGTCTTCTTCAGACTTAATTTCAACACCTGCTGGGTTGTTAGACTTCACAACGTGAAGAGCCCAAAGGTGAAGAGCTACCAGAGCGAAGATAACGAACGGCAGCAGGTAGTGCAGCGAGAAGAAACGGTTCAAGGTTGGGTTATCAACTGAGAAACCGCCCCAAAGCCAAGTCACAACATCGTCACCTACGAGGGGAATTGCGGAGAACAGGTTAGTAATAACCGTCGCGCCCCAGAAGCTCATTTGGCCCCAAGGAAGAACGTAACCTAAGAAACCAGTCGCCATCATTGCTAAGTAAATAGCAAGTCCGAGGAACCAAAGCATTTCCCGTGGTGCCCGGTATGAACCGTAATACATGTTCCTGAACATGTGGATATAAACCACAATGAAGAACATAGAAGCGCCATTGGCGTGTAAGTAGCGCAGAAGCCAACCGTAGTTGACGTCACGCATGATACGTTCGACAGAGTCAAATGCCATGGATGCGTGTGGAGTATAACTCATCGCCAGAAAAATACCGGTGACAATCATAATAATTAAACAAGTCAGAGCCAAAGAGCCGAAGTTCCACCAATAATTCAGGTTCTTCGGAGTTGGGTAGCCAACTGTGGAGTGGTGCATAAGGGAGAACACTGGAAGGCGTTCATCGACCCATTTGACCACAGGATTTTTCCATTGGACGTCGCTCATAATATCCCCCTAACCGATTTTCACGGTGGTGTCAGAGGTGAATTCATAAGGTGGAACCGGCAAATTTGTCGGAGCCGGACCTTTACGAATGCGACCTGAGGTATCGTAATGTGAGCCATGGCAAGGGCAGTACCAGCCACCATACTCACCCTTAGGATCAGTAGCTTTCTGACCCAATGGGATGCAGCCTAAGTGGGTGCAAACGCCGACCAAAACCAGCCAGTTGTCTTTACCCTCTTTGATGCGCTCGCCGTCTTTTTGAGGATCAACCATAGCAGCCGAATCCTCGGCTTGTGCTTTGGAAATCTCATCAGCGGTGCGGTTCCTGACAAAAACAGGTTTACCACGCCACATAACGGTAATGCTTTGGCCTTCCTCAATAGGAGAAAGATCAATTTCCGTCGATGCTAACGCCAAAACGTCAGCGGACGGGTTCATGCTGTCGACGAAAGGCCATATAGCGGCGGCCGTCCCAACTGCGCCTACGGCGCTAGTTGCCAGCAACAAAAAGTCACGACGTGACTCTTCGGTGCCGTTGTCGTCAACGGCGGTAGATGCCGTATCAGCCATTTTAATACCTCTGCAGAAATCGTATAAATATCTAGTAGAAGAAAAAAGACCTGAAAATTGTCAGGCTTAACGACTCCAACTAGATGTAATCCGGGCTAGGATATAATGGAAAATGCACCAATAGAAAAGAGCTAAGACGCTCAAAATAGCTCAAGAGATCATATTTATATAAGGGAATACTGTTAAACGACATGGAAATCACCCTATATCAACCCGATATCCCGCAAAATACAGGCACGATCCTCCGTATGGCGGCTTGTTTAAATGTACCTGTGAATATTATTGAACCCTGTGGATTTGTCCTTGATGACAAACGCATGCGGCGTTCTGGCATGGATTACCTTAAAGATGTTGACCTGTCCAGATATGCCAATTGGGAGTCCTATAAGCAGGATTGCCCCGGACGACAGGTTCTTTTGAGTACCAAAGCCTCGGTGCCTTACACAAATTTCCAATTCCAACCCGGCGATACACTCATATTGGGCCGCGAAAGTGCCGGAGTCCCCGGCGAAATCCACAATGCTGTAGAAGCTCGAGTCCTTATACCCATGGTCAAGGAAGCCCGTTCCCTCAACATTGCCGTCTCTGCCGCCATGGTTTTAGGCGAAGCTATGAGGCAAGTGGGGAGTTTTCCCGACTAAAGTGGCATTCCCATACTTCTTTTTTTTGCCCTTACGACAGGTTACAAAGCCACACTGACTTAGGAATGAGAGATAAAATATGGATGCCCAACCCAATAAACACCCTTTACGGGGGCAGCTAAACTACGAACTGCATGCCCGGCCGTTTGAGACTATGCAGTCACCAGAACGAGTGAGTCATATCGCTTTGCTCTCTGGCGAAGCGCGTGGGGATACGGACAGGGAAAGTCTGGTTAAGCTTTGCGAACACTTTAATGCCGCCCTCCCTCCAACCGATGCCAAAAATTATATCGTTGATTTAAGTGGGGCAGAGAGGACACGGCTTCGGGTTCGTTGGGAACGTCATACAGAATTTTGTACTTATACTTTTTTTAAACAGGGCAAATTTGGCACTCCCTTCCAAGACCCCGTGATTAATTTACTCCCTGCCTCTTGGATGGAGGGCCTCAAAGGAGAGCTGTTTGCAGCCGTTCATTTAGTTTTAGAGCCTAAGGATAAAGATAAACGCCGCCCTGAAGAACTCCCCCTTCTTTTTGAAGGCAACTCTATTGTCGGATGTCACGTTGCTGGGGGTAGGGCTATCGCTTATAGCGACCTTAAACTCCACGATGATGGTTTCGGGAGAATTTTGGTGCGAGATCAGGGGCTTTCCGCTCGCCAAGCAGGGCGTCTGGTCCAAAGGTTGTTGGAAATCGAGACTTATCGAAATCTCGCCTTAGCCGCCCTCCCGCTAGCACGCGACTCATCCCCTCGGATTAATGCTGCCGAACGTAAGCTCGCCCAAGTCGCTCAACGCATGTCAAACCCCGGCGACGAAGAATCAGACGCTGACTTGCTACAATCTCTGTCCAACCTTGCGGCAAATGTAGAGGAAATCGTTGCCTCATCCTCTTACCGCTACCGGGCGGCCCATGCCTATTATCAAATTGTCATACGCAGACTTAATGAGTTACGCCAAGAGCGGATTGAAGGTTTGCAAACTTTCAGCGAATTTCTTGATCGCCGTCTCGCCCCCGCCATGGCAACCTGCGAAGCCACAGAACAACGCCAGGAAGCCCTGTCAAAACGCGCCTCTCGCGTGACAAGCCTACTGCGCGCCCGTGTTGATGTAGAGCTTGAAGAACAAAACCGCTCGGTCTTAGAATCCATGAACCGCCGAGCAAAGCTGCAACTGAGATTACAAGAAACCGTAGAAGGCCTCTCCGTCGTCGCCATCAGTTATTACTTGGTGGGCTTAGTTGGCTACGCCATCAATGGCCTAAAATCCGCAGGCCTCCCCCTAGACAAAGACATCGCCACCGCCATCTCCGTCCCCGTAGTCTTGCTGGCTGTATGGCTGGGGTTAAAACGGATGAAGAAAAGTCTGCATGCCGATGAGGAATAGAGAGACTTTAGAAAGTCCACGGGCGCTGCCCGTACACGCAAAGGATTTCAAATCCTTTGAACCTGGTCCCAGGAATTTATAGATCACAAACTATTTTACAGCCCAATTTTTCCTTGGTGATCATCGCTACTTCCACCGCCTATTGCGCCCAGGTCGCAGCCAACTTAGATCACCTAGAACTTCTCTTTTACGGGGATATAAATTAACAGGTGGCATGGTGAACTCAATCGCCTCTTGACCGTTGACTATTCTTTGCAGGTTCGAACAAAATATGCGGACATCACCGAAATAATTAGGGTAGGCCTCTTTTAGATCCTCCACCTTATCGGCTTCAACAAGCACCCGATTTAAAGACTCAATACCAGAAATATCTTCCTTTCTCGGCGAACTTTGATAGGAGTTTAGTGTTGCTGGTGTAGAGAATTTTGGCTGAACACAAACGGTTTTCTTATCATGATTATATTCCAGTTGGTAGTATGAAGGTTTATTTTTACCTCGAGGAATTCTATCAAGTTGACGCACCACTTGTCGAAAATCCTCTAATAAAGAAATCGCGCCGAGGGAAGTATTCAGTGAGCGTATTTCTTGAATTCTTTTATTACGAGCTTGATAATCTGGATCAGGAATTTTGCCCTCTGCCAACGCCAATTCTGTAGACATCAACTCGAAGAGTCGCAACCACTCTTGGTTTCCTTTTCCCGCCTTCATATCTTCCTGAAGAAGGAGTCCAACAGATTCCACAGCTGTAGCCCAGGAGTGCTGTAAGCGAGTTCTAACCTGGACTTCAATTCTTCTGCCATTGAAAATTGCAGTATCATCTTTGGCGTCGTATTGGAAAATAAGATGATGGCACCGATAACCACTTGGCTTGGGAAGAGCAATATAATCGTTCTCACCAAATATCGGGTGTCTGGATTTGTCCTGCAGACTGGAAACCAAACGATTGACTTCTGCCATCGAAGGGAGAATTATTCGGCACCCTCCAAGGTCTTGAATTTGGTCAAGCTTAACACTAATGGCTCTCAACTTCTTCCTTACGGACTGCATTCTTTTAAGGCGAGCAACCGTGATACCATTGAGGCGTAACGAACTCACTCGGCCAATCATCTCGCTACGGATTTTTTTCATTGGGGTTGCATGGGAATCAATCCAATCATAGGAGACCCGGAAGATTTTATTAATTTCCTCCCACGAGTATCGCTCAAGATCAATTTGACCTTTCAGCTTCTTCCCCACCTTTGCTACTTGGCTTTTGCTGTATTTTGTCTGACTGCGATTTGGCTTTATTTCACCAATCGACGGAACTGTTTTAAATTTTCCCAAATTCCCGCCCTTAATAATTAAGCTGAGAAACTCTCTCACAGCTTTTTGGGGAAGTAAAGAGGCTAACAGACTATACACTTGGTATTCAGGAAACATGGGGAATTGATCAACTTCATTAGGCTGGTATGTGCAGATATGAAAGCTTGCTTGCCACCTTCCCCCTTCCGACCCATAATGTTTCATAGGAAATAATTGTGACGGATAAAATCTCCATGGAAAACAATTCGATCCCAGCCCGCTTTCATGCTATTGGGCGGCTTTTGACTTTTGCTCAGAGGTCAGCCGTTAATTTGGGTGAGAAAAAATTGGAGGCACATGGGCTGACCCTTACTCAATGGGTGATTTTATCGGCTCTTTGGCGTCAAGATGGCATGACCAATGGGGAATTGGCGAAGTATTATGGGGCCAAAGATGCAGCCCTTTCTCGCGCCCTAGACCGCATGGTCACTCAAGGGCTGATTAAACGTAAACCTGACGGAAAAGATCGACGCGTTGTGCGTATGTATCTCACCCCTAAAAGCCAAGCGATGTCTCACTTAATTGATTTTTATCAGACAGTGAATGATCTTCTATTAGAAGATTTCAATGAAGACGAAAAAGTGCAGCTTTTTGCCATGCTCGAACGGGTTATCGAAAATAGCGAGCGCAGACTCAAAGAATAATTCTCAGCTTAGGCCAAAGCTTGAGCCACTCTTTGGACTCAATCCTCCCCTGAAAAACCGCGAGATTTTGTTTGAAGGCTAACGTGGGACAAAGGACCAGCGAGGTCAAATCTTCCAGACCATGAGGGGCACAAAGTTCTAATTTATCATTCTCATCAAGGCGTACCGCAACAGCCGTCGCCGTTTCTACCCAACGCGCAACGGCTTGTTCCGTATTTTCATAAGGCGCGTCACCGTTATGGAGGTGCATTCGGGCCTGGTTTTTGACTGACCAAGCAGCCTCGGGAAGTTCCCTCGAAAGATTGGCTTGAATAAGGCCTTCTGTGTCCTTGCTCAAATCATCGGAGTCAAAGAACAGAACATCCACATCATTTAAGGGGGTAAAAATTTCATAACCATGAAGCCTGTCCCAAACCGGATTACGCACAAACCCGCCACCAATCCAGGCATCAGGGAGATTGAGTTTTTTAAGGATCGAGAGACAGTCGAGAGCTTCTTTATGTCCCTCTATAACGGAGGTAACAAAAGCTCTGCGTTCTTCCTCATCCATCAAACCAGGCGCGCCAAGCGTCCCATTCGCCGATCAATTCGGTAAGAATTTTATACCCTTCACCAAGGGGGTGTATCCCATCTTTGGCAGCTTGGGATTGCTTCCATATATTTTGATGGTCAAGGGAATTAAAAACATCCAAATAAGGAATCCCCATCAAAGCGGCTTCCCTTTTATAGGCATCTGAAAGGGCCTTGCATCGTTCATTATTAAAGGTAAAAACCTGTCCACTGGGGAGAGTGAACGGCTGCTTTTCTTCATCAATAGGCGGGGGGCCAATCCATAAAACAGGCTTCCACCTAATCGCATCTTTCAAAATATCGCGGGCATTGGCGATGGATTTTTCTAGAGGAACTCGGATACCTAACCCTTCTTCGTGTGCCGCATCATTAACCCCAAAAGAAAAGACTAAAGCCCCATCTAAGTTATCAGGCAAGCGCGCTGCACACTCAGCTTTCCACCGAGCTTGGATGAGCTCTGAGGTGTCTCCCCGAATACCCAAGTTATAGAGTGTAATGTCGTGACCTTTTAATGTTTCCTCGTGGCAAAGCCGCCCGGGCCACCCCAAAAAATCTTCGTCACCTGTTCCGGCAGTAATACTATCACCGACAAAACATATTCTAAGCGTTGTCATCATAACCCCTTTTAATGCCCTCAATCGCCGGACGGGGCCGTTCAGCCCCCTTGGGCTTACCCCGAAATGGTTCGCGGCAGAGCCTCAGCCCATTTAGCTGAGAGCTTTCTTAAAGCCTTTTTAAGACCCGTAGGCAGGCTTCTTTAGATTCACGGCAGCCTCCGTCCAACCACCATTCCTCTACTTTTTTTAGCTTTTTCCCCATGGCTGGCCCTGCAGATATCCCCATATCCAGCGCATCTTTACCCGTTAAAGGAAAAGACGGGGCAACCCAATTTTCAGTAAGCTCGACAAGAGAAACCCACCCATCCGTTTCCTCTCTCGGTAGCTTTGCTTGTACTGATACCTCTTTTGCCCAATTTAGCAATATTAAATCACGCACTGTTGAAGGAGACGACAAGTAAATTTCTTTTCGGCATTGGTCTTCAGTCATATTCCATAAAATATTATCTCCTTCATGAGACATCAATTTACCAAGTCTTGCTTGCTGTTTATTTGAAAGGCGGAAACGATCACTGATAACTTTATGATCTACTTCTCTTCCCTTTAAGAGGGCCGTAAAACGGCGTAGAGCATCAGGGCAGACTGTTTCGTACTTAATTGCCGACGTCTCCAACCAAACCAATGCTCTCAAAAGGCCAAGATCAGCAACTTCCGGTAAAACAACCTTAAGAACGGCTTCCCGCATATATGTAAGAGCACTCACTGGTTCTGGAGCTAAAAGGAGTTTTAGGAACTCGGTTCTTAATCTTTCCCCTGAAAGGTTGACTAAATTCGGAGATAATTGTTTACAGGCAAAAAGGGCATCTTGATTTGGTCTTGATCGGCCGTAATACGCATAAAACCTAAAAAATCGAAGGATGCGTAAAACATCTTCTTCAATCCGCTCCTTTGCCCGCCCAACAAAACGAATGGTTCCTGTGGCTAAATCATCAATGCCACCAAAGGGATCATAAATTTCTCCACTGACCGTGGCAGAAAGAGCATTGATAGTGAAATCCCTCCGGGCGGCATCTTCTATCCAATTATCCGTAAAATTAACGACAGCATGACGGCCATCGGTCTCTACATCTTTTCTCAGAGTGGTAATCTCAAAAGGCTTCCCACTAACAACAGCCGTGATTGTGCCGTGGGCCATGCCTGTCGGAATTGCTTTGATCTCTGCAGCCTCAAGGCGTTGCAAAGTTTTTTCTGGTGGCTCAGGGGTGGCAATATCAACATCGCTAACTATACGACCAACAAGGGAGTCCCGGACACAGCCGCCCACATAGCGGATTTCGGTTCCCTCAACCGTCAGAGCAGCAACAACGGCTTTCAGGCCCGGCTCTTCCATCCAAGTTTGAGGACTTAATTGTCCAACTGGGGATAACCCGTTTACCTGGAATTCTATTTCCCCCATAACTTACCATCACCGTCTTTCAGGTGGGAGAATTTTGCCATCCTCAAAACGGGGAGCGATATACTGACCACCCTTTTCTTCCATGCCAGATACACCAAAAAAAATCAAACTGATCATTCCAAACACAAGCCCGAGAAGAATAAGCCAGAACCAGAGGCCTTCATCCCAATTAGGTAACTTCTTCCCCTTACCTCGCAGTAGCAACCAAGTAACATAAATTATCAAGGGTGCCAGGATTGGCAGAACATATTGTAGTAGGATACGCATGGTTATTCAGGTCCCATCAAAAAATCATAGAGGTTTACCAGCATTCCAGCTGTTGCCCCCCACACATAATAATCCCCATATGGCATCGCCCAGAAGTAGCGATCCTTCCCAGCATAAAATAAAGTATGCCTTTGATGGTTATCCTTATTCAGGAAAAAATCTAAGGGGACTTCAAAAACTTCAGCCACCTCATGGTCATCAGGTTTAATATCAAAAGGAGGCTCTACTATTCCAACAACAGGGGTGACAATAAACCCTGTCCTGGTTACGTAATCAGAAAGACGCCCAATGACTGAGATATGCTTTCTATCAAGTCCAACCTCCTCTTCTGTTTCACGCAAAGCAGCTTCCTCATGGGTTTCATCATCCTCTTCAACATGCCCACCAGGAAAGCTGATTTGCCCTGCATGGTTAGAAAGATGCTCTGTGCGCTGAGTAAGGAGGACTGTTAGTCCTTCTTCACGTTTAATCAATGGTACTAGGACTGCCGCGGTTCTAAGCGTGGGATTATCAGGATAGGTTCCTGGGTTAAGGGTATGGTCACCGCGTCGGTCTTCAGGCTTCTTGGGCGCAGTTGGTTTATTCCCTTGAGAAAACCGCTTAAGGATTTGCTCTAGAGTTATGAGGTGTCTAGGGATCCCAGTGGAAAGAATTTGTTGCTGCTCCATACGCCGTACATCACTTTTCCGTTAATTTCTTCTTCTATACCATGAGAAACCAGTTCGTAATACACAGAGCGAGAAATTTTTGCCTCCATATTGCCGCGAATACCCACATAAGGAGTCAAATCACCATTGTCTGCGGCTTTAAGCATTTGTAACGGATGTGTTTCTTCAACCGTGACCATCTCGTCAATATTGGTACGAAAGCTAATAACCTGGTCCTTACCCGTTCCAGTTACAAACATCTCAACGGCTAAGAAAGGCGCATCATCAACCTTAATTCGGCCCAATTCGGCTGGGGTTGCAATCCAGTAATCCCCTTTTTCATCACGCTTTAAGACTGAGGCAAAGAGGCAGATCAAATCTTTGCGGGTAAAAGGAGAGCCTTCATGGAACCAGTTTCCATTAGCGTCAATGTTAATATCTATTTCACCACAATACTCACGACCAGGAGAATCGGGAAGAGTCAATAAACCTGGGATACCCTTTCGGCAATCTACAGGGGCTTGATCACTTTCCGAAAAACATTCGTTAATGAAGCGAGTCTCTGCACTATTATCTTGAGTTTGTTGCATCATTAGTTTCCGACTACCCCACTCATAATTTAAAAACCATATCAGATTTTTAATGCGCTGAACTACAATTGGTAATATTAATTGGGTATAACAAGAGAAAAGTTGTTACTTTTTCTGATACAATTTTATTAAATCAATCCCAGTGACCATCGGTTTTAAAAGACTCAACCAAGAAATCAACAAAAACTCTAACTTTTGGTGAAAGATGGCGCGCATGAGGATAAACAGCATACATGTTGATTGGGGCCTCAACATAATCATCAAGTGCTGGTTCCAACAAACCTTCTTCTATGTCATTTCCTATATGGAAAGCAGGAATATATGCGACTCCGAGCCCAGCTTTAGCAACAGACAACCCCATATCACCATTATTACCTAACAAAGTTCCAGATACTCTCACGGAAACAAAGGCCTGTTCATTATCTGGAGCGACCTTAAAGCGCCATTCCCTTGGGCTTGAGCGATAGCTGTACAAGAGGCAGTTGTGGTCTTTTAAATCTTGTGGTGTTTGTGGCTTACCATGTTTTTCCCAATATTCTGGTGAAGCACATACTTTCATAGTACTTGAGGCAAAGCGTCTGGCTATAAGGCTTGAGTCAGCCATTCGAGAAATCCGAATTGCGACATCAAAACCTTCATCAACGATATTTACTACTCGATCACCCAACTCAATCTCTATGGAAACATCGGGATGTTGTGCCATAAATTTGGGGAGTCTGTCTGAAAGATGCCGGGTGGCGAATGTCATCGGGGCGGTAATACGCAGGGTTCCGCGGGGCTCATTGCTCAAGCGACTGACCGCTTCCTCGGCTTCTTCTGCTTCAGCAAGAATTCTCTCACACCGCTCATAGAACGTCCGCCCAACCTCTGTAAGGGTCAGTCGCCGTGTTGTCCTGTTTAGAAGCCGCGCACCTAAGCGTTCTTCCAAGCGGGTGACATGTTTGCTGATGGTTGATTTAGAGAAGTTAAGGCTGGTCGCAGCTCCGGTAAAACTTCCCTCTTCTACAACTTTGGCAAAAACGGCTAGACCGGTAAGTTTTTCCATTAAATCTCCCATTGGGCAATTTGAAGAAACAGTATTATTCCACCAAACCACCTTAATATCCAGAGGCAAACTCCCTAAATTAGTCTCAACAATTTTCTCATAGTAATTTAGGATAAAAGAATGGGACTTCTAATTGACGGCAAGTGGGCAGACCAATGGTATGAAACTTCTCAATCAGAAGGTCGATTTGAGCGAAAAGAAAGCTCTTTTAGAAACTGGGTGACTGCCGATGGCTCCAGCGGCTTTAAAGCAGAAGCGGGGCGCTACCATCTGTATGTTTCGTATGCCTGTCCCTGGGCTCACCGAACGTTAATCTTCAGAGCTCTCAAAGGGCTTGAGAACATGATTGATGTTACTGTGGTCAATGCTCTGATGAAGGATAAAGGGTGGATACTCCCTGACGGCACCCCTTTTTATTCTATTTACTTAAAAGCCGACACGAATTTTACAGGAAGGGTTACTGTACCTGTCCTGTGGGACAAACAAACAAATAGCATCGTTAACAACGAATCCTCTGAGATCATTCGTATGTTTAATACGGAATTTGATGGGATTGGGGCTAAAGAAGGAAATTATTACCCTGACTCATTAAAAACTGAGATCGATGAGGTGAATGACTATGTTTATCCTCGAGTAAACAATGGTGTTTACCGCTGTGGATTCGCGACAACTCAAGAAGCTTATGAGGAAGCTTTCGGTGAACTTTTTGATGGCCTGGACACCTTAGAGAACAAGCTTGCTAATCAGCGATATCTTACAGGAGACCAAATCACCGAAGCTGACTGGCGACTCTTCACGACCTTACTGCGTTTTGATCCGGTTTATGTAGGACATTTTAAATGTAACAAACAACGTCTTGCTGATTACCCAAACCTTTGGGCTTACACTCGGGAACTTTATCAATATCCAGGAGTTGCCGAAACGGTCCATATGGATCACATTAAGGATCATTATTATCGGAGCCATGATACTATTAACCCCAGCGGCGTCGTACCTCTCGGCCCCAAGATAGAGTTCAATGAACCCCATGGAAGGAATTCTCTCTAATCCTCTGATCTTTTCCACAGCTTTCCCTCTCTTGGTAAGCTTTAGCATTATTGTGGCAATTAAGTTGGTTCTTGGAAATGAACGAGGGGGGGAATTTGCAGGATTGGGCGTAGGTATTGGCTTCTTATTAGCCTACATTTTCATCGTCGGGCGCCCTCCATTCCCGCCAATCGCATCAAGCCACAAGCTATTTTATCTCGCTGTTATTGGCTTTGGAGTTGGTCTATTTCTTGACCGCTCAAAAAGCCAACACCACGTAAAGCGGACTGCGGCGATAGGCTTCCCAATGTTGACTGCCTATTGGTTTGGTTATTCCCAGTTTCATGGCTTGGCCTTATCTCCAGAAGTCTTAAAGTTTTTAGTGATCACCATTGTTGGCGGTATTCTGATGGCACGCTTAGATAAGCTGGCAGACCGGGGCTTAACGTCTTCCATCATGATTTTATTCGCCGCAATCGGATTGAGCGGTGTTGCTATGTTTAGCAACACTCAAACACTATCCCAACTTGGAATAACCCTAGGGGGTTCAATGGTTGGGTTTATTTTATGGAATTGGCCAAAAACACGCTTCCCTTTTAACGGGGTACTCTTGCTGGGCGCAGGCGGTTTACTCATGGTTATGTTAAGCCAAGCTATTTACTTCACCAAGATTCCCCCTCTCACTCTTTTACTTTTGGTACCGATTTTCTTTAGCGATATTGTTGTTAAAAAATTTATAGCCGGGAATGACCGTGTAGCAACTCGGCTGAAACCTATCGTTCTTGGTCTTATTGCTTCTATTCCAACAGCCGCAGCAATTGCTGTTGCAGCGCACCTCAATTAGATCACTTCCCCTAATCAATTTAAATGGTTACAGTGAATATCAGTATTTGGCAAAAGCAAAAAGAAAGGGAGCGTAATGCCCTTTGTTACACGGAATGAAGCCGGAAAAATCGTTGCTGTCTATGACGTACTCACGGAAGGTGCCCTTGAAGAGGTGCCCTCCGAAGATAAAGAGCTAAGAGCTTTCCTTGGCATTGAAGATGCTGAATGGATGCAAGCCGACATGGAGTTGGCTCGGGTAACGGAAGATTTGATCGACATCTTGATCGAAAAAGGCATTATCATGTTTACGGACCTTCCTGATGCTGCTCAACACAAGTTGTTGAAACGCCAAGGCCTGCGCAGTCGCCTCGATTACGTTTCACAACTCTTTACTATTGGCGATGACGAAGACGGCTTTTTCTAAGAGCTTCGTTAACGTTTCCCGTTAGCTAGTTTAATAGCATCAGGGTGAAGGCGTAATCGCGCCATAGATATCACCCCAAAGAGAGGACCTATCGCTAAAATAGCAAAGGCGTATTGCCATCCTGCGCAATTGACCATATGAGGCATCAAATGGATTGCCCCAAGGGTCAAGAGAAAGCCGGAAGCGGTTTGGACCGTTAACATAGTCCCTACCCGATCTGGTGGCGATAACTCAGCAATACTTGCTGAAAACTGTGCAGAATCAGCTACTACAGAAACACCCCATATAAAGCAAATAACAATTAGTAAAATTGGGGAGGCCCCAAAGAAGAAACCGACTAAAATTGCACATGCCCCGCTTATGCCCATAGCGGCAATGGTCAAGGTAGTTCTCCCTAAACGGTCCGCTAAATGCCCAGCACCTAATGACCCAATAGCGCCCCCAACACCGATCGATAGGAAAGCAGCAAAACTACCCCAAGTACCAGCTTCAGTTTGGTCCATGGTTAGCTCAAAACTCGCGGTTAGAAAAACCCCGAGCCAAGCCCACATAGCATAAAGTTCCCACATATGACCAAGGTAACCAAAATTAGCCAACCTCAAGGAAGGAGTCGTAAAGGCAGCAAGTGCTGCTTTGGCTTTAAAGGGCGGAGAGGGGCTTATATTTGGTCCAATCGTAGCCAAATTAATCAACAAAGCGCCCCCAAAAGCTGCAACAGAGGCCATACCAATGGTAAAGCGCCAATCTATGCCGCCAAAGGCATTAAAAAGATGGGGAGCAGCTGACCCTAACGTCAATGCACCAACTAGTATACCCACCAAGAGGCCCATATCCCCTTTCGCCCAAGAACCTGCAAGTTTCATCCCCACTGGATAAACCCCTGCCATACAGAGGCCTGTAATAAACCTGAGAATGACAAAGCTATAAGAGTCAGGTGGGATATATAAAATTGCCGTATTAGCGATAACAGCTATAAGAGCGGCACCCATGATAAAGCGTCGGGGATCTAGACGATCAGCCATTCCAAACAAGGCGCTGATCAATGCTCCAGCAACAAAGCCAGCTTGAACAGAGCTTGTTAAGAGGGAAATTCGATCAGCCGTGAGGCCGTACTCAATTTTAAGGGCAGGCGCTACGGCTGATGCTGAAAACCACAGCGCCATAATCGCTACTTGAGAAACAGAAATAATAACGAGCGAACGACCTTTTAATGCCGAATTCACCCCTTTAAGCCTCTTCAGTAGGCGGGACCCATTTCAAGACAGGTTTTCTGGCTGCTGCGGTTTCGTCTAAACGACGCCGAGGAGTCATGCGAGGGGCTTGCTCAAAGTAACGCGCATTGTCGCCCTTTGCTCTTTCTGTAAGCCCTAAGACCATCTCAATAAATTGATCCAGGCTTTGCTTAGACTCCGTTTCAGTTGGTTCCATCAACAAGGCACCGTGCACCACTAAGGGGAAATACATGGTCATCGGGTGTACACCTTCATCAAGCAAAGCTTTTGCAAAATCTAAGGTAGTAACCCCGGTGTCTTTGAGGAAACGATCATCAAACAACACCTCATGCATGCACACACCTTCATATGAACGAGAGAGAGAACCTTCTAGCTTCACCGCAAGATAATTGGCATTAAGCACAGCATCCCGTGCCACTTGCCGTAAACCATCACTGCCTAAGCTCATCATATAAGACAAAGCACGGACAAAAACGCCAAACTGTCCATGGAAGCTCTTCATACGACCAAAAGGTTTCCCTTCAGCGCTAGCCTCATCTTCTACTAGTCGATAGGTATCCCCTTCTTGCACCACATAAGGCACAGGAACGTACGGAGCTAAAGCTTCAGAGAAGACAACAGGTCCACTACCTGGTCCACCGCCGCCATGGGGCGTTGAGAAGGTTTTATGCAGGTTGATGTGCATGCAATCTATGCCCAAGTCACCTGGACGTACTACGCCAACGATAGCGTTGAAGTTAGCTCCATCACAATAGAAATAAGCCCCGGCATCATGAACTGCTTTGGCTATATCTAAAATCTCATTTTCAAATAAACCGCATGTATTGGGGTTAGTCAGCATGAAACAGGCGACTTCACCGTCAAGTTTCTCTTTCAATACATCCAAGTTTACCCGGCCATTTTCTTTCGCCGGAATGGACTCAACAGAATAGCCACAAAGATGGGCGCTTGCTGGATTTGTCCCATGTGCGGATTCCGGGACTAAAACTTTCGTCCGAGCATATCCTTGATCCTCCAAAGCAGCCCGAACCGCCATCAACCCACAAAGCTCGCCATGGGCCCCAGCAGCAGGTGACATAGCAACTACAGGCATGTTGGTCAGGGTACAGAGCCAATTGGCACAGGAACTCATAAGCTCCATAGCCCCTTGAGTCGTCTGCATGGGTTGTAAAGGATGAAGGTCCGCTAATCCTGGCAGACGCGCCATCTTCTCATTCAAGCGCGGATTATGTTTCATCGTGCACGAACCAAGAGGATAGACACCGCTATCAATGGCATAGTTCTTTTGGCTCAAACGCATGTAATGACGGACCACTTGCGGCTCGCTTAATCCAGGAAGACCAATCTCCCCTTCCCGGTCTAACCCACCAAGCCTATTCTTAGCTTGAGGAATGTCAGGATAATCAACACCCGTTTGTCCAGGGTTATCTTGTTCAAAAATGAGCTGTTCTTCAATTTGTAGGCCACGGTTGCCACTAATGGAATGTGTCGGCATTAGAGGACCTCCTTCAAACCATTAACCAAGGCATCCATATCCTCAACCGTATTAACCTCAGTGGCAGCGACTAAAAGCAAATCCGCCATGTCGCTGTCCCCTGGATAAAGACGGGAGACAGGAATTCCCCCCAATATCTCTTTCTCAACCAAAGCATCAACAACTTCTGTTGCTGGTTTGCTAAGGCGCAAGGTGAACTCATTGAAGAAGCTCTCGTTTACCAATTCCACGCCAGATATTTCTTCTAAGCGATCAACCAAAAGCGATGCATGAGCATGATTAATTTTCGCCAGCTTAGTAAAACCAACCTCACCCAGCATGGTCAAATGCATGTTAAAGGCTAAGGCACAAAGGCCAGAGTTTGTGCAAATGTTACTAGTAGCTTTTTCCCGACGGATATGTTGTTCGCGGGTTGAGAGGGTTAAAACCCACCCCCGACGGCCTTCAACATCGGTTGTTTCACCAACAAGACGTCCTGGCATTTGGCGCACAAATTTTTGTCGGCACGCCATCAACCCCAAATAAGGACCGCCATAGTTCACGGCGTTGCCAAGAGATTGGCCTTCACCAACAACAATATCCGCGCCCATGGCACCTGGAGGGGTAATCGCCCCCAGAGACACGACTTCCCCGAAAGCGACAACAAGCAGTACGCCTTTTTCATGGCAAGTTTCTGCCAACCCCGTTAGGTCTTTTACATGACCAAAAAAAGAAGGGTTTTGGACCACTACACAGGCGGTTTTATCATCAATTAAAGCGGTAAGGTCTTCTTTGCCTTCGACATCAACATCAGCACTCTCAACCGCGAAATCCATAAATCGGGCCTGAGTCAAAGTGACATCTCTGTAGTGAGGATGTAGCCCTCCACTAAGCACAGCTTTTTTGCGTTTAGTTACCCTTGCGGCCATCATCACAGCTTCAGCCGTTGCAGTTGCCCCGTCATACAAAGAGGCATTGGCAACGTCCATACCCGTTAGCATGGATACTTGGGTTTGAAATTCAAAAAGATACTGCAAGGTGCCTTGGGAAACTTCCGGCTGATAAGGCGTGTAAGAAGTTAAAAACTCCCCTCGCTGGATAAGATGGTCAACCGCAGCAGGAACATGGTGACGATAAGCTCCTCCGCCAAGAAAAGAGGGAGCTTGGGACGTCCCTAGGTTCTTTCGTGCCATTGCAGATATACTGCGTTCCACCTGCATTTCACCTGCTGTTTTTGGCAGGTCAACCGGAGTGTCAAGCAGTACAGATTTAGGAACATCAACAAAGAGGTCGTCAACACTGGAAACACCAATGTCTTTCAGCATTTCCTCACGGTCGCTTTGGCCCAAAGGCAGATAGCGCATTAATCGAGTCCTTCGATATAACCTTTATAAGCAGTTTCATCCATGAGCTCATCAAGCTCAGCGGTATTTGAAACTGTCATTTTATAGAACCATCCATTACCCATGGCAGAACTATTAATCAAAGAGGGCTCGTCTTCCAAAGCACCATTAGCTTCTGAAACTTCTCCAGAAATAGGTGAATAGAGTTCACTGGCTGCTTTAACAGATTCAACCACCGCAGCCTCATCACCTTTATTTAAGCTTGTTCCCGTTTCAGGAAGTTCAACAAACACCACATCGCCGAGCTGTTGTTGAGCATAATCACTCACGCCTACAGTCGCTGTGTCGCCATCGACACTGACCCATTCGTGATCTTTGGTAAAGCGAACTGTCGCCATCATTTAACCCCTCTATCCGCGATAATAATTGTGTTCTACAAATGGTAGCTTGACCACTTGGGCAGCAAGCGACTTGTTTCGTACCATCAAATTTACAGCCGTACCCACTTGGGCATGGGCGGTTTCAACATACCCCATTGCAATGGGACCTTCGACTGAAGGACCAAACCCACCGCTGGTAATTTCACCTATTTCCGTACCGTTTTCATCGGTCACTTTTGCGCCTTCTCGTGCAGGAACTTTTTCTTCAGGCTTAATTCCGACACGTTTACGCTTAGAGCCATCTTTTAATTGCTGAAGAATAACCGCTTCACCGGGGAAACCACCTTCTTCACGGCGGCGCTTACTGATCACCCAGCTCAAGCCGGCCTCAACTGGCGTCGTGGCCTCATTAATGTCATGCCCATAAAGGCAAAGCCCCGCTTCAAGACGAAGAGAATCACGAGCACCAAGCCCAGCGGGTTCCACTTCATTTTCGCTAATGAGCAAAGCAGCAATTTTGGTGGCATCTTCTGAAGGAACCGAAATTTCAAATCCATCCTCGCCCGTATAACCAGAACGAGTAACTAGGCAAGGAACATCGGCGATGGTCAAAGCAACTGAATGCAAGAACAAGATATGTCGAGCAGCCGGAGCAAATCGAGCAAGCACATGAGCGGCTTGAGGTCCTTGCAAGGCAATCAGAGCGCGTTCTGTATGAACTTCCAAACTGGCACGGCCTTCAAGGCGCTCCATTATATGAGCGAAATCCACCCCACAACGTGAAGCGTTGACCACCAGATGCATGTGATCCCCTTGGTTGGTCACCATGAGGTCATCAATAATACCGCCCTGATCATTTGTCAGGACTGTATATGCCATTTTTCCTGCGGGCAGTGCCTGTAAATCAGAAGGCACTAAGCTTTCAAGAGCAGCAGCGGCATTTTCACCTCGCAAAACGGCTTGCCCCATATGGGAAACATCAAAAAGAGAAACTTTTTCACGGGTATGCTTATGCTCTGTTAGAATCCCTGTTGGGTATTGAACAGGAAGTTCATAGCCTGCAAAAGGAACCAATTTACCTTGCATTTTCTTATGCACTGATAAAAGGGGGGATTGTTTTAGCTGTTCTGAATTCGTGTCTGCCACATAGATCTCCCAGATCACATATTTCTAAAATTCGAACCAGCGCTAAGCGCTTTTGAGATAACGTCCGCCCTAGAAAACGTCCCTCTATTCACTGAGTCGAAAGTAGTTTACCGGGTCGCTGTCCTAGGTCAACAGGATAACTTGTGGATGGTTTTCTGAAATGTTTCTAGGCTGTTAGACGTTTTTTAACGCGTCAAACGACGGCGATTATATTTTACTTCTTCCTGGGTTAATTGGAATCCAGCATAGATTTCAAAATCAGAGCCATCTTCACCTCTCTTAAGTGGAAGAATGAATTGCACAGGCTCATCTTGGAAGGAGGCTTTGACTATATTCCCTTTGAAATAAATTTCTTGTGTGAAGGCTTCTCTCTCAAGAATATTTTTCTCGTTATCAACAACAGCAAGGAAATAAGGCAGAACGGCTTTATTAACTTTGTTTGCTGGTCCCATTGTTGCCTCAAAATGAAGGACAACACCTACGTTAAGGGTACCAGATGTGTCTTCTTCCAAATCGTATTTACAGGTGACATCTACACCTGAAATATTGCTCTCTACAGTTTGGTCAATAATATCCCGACCCGGGCCCGTTTTAAATTTAGTTAAGTCAGAAGCTTCAGCAAGTATAGAAATGCGAGGGCAAACGGTTGGACGATATGATTTCCCCATGACATCTTCATAGGCGTTCTCAACGATAGAGCACCCAGCTAATACAAACGGGATCAGTCCAATAATTAGAAATCTAGTCAATGTGATCGCCTTCATTCTCTTGCCTTCAATTTTATCGTCCAAATCTGGGATAAACAGAAGTACTTGGATGGAGCCCTCTTGTCTAGAGGCTTACTGCAGTTCGACTAATACATTAGCGAGTTTTGCCAAAATTCGAGCCCGGCCCCACGGATTGGTAATTGTATCGGCGATGGCAATACCTGTCATAAAGGTTTCCCGGGCTTTCTCTGGCTTACCATCCCTGAAACTACTTAAGGCGGCATCAGCAAAAATCCAACTACGGGAAAATCCACTTTTTATTCCATTACTTGCATCTAAAGCATTTTGCTCCAACTGGTCACGTTTTTCTGTTTCTTTGATTAAACTTAAAAGTGACCACATAGTTTGGGCTTTTATACGCTCATCCTTAATCTCTTGAGCTGTTATTACAGCCTTTCCAGAATCCCCCATAACCCCCCAAGACAACGCCACTTTGCTCAAGGCGAAGGAGCGGGCAAATGGTAATCTAATTTCCAATGATTTTGTTGCAGCTCTTGCTAAGGTCCCTCTCGCTTCAAGAAACTTTCCTTGGTCAAATTGTGCCACTGCAATCTTGGTTAACAAGACAGACAGATAACGGTCTGCCGTGATACCATATGCTGTATTCAGGGCTTCCTCAGGATGGCCTTCTCTTAACTGAGCCTTGGCTGCAGCAACCAGTACCGATGTCGTATCTGCGCCACTTGAATGGCGTTTTAGAGCTTTCAGAGCTTTTGCAGAATTCCCCATGACAGCATAAGCAGCAGAAAGATGGCGATAGGCATCAACCCTTTTTTCTAAAGGGAGGAAACTGTCAACTTTCTGCTCCAGAAGTTTGAGAATTTCATTGGTTTTAGATTTTTGTTTCGTGGCAGCCAGAACCGCAACTGTACGTGAAAGGGCAGATACCCCATCAATATCCGTGCTTGAATTAGAATTTTCTATGACGTACTGGGCTGCAAGGTTGATATCTTCAAGTGAGCTTTTCTTCTGTTTATAGCGTTCTAAGACGATTTCAGTAATTTTAACATAAGCTTCCAACCGTTCACTAACATCAGGAATAACAGCTATAGCTTCATGTGCTTCTTTCTGCCGACCTGCATTGGCTTGTTGCACCGCAATGTTACGCAAGGCTACAACAACCAATCTCAGATCAGAAATTCGTTCAACGGTAACCATAGCTTGACGAATTAAACCCGCTTTGGTTTGAGCAGCTAAAATTTCCCCTAAAGCCCAATCTCTGCGATCTTTCTTTGGTATCGCCTTTGCGCTTTCTGCTGCTTCGAAAAGCAAGCAAGTCGCTGTTGGAGAAGAAAAACAAGCAGTCGCATCTCGTGTAGGGTTTGCCTTTTCTGTATCTGGTTTACTTGCTAAATGCTTGGTTAAGGGATTTGAGAGCAATGCTAAGCGAGCTTTTTCTAAATCATTTTGTCGGGCTTGTTCTAATTTATTAAGAAGCGCTTGAACTTTGTCATGGGTCTCCATGCGCTTTGCTAATCTTTTCGTCGCCTTGCCATCAACTAGGAGTCGGTTACGTTTTTGGTATACCCGGATCGCCGCTTTCAAGTCATCTGTCATGCGTCCATCAAGGCGTCCGTGATACCGTCCTTCAGCCGCAAGCACTTTTTGAATGCGTAAAACAACAGAATTTCCTTCAAAGAGCTTGTCGCCCTTTTCCAACTCTTCTCGACTTTTCTCGATTCCAAGTCCTTCTGGGGCCGCAGCGAACCCCTCGCCCAAATTTAGGATGGCAAAAAGCAATCCTAAAATGATAGCGACACTGATTTTTGTAAAAATTATTTTTATTGGATATGCCAAAGGTTTTGCTACCGAGTTGTAAGATCTAGTATCCCTTATTATATAGTATCTGTCTAAAAGTGAACCAAGGATAGCAAATGAATCTCCCTGATTTAAAAATAATTTTAGCCGCGCCGAGGGGATTTTGTGCGGGCGTTGATCGCGCTATTCAAATTGTTGATAAGGCTTTGCAAAAATATGGTGCTCCCGTTTATGTGCGCCACGAGATTGTCCACAATAAATATGTGGTCGATGGCCTAAAGGAAAAAGGGGCCGTTTTCGTTGAAGAACTAGATGAAGTTCCAGACGGTGTTCCCGTCATATTTTCAGCTCATGGGGTTGCAAAAGCCGTCTTCAAAGAAGCTTCCGACAGGGGTTTGCATTACCTTGATGCTACCTGCCCATTGGTCACCAAAGTTCATAAAGAAGCAGAGCACCACAACAAAATTGGCCGCAAAGTAATTCTGATCGGGCATGCGGGACATGCAGAAGTTGTTGGCACCATGGGACAATTGCCCGAAGGTGAAGTCATTTTAATTGAGAACGAAGAGCAAGCCAGAGCTATCGAAATTTCTCCAGAAACTGATATTGCCTATACAACGCAAACAACTCTTTCAGTAGATGAAACCACGGATATAATTGAGATTCTAAAACAGCAAATCCCTAACCTGAGGGGGCCAAGGCGGGAAGATATTTGTTTCGCAACCACAAACCGTCAACAAGCCGTCAAAACTATTGCGCCCAGATGTGACATGTTGATGGTTATTGGTGCCCCCAATTCTTCCAACTCTAAACGCCTTGTTGAAGTCGCCGCCCTTGGCGGGTGCAAAAATGCGATGCTCGTTCAAAGGGCAAGTGAAATTGATTGGGAAGCAATGGGAGAGGTGACAACTTTAGGTATTAGCGCCGGAGCTTCTGCTCCCGAAGTTTTAGTCGATGAAGTAATTTCAGCTTGCCGGCAACGCTATGAGGTCACGGTTGAAATGGAAACAATTACCAAAGAAACTTTGATCTTTAAAGTTCCTCCAGAACTCCGGAACATTTAAAAAGTGGCGGTCTATACAGAAATTCCTGATGAAGAATTAGAGGCTTTTCTGGACCGTTATGCCTTGGGCAAGCTTCAGTCAATTAAAGGAATTGCCGAAGGGATTGAAAATTCCAATTACTTGCTCGGTATGGAACAGGGCACTTTTATTCTAACGATTTATGAAAAAAGGGTCGAAGGGCAAGACCTTCCTTTTTACCTTAATCTCATGGAGCACCTTGCAAGTGAAGGCGTCCCCTGCCCTGTTCCGGTTAAAGGCCAGAACGGACAAACACAACAGACCCTTTGTGATAAGCCCGCAGCGCTGGTGAGTTTTTTAAACGGTGTTTCCCCTCGGCGTGTCCTCCCAGACCATTGCACCAAGCTTGGGCAAGGCATAGCCTCCTTTCATGTTGCCGGGAAAACATTCAACCACGAGCGTAAAAACACCTTATCCGTCGATAAATGGAGACCGTTATTCGAACAATGTGCCGGAGTAGCTGACCAGTTAGAAAAAGAGATCGCTCGGGAGTTAAATTTCCTCGAAGAAAATTGGCCCCGTAGCCTACCCAAAGGCATCATCCATGGCGACCTGTTCCCCGACAATGCCTTCTTCCTCGATAATAAGCTCAGTGGTATTATTGATCTTTATTTCGCTTGTACGGATGCTTTGGCTTATGACCTAGGGGTTTGCCTTAATGCTTGGTGCTTTGAAAAGGATGGTGCTTTTAATATTAGTAAAGCTCGAAGCCTCCTTAGTGGATACAACAAAGTTCGCCCCCTCTCAGCCGATGAAACAAACGCGCTGCCAATCCTTGCTCGAGGTGCGGCCTTACGCTTCCTCCTCACCCGTCTCTACGATTGGACCCACACGCCTGACGGCCCTATGACCCGCCGCAAAGACCCTATGGAATATTGGCAGAAGCTAAAATTTCATCACGGTGTGAATAATCCCAGCGGCTACGGACTTTAGATTCCGTTTACTTTTTGGAGGTATATATAGCACATGGATAAAAGTATCATCTTCTTTGGCGACCCGATGTGTTCCTGGTGCTGGGGTTTTGCTCCGGTCATGAGAAGTATTGCCGAAACATATGGCGATGAGATTCCCCTTTCAATGGTTGTTGGTGGCTTAAGGGCTGGTAACACCAAAGTTATGGATGATCAGGCCAAAGCAGAAATTCGTCACCATTGGGAAGATGTGGAGAAAGCTTCGGGACAACCTTTTGACTTCTCCTTTTTTGAACGCAACGATTTCATTTACGACACTGAACCTTCATGTCGAGCCGTTGTCACCATGCGTAACATCATGCCTGAAGCAACTTTTGGCTACTTTGCCCTGCTTCATGGAGCTTTTTATGCTGCTAACCAGGACATCACACAAACAGATATCCTCGTCGAGTTGGCCGAAAAGTTTGATGTCGATAGCACGGCTTTTCGTGATGCCTTTGAAAGCCCCGAAATCCAGAAAGAAACATTCTCTGATTTCATGTCGGCTCAACAGTTAGGCGTGACAGGTTTCCCAACCTTGGTATTGCGAGATGGCAAGCAGCTTCGAGCCCTCAACCGAGGTTATTGTGAGTTTGATGTCATCAAGCCAGCCCTTGATCAGTGGGTCACTGAAACAATCGAGTTGCCTGAAGAAGGTTGATCCGGCATAACCTGTCGCCATGACTGACGAAAACCAAAATAACATCGTAGAAATTTTCACAGATGGCGCTTGTAGTGGCAATCCTGGCCCAGGTGGTTGGGGAGCTTTATTGCGGTGGCGCGGCACAGAAAAAGAAATGTGCGGTGGAGACCCAGAAACCACCAATAATCGCATGGAACTGATGGCCGCAATCCAGGCACTTGAATCACTAAAGCGCCCCATGAAGATCATTCTATCCACCGATAGCCGTTATGTGATGGATGGAATTACCAAGTGGGTCCATAACTGGAAAAAGAATGGCTGGCGTACAGCGAACAAAAAACCGGTTAAAAATGACGACTTGTGGCAAAGGCTTGATGCGGCAATTGGGGGACACGATATTGACTGGCAATGGGTCAAAGGCCATGCTGGACATGAGGAAAACGAACGAGCCGACCAATTAGCGAGAAATGGTATCAAACATATTTACGATTAAAAAAAGCGGCTCCAAATGAAGCCGCTTTTTCTTAAAACAGTGAAACCTTCTAGAGGTTTTCAAGCATTTTTTCAGCAGTAGAAACTTCGAGGTTTCCGCCTTCTTCAAGGTAAAGCTGAGATACAACACCGTCATCAACAACCATTGAGAAACGGGTGCACCGCATTCCAAGACCAGCACCGCTAAGGTCGAGCTCAATACCCATAGCTTTGGTATATTCAGCAACGCCATCAGCAAGCATGGTTACTTTGCCATCAACGTTTGTGGCATCTCCCCAAGCTTTCATGACGAAAAAATCATTTACAGACATACAAGCAATGGCATCAATGCCTTTGGCTTTAAGGGCATCAGCATTAGCGACGTAACCTGGAAGGTGAGTTGCTGAACAAGCTGGGGTAAAGGCACCAGGCACACCGAAAAAAGCCACTTTACGACCTTTGAAAAGATCATCTGTGCTGACGTCAGAAGGGCCATCTGCCAGGATGGTTTTAAGAGTACCGGAAGGCATTTTATCGCCTACAGAAATTGTCATATCGCGTCCCTATTAAAAGAGTTCAAAAAATTCTTTGGCCCAATCATTTGATTAGGCCTTAGGACGTAATTTAGAATAGTTGAAAAATTGTGCAAGGTGGGATTGTGAGAATTTTTTGTGAATTAAAAACAATCTCTCCCCTTTTAGGGGCGGTTAGGAGGGGGCCGGGCGAAAATTGGTAAAGCACTTCCCAACATCCCCCTAGAAGAAGAGGAACGGAAAAGAGTTATTACACGTTAAAGCGGAAATGGAAGATATCACCATCTTTAACTGGATAAGCTTTGCCTTCCTGTCGCATTTTACCTGCTTCTTTGGCACCACTTTCCCCTTGGCACTCAACGAAATCATCATAGGCGATGGTTTCAGCTTTAATAAAGCCACGCTCAAAATCGGTATGAATAACACCTGCAGCTTCAGGAGCACTAGCACCATTTCGAACAGTCCAAGCGCGGGCTTCTTTGGGACCAACTGTGAAGAAGGTGATGAGGTTAAGCAAGGCTTGGCCTTCTCGGATAATCTGAGCAAGTCCCGTTTCTTCCAGGTCCAGAGTTTCAAGAAACTCTTTCTTCTCTTCTTCATCCGTTAATTGCGCCACTTCCTCTTCAATCTTGGCAGAAATCACCACGACGCGGGCGCCTTGGCCTATTGCCATTTCAGAAACTTTCTCAGTCAAAGAGTTTCCAGTAGCCGCTGATTCTTCCTCAACATTACAAACATAGAGAATAGGTTTTGAAGTCAGGAGTTGCAGCATCTGAAAGGTTTTTGCTTCGTCGTTCGTATACTCTACTGTTCTGGCGGGTTGACCTTCTTTAAGGACTTCTAAGCACCGCTCAACCATCGCCAAAGACTCTTTAGCCTGCTTGTCGTTTCCGCGTGCTTTTTTAACCAAACTATTCATCCGGTTCTCAAGACTTTCCAAATCGGCAAGCATCAGTTCGGTTTCAATAGTCTCAGCATCACGAACCGGATCAATCCCCCCTTCAACATGGGTAATATTTTCATCCTCAAAGCAACGCAACACATGGATAATGGCATCGGTTTCACGAATATTTGCGAGAAACTGGTTACCCAAGCCTTCGCCTTTGCTGGCCCCACGCACGAGGCCGGCAATATCAACGAACTCAAGTTGTGTAGGAATGATCTTTGCTGATTTACCAAGCTCAGCAATAATAGCTAATCGAGGATCAGGAACACCAACTCGGCCCGTATTAGGCTCAATGGTACAAAAGGGAAAGTTTGCTGCTTCTGCTGCTGCAGTCGAGGTCAGCGCATTAAACAAGGTAGATTTGCCCACATTAGGCATACCAACAATACCGCAATTAAATCCCATTTTATCCGTCCGCAATTTCTGCTGTTAAAAGTTGAAGAGAGGCGATAACCCGTTAAGAGCAATGGGTCAAGCAGCGTTACTCTTTAGAGTCTTTATCCGCAAATTGATTTTTTAATTTTTCCAGAACAGCAAAGGGAGAACTAGGTGCCTCTTGTTTTGGGGTTTCTGGTTTTGGCTTTGATTTTTCTTCAACCTTTTTCTTAAGTT
>JAPHRK010000048.1 GCA_026196105.1 Rhodospirillales bacterium | reverse complement strand
GACCTTCGGTCTTCGCTTGTCGCGGGGTGGAGCAGCCCGGTAGCTCGTCAGGCTCATAACCTGAAGGTCGTAGGTTCAAATCCTACCCCCGCAACCAAATTAAATCCCGCTAGATCAATAGTCTAGCGGGTTTTTTGTTGTCTGAAATAAACCTGAAATGTAGTGATTTTAGAAAAAGTCAACACCGAGTCAACACGATTGCTTTTTTCACGACAAGATTCTGCCGTGACGATTTGGGATTCTGATTCGCAAAATCACCGCAGCCAATCCCTGCTATCTCAGGATATCTCACGACAACCAAATCCGTGAAATTGGGACCGCTCAGTGTAGGCAGCATTTTTTGAATTTCTTTCCCGAACCGCAGGGGCAAGGGTCATTACGACCAACTGATTTGTTCTGATTGACGGCGGGGCCTATTGTCGGCATGAAAGGGATCGTATCGAGCTCGTCCTTTTGGGCAAGCTCCTTTGCTCTTTTTTCCTGCAAATACTGTTCGGAAAATATGTGCCATTTTCCCAGGGCGGCAATGGTATCGGTGAAGGGGTATATGCCGTCTTTTTTAAGAAAGAGAATCAGGTCGTCGGTTTTGGATGCTTCTTCAATGATCTCGTTGAATTCTTCCGGAAGAAGCGATCTTGGCGGTATTTTTCCCAGGCTGTAGGCTTGCCTTACAAGGCCTGAAAGCTCTGTGAAACCAAGTTGGGCGATGGCTTCCGTCCAAGCCAGCCAAATATAACTTTCCTTACGCGCCTTGTTTCTTTCAAAGAAGGTTGAGAGGTATTGTTTCGCCTCTTCGCGGTCTATCTGCCCGGCGGCGACGAAATAGGTCCAGGTATCAAAAATACCGCTGCAAATGAATTCATCTGCTTTAGGGTTATCCATTATTTTATAGAGGCGATCCGTATTGCCGTCAAAAACACTGATCAGAATTTTTCCCATACTTTCAGTTACAGCATCATCTAGAAGCTCATAAATCCGATCCGAATCACCTTCCAGCATATCCATCAGGGGGGAGAAAGCTTGGGGGGCTCCGATTTCTCCAAGCATATGGACGATGATGAGCAAAGCGTTCTGTCTATCGTCAATATCAGGGCTGTTCCTCGTGAAATCGCGTAAAATGTTAATGAAGACCGGAACCAACTCATCCTTGCGGAAGATACATTCACGGATAGCCTCTTTGGGTAATTGGTCTGAAAAAGTAAGGACTTCTAGCAGGTGTCTGAAATGAGTCAGCTTCTTGCGGTCAGCCGCAGGACCGTCATCCTGGAAAGCCTTTGCCAGAGAAGCCATGCTCTCTTCGGTATTTTGGTCAATTTTGGCGATCTCGGCCAGTAAATCTGTCTCAGACCTTTCTTGGGTTTGCTTACCGGATACATTTTTCTTATCCAGTACTTCCCAAAGTAAGCGATCATAGTTAAAGCAGGATTCCTCTAAAGAGGTGAGCATAGAGGCCATGGTTAGAGTTATGGGGAGCTTTTCTTCCTCCCCCCAAACGCCTCGAATAAAGCCTGATGAAACGCAGTCTATCCGGCTGTAGAGAATTTCATCAATACTGTCATAGGTATCGACCGATGACAGCTTTATCGTCTCCCTCTGTATCTGCTCATCGATTTCATTCCGAAGTCCCAGAAATAGAAGTATTAGGCCCGCTTTCTCCTCGTCGCTGGAAAAATCAGGGAGATCGTAATCGAAAAATTCTTCAATAAGCGGGTAGATATCTTCTTCTTGCCAGGGGCTGATGATTGTCGCGAAAATTCGAAAGCGAATTTCCTCAAAACTACACAGGCAATCATGTTCATCAAGTAAATCTGCGAATGCCTCGTTGCCTATATAGGGAGGAACATGCATGGCGTGGTCTAACCGTTCACAGCATCTTTAAGAGATTTGCCTGCTTTGAACTTTGGGGCCTTTGAAGCAGCAATTTGGATTTCAGCACCGGTTTGTGGGTTTCGGCCTGTACGGGCGGCACGCTCGGAGATGGAGAAACCGCCAAAACCGGTGATTTGAATGTCGCCACCACCGGCAAGGGCATCGCTAACACTATCACAAAATGCCCCAAGGGCTTTGCTCGCATCTGCTTGAGTCAGGCCAGACTTTTCTGCCATAGCTGCTATGAGTTCAGATTTGTTCATTGGGTGGCTCCTGTTGAATTGGAAATGTTTCATACATTGATAAACGGGGCAGGGGTATTGCTCAAGAAGTTTCAGAAAGGTTTTCTCTCCAAATTGGTCAACAATGCCAAGGGGAAAACACAAAAAACGTGTGAGGAATAGGTGTGGTGAAAAAATCTAATGAAATCAATAGACTGCCTGTGTTTGCCCAAGTTCGCCCAACTTTGCCCCTTTTGTGCCCAACTTTGCCCGACTTCGCCTTTTTTTCTCCTGTCGTAGTGGGGGCAGGATATTGTAGGTGATATCACCTACTGGCCCTTTGGTGGGCCTACCTGTCTTATTCGCTTTGCTCAACGAGATGGAAAACGGCTTTTGCTGTTGGGTGTAGGCATAAAAAAACCACCCCTTTGGGAGCGGTTTCTTGCGACGGCAGGTGGATTGATCTAATGGCTTCTCCAGGACAGCCGCGATCTGCTCGTCAGTCATGTTGGTACCTATAGAGCTTCAGGTTGATCTACGCTATTTCAAAATTACTAAATTTTTCCAAGTATTCAGCTCTACCCCTGACAACAGACTTTTAACCCCCTCTTAGGTAGCCAGTTTCCATTTCGGCTAATAGCCGAGACTGTTGAAAAACTCAGTTGAATAGATGATCTGCCTGTGATTCACTTGTTCTGTTGATTTTGAACAGGAGAGCGGTGATGTTGGGTGAACAGGTTGGGCAGCAAGATCGTTTGTTTTACCAATTCAATCTTGAAGACCGCATCCCGAAGAACCACCTGTTGCGCAAACTTGATGCTGTCCTAGATATTGACTGGCTTCGAACTGAACTTGCACCGTATTACAGCCACACAGGGCGACCATCAATTGACCCGGAACTGATGATCAGAATGTTACTGGTCGGATACTGTTATTCGATCCGCTCGGAACGTCGACTGTGTCAGGATGTTGAACTTAACCTGGCCTACCGTTGGTTCTGTCGGCTCGGCCTTGAAGACCAGGTTCCCAACCATTCAACCTTTTCAGTAAATCGCCATGGTCGTTTTCGTGATAGCGATATTCTGCGCAAGGTTTTTGAGGAAGTTGTTTGTAATTGTATGAAAGCTGGACTTGTAGGCAATGAGGGCTTTGCCGTTGATGCCAGTGTAATCGAGGCGGATGCCAGTCGTTTTGCCCGGGTCGAGGGGGCTGATTATGATTGGACAGATAAACAACAAACCCAACGTCCCATCAAAGAATACCTGGAAGCCCTTGAGAGCGAGAACGCACCTACCAACCCAGAACGCAAACCAAAGGCTATGTCCCCGATCGATCCGACAGCAGCATGGACAACGCGTGGGCGCAACAAGGTCATGTTTGGTTACAGCATGAACTATTTGATCGACATGGAAAATGCCGTAATCCTTGATGTTGAGGCGACACCAACGCGCATTAGCAAAGAAGTTGAAGTGACACAGGCCATGATCGAACGGACGGAAGATCGCTTTGGTTTGAAGCCGGAACATATTGCTGGGGACGTGGCTTATGGGACCGGAAAGATGCTGGGTTGGCTGGTCGAGCATGACATTGATCCACACATCCCGGTTTGGGATAAAAGCAAACGCAAGGATGGCACTTTTTCACGGAGTGACTTCACCTTCGATGCTGAGGCCGATATTTATATCTGCCCTGAAGGAAAACCGTTAAAGACAACTGGTCGACGTCACGAGGGCACGACCTTACTCTATAGAGCCAGTAAACCTGATTGTCAGCAATGTCCCAAAAAGCACCTTTGTTGCCCGAAAACCCCAGCGCGAAAAATTCCACGGGATATTAATCAAGCTGCCCGTGATTACGCTCAATCTCTTTGGGGTAACGATGCTTACAACCAGTCCGCCTGTAATCGCAAAAAGATCGAGCGGTTATTCGGTGAAGCCAAACACCATTTGGAAATGACACGGCTCAGGTTACGCGGCCTGCACGGGGCCAAAGACGAATTCCTGCTCACGGCAACAGTACAAAACCTAAAACGACTGATCAAGCTTGCAACAAAACCGCCACCAATGGCGATAGGGGTGTGAACAGTGGGCATAAAGCATCAACCAAGCAGATAAAACCAACCCGGTAACACCGGAAAATAGAGCCAAAAAAATTCCCATAAATTAAACAGCTAGTTGAACCGGCTTCAAAGCAGAGTTTTTCAACAGCCTCAGCCAGAAGCGGCCCATTAGAAATATATAATATATGATTGTCCTTTCAATTCTCAAACATAATCAGTGATGCAAAATTCACTAATTAGTTAGGCAAGCCTTTAAATTTTCACCCGATAGCCAAAGGAAGTACAAGTTTTACATGCAGGCCACCCATCTTAGAAGCAGAGAAAGCCAATTCCCCTCCGTACAATTCAACCGTTTCCGCTACAATATCAAGGCCTAGGCCACTGCCAGGCTTGGTCTCATCAAAGCGTGTCCCTCGTCTCATGATTTCTTCATACTTCTCGGCGGGAAGACCAAGCCCATCGTCTTCAATAATGATAACGGCTCTATCCTCCACTCTCGTCGCAGTAATTTTCACCTGGCTGGTAGCCCACTTACAGGCATTGTCCATCAAATTACCGAGGAGTTCTATAAGGTCTTCGGGGTCTACTCGAAGAATTAAAGCGTTCAAGTTTTCTAGATGAATGTCGAGTTTCCGCTTTGCATAAAGCTTGTCCAAAGAAAAAATAATATCCTCTGACACTGACTTGAGATCAGCTCGAACTCCAAGAACATTTTGTGCCCCTGCAATCCGAGCCCTTTGGAGATAACGATCAATGCTCTGGCTTGCGGTGTCGAGTTCCGCCCTAATAGCCAAACCTTTCTCACCCGGTATTTCTTTCAATTCATTTTTAAGAACAGCCATAGGGTTCTTAAGGGAATGGGCAAGATTGCCAACTTGGGTACGTGCGCGATTGAGCAACGCGGCTTGATATTCAAGCAATGCATTTAAATCAGTTGCTAGGGGCTGAATTTCAGATGGAAAGTCGGTGGGCAATTTATTTTTATTACCTAATTTGATGTCTAAAAGGTTTTCTCGTACCCGGCGCAATGGCTTAAGGCCAAAGCGGATCTGTAAGACAACAATGCCAATAAGTGAAATGGCAAGAATAGTCATTACAATGACAATGCTTTCAGCAAACTTCCAAATATCCCTATTGATATCTGAAACAGGTCCAGCTACTGAAAAAACGTAGGGAATAGCGTTTTTGGGAAGTCTTATGATTCGAGAATGTATTCGAAGAACTTGATTAGATGGCCCTTGTATTTGTGAGAATGCTTTTATTGAACCATCCCCAGAGAAGGGAAGCAGGCGCGTTGTCAGAAGAGAGTTAGACTGATGGACAAATTCATTATTTGACAAGATTTCCCAATACCAACCAGAATGGGGACGATTGAAACGAGGGTCGGCAGGTATCCAGTTGAGGACTGATTTGTTATGAATATTAACTTCGCTAGCAGCAACGAGTTCTTCGAGATGATCTACTAATTGGTGATCGAAACGTCTTTCAATATGACCCTTGAATAAAAATACTATCAGGAGCCCCGTTGCCACCAAAGTCACGATGATCCACAGCGCTGAAGACACAGCGAGTCTAAAGCTGAGGGATGCCCTACTCGTCATCGTCAGCCGTTAATTGATAGCCGCGACCACGATAGGTCTTGATGTAATCCGCGCCAATTTTGTTTCGTAGTCGACTAATCATCACTTCAATAATATTTGAGTCTCGGTCATCATTATATTCATAGATATGCTCTGTGAGTTCTGTCTTTGAAATCACCTTCTCTTGGTGATGCATCAGGTAAGAGAGAAGTCTATATTCCATGGCTGTAAGAGTTAGCAGGGTATTTCCTAGAAAGGCTTTTTGGCTCGTTGTATCTAGTTTTACACCACCACACTTGAGAATTGGGCTTCCGTGACCTGCGTCGCGACGTACAAGTGCCTCAACACGAGCTATCAGTTCATCCATCTCAAAAGGCTTGGCAAGATAATCATCGGCACCCGTCCGAAGCCCCGTCACTTTTTCGCGCCAAGTATCTCTGGCCGAAAGAATAAGCACAGGCATAGTGCGGCCATCGTTTCTCCATCGCTCCAGCACATTCAACCCCCCTATTCCGGGCAGACCAAGATCGAGAATGATAACGTCATAGGGTTCTGTATCACCTAGGAAGTGTCCTTCTTCACCATCAAACGCCAAGTCGATGGCATAGCCTGCTTCACGCAAAGTTACTTCAATCTGCCGAGCGATACCAGGATCATCTTCGACAATAAGTACCCTCATAACTTGCTCCAAATGGTCATTTAGTATCGACCTTTTTCTTCCCACCTTCTTCAAGTTCTAGGATGGTTAAGTTTTTAGCATCATATACTACTTCTACGACAACTCCATCTTCGCGCAATATCTTTATTTCGTATGCCCATCCGTCTTCAGCATCACTATCTTTTTCAAGCTCTGTTTTGAGTATGTGTCCAGGGAATTGGAGAGCGACCCGCTCTAAAATGGTTTCAAGCGGGGCTATTTTTCCAGCTTTCAGAACTTCTCTGGCAATTCGGTGATCATCATCCGCTTGTACTGCGGTTACAATAAAAAAGGGAAGAGTAGCTAAAATCGCCAGTAAAAATTTCCGCATTTTGATTTGAGCTCCATTATTAAAGTTTCCGTGCAAGATACGACTTTCTACCTGAACGTAACCTTAAAATGGCTTTCAGCGTAGGGACAGGTGTCAAAGTGTATGGTCTGGTCATGGATCGAAAAGGCAAGTCTATCAAAAGGTTTGCCGGTATCGCTCGAACTAACCGATTTTTCTTTCAGGAGACTAAGCCTATGATAACCTTTATCCGAAATACAGCTATCGCATCTTTGACTATCTTAACCCTTACTACCGTCTCAGCGTTTTCCGCCGATATGGCCCCTAAACAAACAGCCCCCGTCACTTTATCTGTTGCCTCTGCTGTTCAGTTATTGAGCGCAGCTGGATACAATGATGTTCGCAAAGTCGAAATCGAGCATGGTTTCTATGAGGCGACTGTCCGTGACAAAGATGGCTCTCGTTTGAAGATTGTGATTGACCCGAAAACGGGGATTGTAACAGTTAAAGAGAAAAGGGTTCCCAAGACTAACTTAACGAGGGATGGAAAGCCCCGTATCGATAAATATGCGCTACCGCCTAGATCTCTTTCTTTAGGTGAGGTTTCAAATCTCCTAGAACAAAAAGGGTATCGTGTTGTTCATTCTATCAAGGCCAAAAGAGGCATTTATCAAGCCAAAGTGACCGATGAACGGGGAATGAAAACTAAAATCACCATTGATCCGGTGAATGGAACCATTCAGCCAGGGCAAAAATCTGTAACTCGTTAAAGCCGGGGCAAACTGAAGTGGCTGTAACTAAGCCGCTACTTCAGTAATTTGAGAATATATATTTGGAGAAGTTCTATGCATTATGATCGTTTAACCCGTCTGTTTCATCTTTTTCTTGCCTTTGGCATTGCCCTGCAGATGATCGTCAGTCTCGGGATGACCCACCCTAAACCGGGACGGGCGGGTGATTTTTTATTCGAAATCCATGAAGTTTTGGGAATTACATTACTCGGCGTACTTGTCACGCACTGGCTGTGGTCAATGGTTCGGCCTGGAAAAGTTCCTCTGGCTCAACTGATCCCATGGTTCTCGTCAACAAGGCGTACGGCAGTATGGAATGACGCTCGAACATTTGGGGAAGGGCTCGTAAAGCTCCGCTTACCTGACAATTCTGAACCAAGCCCTTTAGCCGGAGCAATTCAAGGGCTCGGCCTCATTGTTGCGACAATTTTGGCTGCAAGTGGATTGGTTATCTTTCTCTATGCCCCTGAAAATGGAAAAATGATCGGCTGGCTCCACGATGTGAAGGAAATACATGAAGTTTTGGGCCCGTTGATGTGGGGTTACCTTGCACTACATGCAGGAGCTGGGCTTCTTCACCAACTAGCTGGACATCAGTCGATAACAGCCATGTTTAATTTGTGGAAAAGAGTATCTTAAAGTTATAAGATTACCTTGCAACTAATAATCCCAGAAAATGAGGGGGAAGAATAAATGACTTCATTCGAGCTAGTTTCTTTTATATTTGCGGCAGCATTCCTCCAAGTTACCACGTTTGGCATGCTTGCATTTTATCGTCATTGGCAGGTTTATCAGGAAGTAAAAAGAAGTCTCTATGGGTTTGATCAACGCCTTGCTGCAGAACCTGTGTACAAAGAGAGCTTACCAATAAGCATTCCTGATAAACAACCAACCTGGATAGGGAGTCGTAAATTCCAGGTCGCCAAAAAAGAATATGAGGATGCCAGCCAAAGTATTTGTTCTTTCCACCTCGTCCCCACTGATGGCGACCCGTTACCTAATTTCAAGCCCGGACAGTTCCTTACTTTCGAACTGCCCGTTAGGAATCCTGTTTCGAAAGAACTCAAGAAAGTTATTCGCTGTTATTCTCTATCTGATCGTCCTGGACTGGACCATTATCGAGTTTCGATTAAGCGGTCTGTACCTCCAACTGAGCCCCCAAACTTACCTGCCGGATTAGGGTCTAATTACTTCCATGACAATGTCGATGTAGGAGATTTTCTGGACGTTCGGTCTCCAGGAGGACACTTTTTTATGGAGGCGAGTAACCAGCCTGCTGTTCTGATTGCCGGAGGAATAGGAATAACACCTATGCTGAGCATGCTGAATACATATCTTCAGAGCAAAAGCTCTCGCGAAATTTGGTTGTTCTATGGGGTGCGAAACAGCACGGAACATGCCATGAAGCGGCATTTAGAAGCACTCGCCAAGGAGCATTCAAATTTCCGGCTCTATATCTGTTACAGCAAACCGTTGCCAGAGGATAGTTTTGGGAGCGATTATCAACATAAAGGCTATGCCGGCATCACTTTGTTGCGCTTGACCCTTCCCCTGAAACTGTTTCAATTTTATATCTGTGGCCCCCGCCAAATGATGGAGAGCATCGTACCGTCTCTTGAAAAATGGGGAGTGCCAGATGAAAGCATCCACTATGAAGCATTTGGGCCTGCTTCGCTCGCCAAGACGAAGCCGCGAAAACCTATCGCCACTGACGAGCAAACTGATGCTGAGCCCATTACAGTAACCTTTAGCAAATCAGGGAAATCAATTTCCTGGGACGAGAGCTCAGGGTCTTTACTGGAACTTGCTGAAAGAAATGGTGTGGAAGTAGAATCAGGCTGTCGGGCTGGTGGTTGTGGAGGCTGTCAAACAACCATAGAAGCAGGGGAAATTGACTACACCCAAGAACCTGACTTTGATCCTGATCCAGGAAGCTGCCTCCTTTGTATCTCCCGTCCAAAACGTAACTTAACTTTGATAGCGTGAGGACAATTATGGACAAGTCACTACTGCGCCTCCAAGTTCTCCCTTTTCTTACTCAGTTTGTCGTGCTGATTGCGGCGACGATCGTTGGAGATTTTATCCTCCATTTATATGATCTAATCTGGGTCGGACGGTACCTCGGTATTCCAGGGACTATTTTTATTCTTTTGTCGCTTTTCTATTCCCTAAGGAAGCGCAAATTCATCCGCTCTGGAAGTCCGCGAGTCCTTCTCAAAATGCATGAAATTTTTACATGGCTGGGAGCCCTGATGATTCTCGTCCATGCCGGGGTCCACTTTAATGCGATCCTCCCCTGGCTGGCTCTGGGGGCTATGGTGGTCAATGTGATCAGTGGCATGATAGGTCAGTATTTACTTGCCCGTTCACGGCAACATATAGCTGGAAAACAAGAAAAATACCGAATGCACGGTCTTTCAAAGGAAGAAACTGAGAAAGAACTGTTCTGGGATGCCGTAACCTTTGACCTTATGGCCAAATGGCGCGCTGCCCATTTCCCAATATCTTATGCTTTCGCCGTTCTAAGCATTGGCCATATAGTTAGTGTTTTCTTATTCTGGGGGTGGAAATGAGACCAATCATCAAAGTAATTCTCGCCCTTAACCTCACGGCTCTTGCTGTGTTGGTATTCATATACCCTCATTTGATGGTTAGCCCTGGAAAGTTAATTGAAGACCACAGAACATCTGAAACAAATTGCTTTGCCTGCCATGATGTTCTTTTTGGAGCATCATCAGAGAAATGTATCACTTGCCACAAGGTTGCTGATATTGGTCTATTGACCACAAAGGGAGCCCCTAAGCCTAACAAAAAACCCAATGTCGCTTTCCATCAGAAATTGTTAGGTCAAGATTGTGTCGCTTGTCATAGCGACCACGAGGGTGTTGCCGTATATCGAACTAAACATAAATTTTCTCACAAGCTACTCGACATATCATCGCGGGAACAATGTGTAGCTTGTCACCAAAAGCCAAAAGATGCCAAGCATCGTCAGGCTTCAGACAAATGCACACAATGCCATAGTTCAGAAAAATGGAAACCAGCAATCTTTGACCATAAACTATTGAAGAAGACTGAACTTGAGAAATGTGTCTCATGCCATAAAGGCAAAGTGCCCACTGATAAATTGCACAGACAAGTATCAGATAAATGTGGCCAATGCCACAGCACTGAAAAATGGAAGCCAGCTAGCTTCGATCACGCCAAATTCTTTGTTTTTGATGAGCACCATGAAAGATGCACAACCTGCCATAAAACTCCGAACTATAAAGAATACACCTGTTACTCGTGCCATGAGCATACGCCTTGGAAGATAAAAGAAGAGCACTTGGAAGAAGGTATTCGTGATTATGAAAACTGTGTTTCCTGTCACCGTAGTGCCGATGAAGATGAAGCTAAAAGAGCCTGGAAATCTTTGAAGCGAGGTGCTCCATACCAATTTGTGCCTTCGTTTGACAAGAAGTACAAGAAAAGGAAGAAAAAACACGATGATGATGATGATGACTGAGAATTTCTTAAATATCAGCTTAGGGTCACGAAGCGAAGTTTTGGCCGTGAAATAGGTGGTCCGGAGTCCGTACTAAAGCAGTAAGAAAGCTCTCGAAGTCTGCACTACTCTTGAGTCCGGAAGCGAATAAAGGTCAACCTTCACTACAGCTCATAGCCAAAAGGCGACTTGCCTCATGCGATTAAAAACGACGGAAACAGTTTTTTTGGATGGTGAAATGTCACGATGTTTTGGCTTCCCTATAATTGGTAATTAAGAAAATTATTGTCTGGTGATTGTGGTGGGTGGCACCAGCCCCTTGTCAATGGGAGGACGTTGACTGAAGCGGGAAGGTAACTGTTACGGTAAGGCCTGAGGTGCCAAGTCCGTCGGTTAGTTTGATCGACGCACCGTAGATTTCGGCAATCCTTGAAACAATGGATAAGCCCAGTCCGCAGCCTTGTTCGGCGCTACCTTCAATACGATAGAAACGGTCAAACACTCGTTGGCGACGTTCCGCAGGAATGCCGAGGCCAGAGTCTGCGATTTGCAGGAAGACATGATTATCTCTTTGCCTGACGCTTGCGTTTACTTTCCCCCCCTCTGGAGTGTAACGCACGGCATTGTCCAGAAGGTTGCGGATCAGAATATCCAATAGATCGGGATTGCCCGTGATGGTGGCCTTTTCATCCGCCTCTTCGGATACCCCAAGATCGACTTGTTTTACAGTGGCCGTGGGTGTTTGGTTTATGACCTCTTTTACGACGATTTCTGTCAAGTTCACTGGTTCTTGGGTTGCGGACAAACTTTGATGGTCGAGCCGAGCTAAAACGAGAAGCTGCTCGACCAAGCGAATTGCTCGGTCCGTTCCCTGAATAACGTTGTCGAGGGCCTGGCTACGTTCTCCCGGATCTCGGGCTTGTCGGGCGACCTGACTATGCGTTTTGATAGCTGCAAGAGGAGTTCGTAGTTCGTGTGCGGCATCAGAGGTAAATTGTCGTTCCCTGCCAAGCAAGACGCCAATTCGAGCAAATAAACTGTTTAGGGCATTAAGAAGTGGCCGAATTTCCAGTGGAGCTTCATGTGAATTCAAGGGCTCAAGATTGTTGGCCGAGCGTTTTTCGACGTTTTCCGCGGCCTTTTGCAAGGGGATTAATCCCCAGCGGACAGAGAGCCAGATAAGGACGGCGAGCAAGGGAACAGCGAACCAAACAGGATGTAAGATATGCGTTGCCACATTTTCGGCGAAAGTTGCTCGAAACTTGTGTTGTTGGGCGACTTCAATAAAAAAACCTTTTTCGGTTTCAATTCCATAAACACGCCACTGCTCGTTATTGCTTGTTCTGTCATCGAAGCCCTGTTGCCTGTTATCCGGCGAAAAAGTGGGCATGCCTGGGGATTTGATTTCCTGATTTCCGTTACCAGCCAGCACCCGATAGGCGATCATTTGTCGTTTTTCCGTTCCGAGTTCAATTGGCCTCGCTCCCCCAAGTTCACCAGGTGGCGATTGGTTAAGCAGGACGAGAAGGAGGTTCGCAGATTGGATGAGGCTGGTGTCCAGCATTTGATCAATCTGGCGCTTTGTGTCCAGGTAGGAGAAAAAGGCTGTGGCAAGCCAAGCGGCAACGACGCTTCCACAAAGGATGATCATCAGACGTCGGCGGAGTGAATTGTTCATGGTTCAATCTTTGGCATAACGTATCCTACCCCCCTTATGGTGCGAATTAATTCGGGGTACAGTTTTCGTCGAAGATGATGGATGTAGACCTCAATTGTGTTGCTTTCTATTTCCTTTCCCCAGCCATAGAGTTTGTCCTCTAGCTGGGTCTTGGAGAGTACCCTACCGGTGTTGGTCATTAGCTCCTGCAATGTTGCGAATTCCCGTTCTGAAAGGTTGACCGGATTGTCGTCCAGGCAGACTATTTGTGCGGCGGGATTCAGAGTTACCCGGCCATGGTGCAGAGTCGGATCAATGGTGCCTCTAGATCTTCTCAGTAAAGCCCGAACACGCGCCTGCAACTCGGCAAGATCGAATGGCTTAACCATATAGTCGTCGCCTCCCGCATCCAGCCCGGTCACCCTGTCCTCAATTGAATCCCGGGCCGTTAAAATAAGGACAGGAATAGAATTTTTTGACGACCTTAGATGTTTGAGAACTGTTAAGCCGTCCGTTTTTGGTAAACCGAGGTCAAGGACGATTGTGTCGTAAGATGTTGTGGAAAGAGCGGTTTCTGCATCATCCCCGTCAGTTGCCCAGTCCACGGCAAACCCAGCCTGGGAGAGGCCAGCGCTTATCCCTTTACCAAGAAGGGGGTCATCTTCGACTAGTAAGATGCGCATGCGTTTTTTCCAATGTTTGTCCGATTTAAGCACATTTCTCAGCGTCGAGTTAAGCTTTAATACCGGGTAAATACTTGGGTCTGCTGACGATTAGCACACCGCTGTGGCGAGAGAGATTTTTAGCCGGGGCTAGGAGCAGGGAACGTTATGTGGTGGGGTCCATAGCCTTCCCGCAAACTACTCCTGCCAAAAAAATACTCCATTCCACAAGGGACCTGGCATAATCGCCCACTGGCTGCGTGCTTGTCGTCGAATATGTCAAACATGTTCTTCCACATTACTCCTAACCAGAGGATGATTTGTCCAGACCACAGCGGTGAGCTAATTGTCAACGGACTCTTGAAAAAAATACTCGGGCTGCTCGGTTTCGATGGCAGCCCGAGTTTCCAGTTGTGGGATCTAATGATTTTTGCCGAGCGGTTTCCATCCTGGGTGGTTGAAGTACTTACCATAAGCATTGTGAGCTTTAACGATTTTCACTGCGCCGCTCCGGGGATTGGCACCTTCCTCCATTGCCTCGATTCCTTCGATGATAGGGTTGAGGACGATGTGCAGTTGCTCATCTTCGGCAACAGGTAGCTTGCAGTTCTCGACCATATAATCGATTTGACCTTGAACGGACTGCGCCAAGATTTTGTACTCCTTGGCGGGAAGACGGTTTTCATGGATTTCGATCAGGCGAGAAGCCATGACAGTTCGAATTTCTCCCATTGCTTTGCGTAAGCTGTCGTCGCCTGGCCATTTTTTGCCCGCATTGAGCGTCAGTTCAACATCGCCCGAGCCGTGCCCGTCATGGGAATGTTCATCCGAGGCGGCATAGGCCACGCCGGATGAACCAACAACAAGTCCGATTGCCAGCACGGAAGAAACAAGGTTTTTTTTGCTAAACATATAGTAGTTCCTTTAGCTTTTTGTGATGCGCATGGTTTCGCGCGGACCTGCAAGTTGCTCCCCCAACCTTAAGTGCGGCTTAAAGGTCGGAGTCCCCTGGTCTTTTCCAGAGGGTTTTGTTGACCCGGCAATGATGGAAGATTGCCTTCGGGGGCATCGGCAAATGGAACGGCGCTTGGTGTTGGGGGCAAGGTCGCCCGAAAAAACAATCGAGATTTTATCATTCATGGAGGTCCAAACATGGAGGTGCGTTCACTAGATCACTGAAATCGCCATGTAAAAATGCTTGATGGGTTTCCAAGCGCTTTTTCAGTTTTTTGATGTATTTTTTGGTGTCACCAACATCCAATGGCAAAGTGCTTATCATATCTTCACCCTAGGAAATAGACCCGATATCGGTCTCTAACATAACCTGACATACATACCCATCTTGATCGTAAAAAAATACGTAGGAGTGGGAAATGAGTGTTTTTGTTCGAGCGTCTAGTTCTGAAGGTCATTCAGAGGTTATAGAAATTGGCGTGATAACTGAATTTGACCTTAAACGCGGTGAAAGAATTGAACTTTTGGGAATAGACCGCTCAATGGTTTCATTCCAATGCGATGGCCCTGATTTACGCGCTGAAATTATTCTGTGCCCCCCAATAGTTTTTCGAAATTTTCTATTCCTGATCAACTCAGAAATGCCGCCGGGGATCATTCTGGAAGATGAGTTGGGGCAGCCATACATAATTGATTCTCATGAAAAAATTGCACCTAACATTGTGCAAGAGCAGCCAGTAAGCAGGCTAGACTGGGGGTGACCAGTTCTCAATGAACTAAGATCGTGGACTTTAATAGCGCTGTTTTTCCGAATTGGGTTAATAGTGAGCTTGGCCACAGGCTACCATGGTGGTCCGGAGTCCGTGCAAAAGCGGTAAGAAAGCTCTCGAAGTCAGCACTACCCTCGACTCCGGACGCGAATGGAGGTCAGGCTTCACAGCAGCAATTAGCCAATTGCGGACTTAACGAAAATTGTCGCCAAGTAAGTCCTCAACAAAATAGGCGACAAGTTCATTGCGGCTTTTAACCTCTGCCTTTTGATAGATAGCACTACTTTGGCTTTTCACAGTACCCTGTTGAGTGGACCGCACATCTGCAATTTCTTGGATTGTCAGCCCTTTCATCAAAAGTAGAGCGATCTCACGTTCTGATGGTGACAGATGCCATTCATCGAATTTTGCGTAGATCACCGCAAGAAGTTCACCTTTGGCGACTTGAACAGATGCCTGTGCCTCACGATGCTCTTTTAGGAGGCATTTTATCTGATACCCAATGGCAAATAAGGCAAAAGCGAGCGTGAAGGTCGAAACTAGTTCGATTGCACTGTGATCGATCCAAGCGATAGCAATGTCGATGTAAAAGAAGTCGGCTGCCACATCCATAAGGAAAAAAACTTCGCAAATCGCGATGACGACGAAAGATACAACGAGGGACTTCACCTCAAACGAACGTCTGTTTTTCAAATTCATCCCCCATTATGCTTTGTTGTGTTGGAATTGTAGTTATCTGCAACTCCAACACAAGTGGGCTGGCTTTTTTAGTCATCGTCATAGTCACCTTTATTGGCACGGCTATGACAAGCGACACAGTTTGCCTTGGATTTTACTTTGGGGTCTTTCCATGCCCGAGCAGGTACTTCCTCATTATGTTCTCGGACCCAATAAGGGGTTTCGGTAATACGCAATGGTGCGGAAGATTTTGATAGACCCCGCATAAACTTACCCCCCCACCATTTGGAATCAGCAGCATTTTCCATATGGTACTTCTTCAATTGCATAACATTTTTTTCATCTAAGGAAGCATCCTCGCCAAAATGGTTGGCAAGCCCATCCATGATCTTATCCCAAGATTTGGCGGGGAGCATTTGCGGGTGGAAGACCATATGACAAGCTCCGCATTCGTTGATCGTTGTTTGATCTTGGACCGGGTTGTAGCGACTACTTGCTCCACTGGCATGGGCGACCCCACCGATTAACAGTGAGATGGCTGCTCCCGCGAAGGCGGTTCGAGAAATAATGGACATTGGTAAACTCCTTTGAAAAATATTATTGGCTGATCATGAATGTTAGAAAGTCGCCTTTTTCTAAAGGCGTGCAGGTACGGCCCAACACGCTTTTACAATTGCGGCGAAACCACTTTTCGACCTTCTTTATATCGACATAGCGGTTAGGCGTTTTGGATAAAGCCATTGGGGCAATGTCTTTTCCCGCCCGAGTTTGCCCTTGGTTCATTGGACTGTTGGAATGACAGGAAGTGCAGGAGGGGGTGTCCGGTTTACCGGTTGCTGGGTTGGATAGGAAAAGCTTACGCCCTCGATCTGCGGAAAAGGAGTCGATGCTGGCATCTGATGATTTGGCACTCGAAAAATAGTTCGCAATAATTTTCTCGGGTATTTCTGCGGCTGTTCCAGCATTTGGAGCAACGCCCACCGTAACCACCATGGCGATGCTCAATAGTTGAAATTGTTTAAAAAAAGAGGTCTTCATTTTTTATCTCCATTTGGAATGTGAATTTTGTAGTCATCAAAGCGACCGGACACCGCATCGCTATGACAGGCAGAGCAGTTGACTTTTGAACCGATGTTTTTTTGTTGAAATGTGGGTTTGCTGATGTCTTTGTGACGCTCTTTCCAGTACTGGACACCGGTCATGCGAAATGACGGCGTTAAGACTTTCCCAACTCGATGGGCGACTTCCGTATCAAACAGGTCGGCAGAATTCTCGGTCAAAAAAGCCGTGATTTCCTTTTCTGTTTCAGAATCTAAAGAAGCATCTTCTCCGTAGTGATCCGACAATCCACTCATGATGGATTGCCATGTCTCTCTAGTCCGCAAGCTTGGGTGATAGGCATCATGGCAATCGCCACACTCTGAAGCATAGTTTGTTGGAAATCGAACTTCCTTCCACCCAGATGGAGGAAAGCTTGAAAAAATTAAACCCCCGACAAGAATCAGGAAGGCTGTTGTGAGAAAAACGGCTATCCCTCTTTTTCCATGCCCGTTGTCAGTAGCAGCGGGTGTCTGCTTCAACATTGTTTTCGTGCCGGTAATCATCGCCAGCACAAGGGGTTGACGAAATACAAAGGTTTCCACAAACACGCCGGACAAATGGATGGCGACAGCAGCAAGAAGCCCCCAAGAGGCAATCTCGTGAAGATTGGTAGCAACGGCACCGATTTTAGAACTTATGGAAGACGCCAATGGGCCAAAATTCTCCTGCCCTCCCAGAGATATTATCCCGGTCACGACTAATACCGCCAAATTCAGGAGAAGGATGACTATCATCCAAGCACCCACAGGGTTGTGACCTATATGTTTATGGGGCGTCCGGCTTATGAGTGTGTCGAAGTGGTGAAAAACTTTGCCAATTGAGAAAGGGAAACTACCAAACTTACTGTAGTGACTGCCCAACACGCCCCAAACAACACGAAAGGCCAGAAGTATGCCGAGAGCGTAACCAGCAATAACATGGACATCCAACCACCATTCTGGGGATAGAAACCCCGTAATCCCGGCAACGGAAACAACGACAACAAGAGACCAGTGGAACAGCCGAAGCGGCAAGTCCCAAACCATAGCCGATTGTGGCGAGCTACGAGCTTTCTGATGGATGGAAGATTGGGGCGCCTTGGTGTCCATTATTGGCCTGCTAAATTACATTTGATGCAGACAACGAAGCACGCCTTTCACACTCCAACAATCAACCCAAGTGCTGTTTTGGACCGTATAGAACTTTGGTTTAGAGAAAAAAGTGGCAGCGTATATAGATCGATAACAGTTTGCCAAGGTCCGTTTTGGGTCACGAAGCGAAGTCGAGATTAATATCCTTTAAGTGAAACCTTCTGCTGTTCATTGGTACCGGACACCTTATCAGACTGCTCCAACTGCTTACTTTCTCTTTGTGTTTAACGAATCAAGGAGAACGAGAATGTTGGAACAACAGAAACCGGTTATAGAAAAATCACAGAAGAGACCCTGGAATAAGGGTAAGTTCATTGGTCCCAAACCACCACTCCAACCAAAACATGTTTGGGCAATAAGAACTCATCTTCAATTAGAAGGCCGTATTAGAGACCTTGCACTCTTTAATTTGGCGTTGGACAGCAAACTCCGGGGATGTGATGTCGTCTCTATTAGGGTTGAGGATGTTGCTCCTCATGGATACGCACTGGACCGCTCAACAGTTCGGCAAAAGAAAACAGGGAGGCCGGTCAAATTCGAAATTACTGAAAATACGCGTGAAGCTATCGACAACCTTCTTCGAAGCACAGGTAAGAGGCCAGGTGAGTTTCTATTTGGGGGGAGGGGTGGCCCTGATCACTTCCTCACCACAAGACAATATGCTCGCTTACTATCCCAATGGATTGCCAAGATAGGTTTGGACCCTTTGCTTTTTGGCACCCATTCGCTTCGGCGGACAAAAGCAACGCTGATTTATCGACGAACCGGAAATCTTCGTGCAGTGCAAATACTGCTTGGGCATTCAAAAATTGAAAGCACCGTCCGTTATCTTGGTGTTGAAGTTGACGATGCTTTGGCGATAGCCGAACAAGTTGAAATCTGAATCTTGGGGTGGAGCGGAAGTGCTCCACCCTTATTCAATGGTCTCAAGTTGACCCTCAGGAGACTTTGTTGACTCAATCACTTGAAAGAGGCGTAGTACTCATTCCACCATAAGCTAAGCACTGCATACCTTATCTGTTTTCATGAGCTCAAATGGAAATAATATTGGGCCAATTAACTCTCCAATTTTCTGACTTTAAATCCAAGGGCCGAAATATCATCTCGTCGACTTTCACCCCCCTGATAAGATTCAAACTCATCCAGGATAATACGTTTTTGATCCTCAAGGGGTTTGCCAGCTGAGGAACTTAAGAGCTTTAAGAAGCGTTTTTTGCCAAACCCTCTGCGTTTTGGACCTCCAATTTGATCAAGAATACCATCTGAAACCATAACATAAGTATCCGTCTCAGTAGGTTGGAGGCTGTGGTTTGTAAAAGCTTGGTCTATGGGGACTTTGCAATACCCAATCCCTGACTTATATCCCTTGGTTTCCTTGATTTCCCCTTCGTCAGAAACTTTAAACAAAGAGAAACGGGCCCCTGCGTAGGTTATTTCGTTTGTGTCATAATTGATGCGACAAATGCCCAATTCCAACCCATCATCAGATTCCCCATCGTCTTGGTCCTGCCCCAGAGATATTTGAACGCTGCGGTTCATGGTTTTGAGGAGCTCAGCGGGATCTCCCTTAGGATGCTCTCTAAGGGCGCGATCCAAAGCACCACTAGCAATCATCGTTAAAAATGCGCCGGGAACACCGTGCCCTGTACAGTCACATACCGAAATAATGAAACCACCCTCAACACGGCGATACCAGTAAAGGTCACCGCCAACTACGTCTCGGGGCTGCCAAATAACGAAATGATCTTGCAAATCCTCTTTGAGGAAATCATCAGACGGAAGAATTGATCGCTGAATACGGCTGGCGTAATTAATGGAATCTGTGATGACTTCATAAGCATTGGATAGGTCGCGTTCTGCCTCTTTGCGTTCGGTAATGTCAAGCAACCAACCAATTGGCCCATCGCCAAAAGGCAAGCCCGACGCGACATATTAAAAAGCCAAGAGCTCTGGTGGCGACTGCTCAAAACCAGGTTTACAGTTGGGATATCACCTATCTGCCAACCACAGTTAGAGGTCTGTTTTTCTATCTTTATCTGGTCCTTGATATTTACAGTCGCAAGATTGTTGGCTGGCAGATCTATGGGGAAGAAACCAGTGCCCTGGCGGCTGATCTGATGATTGATATTTGCCAGAATGAGGGCGTGAAGCCGGGAGAAACAACCTTGCATTCAGACAACGGAAGCTCAATGAAAGGGGCAACTATGCTGGCGACCTTGGAGCAATTAGGGGTGGTCCCGTCCTTTAGCCGCCCTGGAGTGAGTAACGACAACCCTTATTCTGAAGCCATCTTTCGCACGCTCAAATACTGCCCTCAGTTCCCGGAAACACCTTTTGATGACATCAAAGAGGCCCGCAACTGGGTCGATGGTTTTGTTAAATGGTATAACAATGAACACCTGCACAGTGCCATAAAGTTCGTAACCCCAAATCAACGTCATCAAGGAAATGACACAGACATTTTAAACAAACGCAAACAGGTTTATGCCAAGGCAAAAGCCAAGAACCCAAACCGATGGAGCGGCAAAACCAGAAACTGGGAACCCATAAAAAAGGTTTACCTAAACCCCCAAAAAGATAAGATGATAAAACGACAAAATAGGGCGGCTTAATATTTAACTAAAAGCGACAACTACCCTGAAAGTTACCGGTTGAACCGTCCCTCCCAAGAACTTCATTTATCTATAACTGAAGTAAACACATTTGCAGCACTCCTAGTCACTAGCTAGTGACAACCTATTCGCTAGTCGTCGGCACCCAGAGTTAGAGGCGGCAGAGATTTGGTTGAGTGGTTGTCTGGAGGGAGGTGAAGCCTTCCCGGCAATCGCATTTCTTCCAACAACGCCGGGTGCCGCCATGCAATTTGATTTCTATGAAACGTCAGAATTCCCGGTGATTGAGGAGCTTATCGCGCAAGGTGCGCTGTTTGTCGTCAATCATTCGGGCGGCAAGGACAGCCAGGCCATGTTCTTGCGCCTTCGCACCCTTGTGCCAGCCGATCAGCTTTTGGTGATCCACGCCGATCTGCCCGGTGCTGATTGGGCGGGAACCTGGGAGCATGTTGTCGCCACTGTCGCTCCGCTGGTGCCGATCAAGACAACATCGGTGAAAACCTTCCTTCAGATGGTCGAAAATCGCGGCATGTGGCCCGGCCCGACGCACCGGCAATGCACATCGGATTTGAAGCGTAACCCCATTGAACGCGACATTCGCCGCTTTTTGAAAGCCAATCCGCGCTTTAATGGTTTGATCGTCAACTGCATGGGGCTTCGCGCCGAGGAAAGCACGCGCAGGGCCAAGGCCGTGCCATTCAAGCGGTCAGAGCGCAATAGTAAGGCTGGTCGAAACTGGTTTGACTGGTTGCCGATCTTCCAGATGAGTGAGGCCGAAGTGTTCGCCGAGATCGAGCGGGCCGGAGAGCAGCCTCATTGGGCTTACACCGCTGGCATGTCCCGCCTGTCATGCATGTTTTGCATCATGGCCAGTCGTGCGGATCTGCGGATCGCGGCTGAACTGAACCCGGAACCCTACGCTCAATATGTCGCGCTGGAACGCCAGATCGATCACGCATTCATCATGCCCAGAAAAGGCCAGCCCCCGCAATTCCTTGAGGATTACACCGGGGTCATGGCTCAACCTAAACCCAGGAGACAACGACAATGACCGAAACAACCCTGACAATCCGCGATACAAAGTTTGGCATTTTCGCCAGTGGTTTTGGTTGCGCCAGATATTCCGAGGAAGATTTGCTGAATGTGGCCGTGCGGCTGCTCAAGAAGCTGTCTGACGGTGACTTTACCAAGCTGGTGGACGATCTGCGTTCAGGCTTCAGTCCCGCCAGTTTGGAAAAGCAGGCGGTTGCCGAAGTGGTCAAGGGCTGGAGCAAGCCCCCGGAACACGCTGATCTACAAATATTGCTGTGGTAGGCCAAAACAGGCGAGAGGTGGAGGCGGGAAAAGGTTTGGTTGAGTGGTTGTTCAGGGGAGGAAAGCCCGACCCGGCCACTCGCTGGAGCTTAAAACAATGAATATCAATATTCCGCTAAAAGACCTTGATCTATCCCCGTTGAACGTTCGCAAAACCCCGCCAACCGCTGCCGAACAAGCCGAGCTTGCGGCTTCTATTTTTTCACATGGATTGCTTGAAAACCTGATCGTTCGCCCGCTTGAGAATGGCCGCTACGAAGTGTTGGCCGGAGGCCGTCGCTTGGTGGCTTTGCAGAGCCTTGTCCGTGATGGCGAACTCGGTGCCGATCACCCTGTCGCCTGTCTGGTGCATGATGGTGATCCGCAGGAAGTATCACTGGCAGAAAACATCGTTCGCCTGTCCATGCACGCACTCGACCAGTTTGAAGCCTTCGCCGCATTGTCAGATCAAGGCTTGAGCGTCATAGAAATCGCTAACCGTTTTGGCAACACCGAAACACTGGTGCGCCAACGCTTGCGGCTTGGTCGGGTGGTCCCGGAAATCCGTGAGGCTTGTCGCGAAGACAAAATCAACCTTGAAACGCTTATGGCTTTTGCCGTTACGGATGATAACGGCGAACAACTGGCTGTCTGGGAACAGCTCAAAGACGGCCACCTTCACGCTCATCATGTCCGGCGCTTGCTGACTGATGAGAAAATTGCCGCCAACTCCAGGTTCGTGCAATTTATCGGCTTGGAAGCCTATGAAGCCGCAGGCGGAGCCTCCATGCAAGATTTGTTCAGCCAGGGAAATTCTTCAATATATCTGGAAGATCGCGCTTTGGTTATGCGGTTGTGTCAGGAGAAGTTGAGTGCAGCCGCCACAGAACTGCAAACCGCCGAAGGTTGGAAATGGATGCAATCCGCGCCTGAATTTTCTTACGAGGCGACAAAGGAATGCCAGAACGTCTATCCGAAAAATATCGAACCGACCCCGGAACAGGAAGCTGAGTCCAAAAAAATTCAGGACGGTTTGGAGCTTTATCAAACGATGGATATGGATGATGACCTTAGCCCGGAAGACGAGGAAGCGTACCAGAAACTTCAGGACAAGGAAGAAGCTCTTGAAAATAGCCTGAAGGCTTATGAACCCGAAGACCTGGCTCGGGCTGGCTGCATGATTTCGCTCAACCATGATGGTAGCTTGCAAGTTCGGCGCGGTTTGGTGTTACCCGAAGATCAGGAGGCCGACCCTAACGCGAAAACCAAGGCATCCGGCACCTATAGTGCAAAGCTACTGGAAGACCTTGGCAACACCCGGCTGGAAATCGCTCAGAAACATCTTGCGCGGGACTTCGATTGTGCCTTCGACATGATGTTGTTCACCATCGCCCATGCCACGTTGAAGGTGGGTTATATGTCCGGCAAGCCGCTGGATATAAACTTCACGACAACCCTGCCATATAACTGGTCGGAACGCTTCAATACCACGGGCGCGGAACTATCGCCTGAGATCGACATTAGCTGGCTGGAACTGGCACCTGTACCGGGGTTCAAAGCCCTTTCAGCTATGTCGATGGAGGATAAGCAACGCCTGTTCGCTCATTGCACAGCATTGACCATGCAGGGGCGGCTTGGCGGGGTTGGCGGCAACGATCTGCACGAGGTTATCGGGCGCAGACTTAACATCGACACGGCAGCGCACTGGCGACCAAACGCCGAGAACTTCTTCAAACGTGTCACCAAGGCCCGCGCACTGGAAATCGCAGCCGTTGTGCTGGGTGAAAAGTGGGCCAAGAACCACTCTGGTGAAAAGAAGGATGTTTTGGCTGACACGCTGGAAGCCAACTTCAACGGAAACCGCACCCCCGGTGTAACGCCGGAGCAAGCCGCAATCGCCGCCCGGTGGTTGCCCGAAGGCATGGCTTATCTGGTCAACCACGACCAGCCGCTTGCCGAAGTGCCAACTGTTGAAAATGAACTACCCGACGCATTCTGCCTTCCGGCGGCTGAATAGGCAGAGAGTGTGAGGCGGATAGGGAAGGGGGAAACCGAACGGAAAAGTCGAGGTTTTACCCTTTCACTCACTCAAGGAATGCGCCGATGAAACTTTTAACCAAAGCACTCGAACAAAAGCTGTTAGCCAATGGCCGCAACCGCGATCAGGACCACCCACCCGTGGTCAAAATATTCAACCCAATGGGATCGGCCACATGGTTGCTCTCAGAATTGGATGCCGATGGGATATTCTACGGATTGTGTGATTTAGGCATGGGGTCGCCTGAATTAGGGCCTGTGAGTCGGGTTGACCTCGAAAACTTCCGCAATAACCAAACGGGCCTTGGGTTGGAGCGAGACCGCTTTTTCGAGGCGAGCACCTCCATGTCAGTATACGTGGAAGCCGCAGCTAAAGCAGGCCATATCGTTGATAACCTTTCTTGAACAGGAAACAAAAATCATGACCAAAAAACTACGCGACTTCACCGTTACCCTATATCCGGCAAAGCTGGAACGGGGCTTCTTCGTCACTTCGTTCGATTTTGGGCAAGAGTTTCCAAAAAAAGAATTCCAGGTCGCAACCACTGACCAAGCTGTCGCTAAAGCCACGGCATTCGCCACTGAACATGGCAAAGGTTGTCAGGCAAGTATTCGCCTTGTTCAGGGGCGCAAGCCAGCCGGGTTTGATGCAAAAACAAAGTCCCTTTATTTCAATATGGAATTGCAGCAAGCGTCGTGAATATCGAAACATTCAATTTTACCGAAATAACCGCCCCGGTTTTTACCGTGGGCGGTTTTTCTTTTGGGTGCAGGGTTTCTCGCTTGGTATTAACCAAATATACGTTGCCATCAATGGTAGTGTTGTTAGTATTCTCTGAAAAGTTGAGAGCCTTGGAATGAAGGTCCTGCTCAGCTAGTTAGGGGGAAGCATGACCGAAACTGAAAAAGATGACATAATTGCAGATATTTCCAGTAATTCGCTTGACTGCATTGAAGCGGTTGTTGGAAAGGCAGAGGAGAAAAAGCAAGCACACCACCGTAGCGATGCGAGTGTTTTAACTAACCCTCAAACGTGGAACAATGGTCAGGCTGCCAACTCTCTCTCAGATATCGCCGACAGCGAGTTTAAGGCCCTTTTGGCGCTGATTGAACAGCCGGTGATTGCCAGGGTGAGTTTCACAGACGACGATGGTAATGAAGACACGGTTTTTATAACTCGTGGTACTCCGATTCCCGTGCCAGGTTTTAAGATAGCTGGGCGCAATTCCAAGATGGGGCGAATTGCGGCGTTGGCGGCAGGTGATGAAGAGACATTTGGCATTGCAGGTGAAGAACGCGGCCTGTTAATCGAAAGTTCTTCCCGCCTAAAACCTACCCAGCAAGTAGGGGAATGGGATGCGTTTAATACCGAAATAGATATCCGCGATATTGGCAAGTTTACTCTTAAGTCTCTTAGGGGCGCACTAGAGGCAAAACAGGGTATTGATCCTTGGGGGGATGAGGAAAGTGAGAACGTTGTCGAGGGGGTGCGGCGGGCGATTTTGACCCATATGGGGTTGCGCGACCAACCTATTCTGGACAAGCATCAAGATGAAATATTCCGGATGCCTTTGAATAGTCGCTGCTTCCTTTCAGGACCTCCTGGTACGGGGAAAACTACAACGCTCATTCGGCGCTTGGGGCAGAAGACAGACTGGGAGGCGCTTAGGGAAACAGGAAATGAGTCTCAACTTGTAGAGAAAACCCAAGAGGATATAGATCTCCGGCACGAGGCCAGTTGGCTCCTTTTTTCGCCAACAGAACTATTGAGGCAATACGTTAAAGAGGCTTTTGCGAGAGAAGGGCAGGTCGCCTCTGATTCCCACATCCGAACATGGGATGAATTTCGACGAGACATTGCAAGGGAGAAATTACACTTGTTGCGAACGGGCAGCGGCTCAGGGCCTTTTGTCGAGCGGCGGAAACAAGAATACCTGCAAGAGGATACAAACGACGATGCGTCATGGTTCGACGATTTTCGAAGATACCTTGATGAAGAGAATAAATTAGAATTTGTCGCAGACGCAGACTGGTTTCGGGCCAGAGATGGGGATGGCCTTCGGTCATTAGGGACACGCCTAGCTCGAATATTACGGTCCTCGGAGAATGCATATTATAGCTCAATAGCTCTGAGTGTCGGTGAATTGGTCCCGGAGATACGGCGCGAAATATCCAAACGTAAAGACGATATTGAACGTATTCTTACTGCTACTCGCAATAAACTTTCCCATGACAACCCAGACTTCCCCAAGTCGCTCCGTGAACAAATTTCAAGTCAACTTAGGCAAATGTCTCAGGATGAGCATGATGACGATGAAATTGACGGTGAGATTGAAGATGACGATGATTTGATAGCTGAACCTGTAGCAGGACGGCTGGTAAGTGGAAGAGAGGCAAGCGCGTTACTTTTTCGGGCTGTAAAGTCTCATGCAAGAGCGCGATTTGCGAAGCGCCGAGTATCCGATAAGTCTCAAAATGGAATGCTTCTGTCTTGGCTAGGCGTTGACCGATTGCCTTCAGAGGAAGATGTTCAACGGCTCGGTCAGCTCCTTACTGAACAAACTCGTTTGCGCAAATTTGAGCGCCTTGATCGTCTTTTGATTCGGAGTGTCGCGATAAAGTACAAACGATTTAGGGCAGATCGAGTAAAAGAGAAGCGTTGGTACTGCGCGGTGCCGGGCAAATCGTCTGATATCTTTTGGAAAGAGTTGGATTTACTTATTCTAGCTTCATTGCAGATTGCGAATCAAATTCTCAGTGGATATCGAAAGCAGCCTGGAGGTAATGTGCCTGACAGCGGAATATTGGGAGCTGTCCGCAACTTACAAAGAGCGCAGGTATTTGTAGATGAGGCAACGGATTTCTCGCGAATTCAACTTGCAAGTATGTATGAGCTTTCACACCCTTTCATCAGGTCTTTTTTCATATGTGGAGACTTCAACCAACGACTGACCTCTTGGGGGGTCAAGTCTAATGAGGAACTGGATTGGCTCGGTATTGCAATCGAACGGAAGAGGATAACGACATCTTATCGGCAAAGTCGACGTCTCGTCGAATTTGCAAAAAAGGTTGCTGAACTTGGCGGTTCCCCTGCCGAGGATGTCGTTCTTCCAGACAGGCTTGATGTCGAAGGCTTGCCCCCTGTTTGGGGAAGTGGGCTGAGAACCAATGTTGAAATTGCCGATTGGCTGGCATCTCGAATTGAAGAGATAGATCGAATGATCCAGAAGGCAACGACGATTGCCGTTCTTGTAAATGGTGAAGATCAAGTTGAACCTTTGGCAATTGAGCTGAACGACAGGCTTGAAGAAATCAGCCTTTCCGCTGTGGCGTGTAAGGATGGGAAAGTCGTTGGGAATGACCGGGATGTCCGCGTGTTCAGCATCCAACACATTAAAGGATTGGAGTTTGAGGCTGTCTTTTTTCTGGGGCTGGATCAGACAATTCAAGCCTATCCCGACCTCTTTACGAAATTCCTATACGTTGGAGCAACTCGCGCAGCGACATATCTGGGTGTGACTTTCAATGGCGCCCCCCCCGCTGAAGTTCAGCCTTTGTCAGGTCACTTTGAGAAAAATTGGCGGAACTAGAGAAGGAATTTCAGCTTTGGGTGAAGTGCTAATATAATTTGATCTGACTGGACGTTAAGTCCTTTATGCCGCCCCGGTTAACACCGTGGGCGGTGTTTTTTTGAGAGTTAAAGGCCGGAAAGGTTTTGGGGAACAAGCCGGGGGCGAGGAGAGCCTTCGGCAATAACCAACGGAGGTTCCCCATGACCCAAGCTCAAACCGCAGCCCTTACATCACCCACTTCATCCCCGCCGCCGTCCGTTCTGGATGGTGACTTGTTTTCACGCACGTCCGAAGTCCGCCAGCCGGATCGCGCTTTGCAGCTCATTTCTGCCGCCAAAGCATTGCTGGCGGTGTTGTGCCAGGGGCAGGCTCTGGATGCAAAGACCTTGCGCTCGATGATGGTGTCGGCGTTTGGCGGATCGGACTCTGAAGGCGCATGGAATTGGAAGGACGTTTACGAGGCCCAGGAACTCGCCGGGCTGCTGTTCGTGCGCCAGTATCGTGATGCTCTGGCCCGGCGTGAACCTCTGGCAGTGCTGGCGACACTTGAGAAACTCCAATCTTTGATGGCGACGCAAACCCGGCGCTCGGAGATTTCGCAGCGCTGGCAGCAATTCTCGACACCGTTGCCGCTTGGCTATGTTGTCGCACAGGCCGCGAGGCTCGGGGCCGATGATGTGGTGTTGGAACCTTCGGCTGGCACCGGGCTGCTGGCTTTGTTTGCCGAAGGTGGCACGGCTGGCTTGCGGATTAACGAGCTTGAACCCAAACGCCGCGCCTTGCTGAAACAGATGTTCCCCGATGTCGCGGTTTCCGATCATAACGCCGAGTATATTGACGATCTGCTACCACGCGGGTTTGTGCCGTCTGTGGTGTTGATGAACCCGCCGTTTTCCACATCGCCGACCATGACCAAGACATCACCGGCAGTGGCCGGGCGGCATGTGTTCTCTGCGCTGAACCGCTTGGCGGAAGGTGGGCGGTTGGTGACGATCACCGGGCGGAACTTTGCGCCTGACAGTCCCAAATGGCGCGAGGCGTTTGTACGGCTTCAGGGGATCGGTCAGATCGTGTTCTCGGCTCCATTGGCCGGTAAAATCTACGCCAAGCATGGCACCAGCTTCGAGACCCGTCTGACCATCATCGACAAACTTCCGGCTGATGATCCGAAGGATTTTTCGGGCTATGTGCCGGAGTTGGTCAACAGCACGGCTGACTTGTTGCGTCTGGTGAAACGCTACGTGCCGGATCGCTTGGCGGTTGAAGGCAAGATTGCCGAGATCAAGCCCACCAAAGCTCCGGCGCTCAAAACCATATCCGCGCCCGTAACCGAAAAACCCAAACCCATCGACATTACCGACGCTCTGCCGCTGGCGTTTGAAACGCTGGATTGGCAGGCACCGAGCGAGGAACTGCAAGACTGTCTGTACGAGACCTACGCTCCGCAGTCGGTAAGTATTGAAGGGGCCAACCCCCATCCCACATCGCTGGTGCAATCGGCGGCAATGGCTTCTGTGGCTCCGCCCAAGCCAACTTATGTGCCAGACCTCCCAAAACGCCTGATTACCGATGGCATTTTGTCGGACGCACAGCTCGAAAGCATCATCTACGCTGGTGAAGCCCACAGCAACATCCTCCCCGGCGAATGGGCGGTGAACCAGCATCATGATCTGGCTGGTGAAAGCGAGATGGAAGCCGGAGCCGAAAACAAGGTGCGCTCGGTGCAATTCCGGCAGGGCTGGTTCCTTGGCGATGGTACGGGTTGTGGCAAAGGGCGGCAGGTGGCCGGGATTATTCTCGATAACCGCCTCAAGGGTCGCAAACGCGCCTTGTGGGTGAGTAAGAACGACAAACTACTGGAAGATGCTCGCCGGGATTGGGCGGCGTTGGGTGGCGATCCGAGGCAAGTGGTGCCGCTGTCCAAGTTCAAGCAGGGCCAGCCGATCCAGATGACGGACGGCATTTTGTTTTTGACCTACGGTACGCTGCGCTCATCCGCAAGGCAGGGCAAAACATCGCGGCTGGAACAGATCGTCGAATGGCTGGGGCCGGACTTCGATGGCCCGTTGATGTTTGATGAATCCCACGCGCTGGCCAACGCCACATCGTCAAAAGGTGATCGTGGCATCAAGACCGCATCGAAGCAGGGGCAGGCGGGCTTGCGCTTGCAACGGGCTTTGCCGATGGCTCGCGTTGCGTATGTTTCTGCGACCGGAGCCACCCATGTGAGCAATCTGGCTTACGCCGAACGGCTTGGCTTGTGGGGTGAAGACACTGCGTTTAAAACCCGTGCCGGCTTTGTGCAGGCGATGGACGCGGGCGGGGTGGCGGCGATGGAAGTCATCTCCCGTGATCTCAAGGCAATGGGCCTCTATACGGCGCGTTCACTCAGTTATGACGGGGTTGAGGTTGATATTCTCGAACATGCGCTGAGCGCAGATCAAATTGGCATTTATGACAGTTTTGCGGAAGCCTATCACATCATCCACAACAACCTGCAAGCCGCGCTGGAAGCCCTGAACATCTCCAGCGAGGACGGAACGTTGAATAAGAACGCCAAGGCCGCAGCACTATCGGCGTTTGAAAGCTCAAAACAACGCTTCTTCAACCACATGCTCACCGCCATGAAATGCCCATCGCTCATCAAGGCCATCAAGGCCGACATCGAACGCGGTGACGCGGTGATCGTGCAACTGGTATCCACGGGCGAAGCCTTGCTGGAACGCCGTCTTGCCGATATCCCAACCAGCGAATGGCAGGATTTAAACGTCGATATTACGCCCCGTGAATACGTGCTGGATTATCTGGCCAACTCGTTCCCGACCCAACTGTTCGAGGTTTATACCGACGAAGACGGTGTTGAGCTCTCACGCCCCATGTTCGATGCCGAGGGTAATCCGGTGTTCAACCGCGCCGCCGAAGCCAAGCGCGATGCCATGATCGAGCATCTGGCCGGGTTGCCAGCCGTGCCGACTGCGCTGGATCAAATCCTGCACCATTTTGGCACAGACAATGTGTCCGAAGTCACCGGGCGCAAACTTCGTTTGATTCGAGAAGAAGGGCTTGTCAAAGTCCAGAAGCGCCCTGGCTCCAGCAACCTCTCGGATGCTCAGGCCTATATGGATGACGAAAAGCGCATCCTGATATTCTCCGACGCTGGTGGCACCGGGCGCTCGTACCATGCCGATCTGGATGCCAAGAACTCGCGCCGCCGGGTGCATTACTTGCTGGAACCGGGCTGGCGGGCCGATGCCGCTATTCAGGGCCTGGGCCGCTCCAACCGCACCAATCAATCCTGCCCGCCGCTGTTCCGCCCGGTCGCAACCGATGTGAAGGGCGAAAAGCGGTTTCTCTCGACCATCGCCAGAAGGCTGGACACTCTGGGCGCGATCACCAAGGGCCAGCGCCAGACCGGAGGGCAGGGCATGTTCAGATCAGAAGACAATCTGGAAAGCCCGTATGCCCGCGCCGCACTGCGCCAGCTTTATCGCCAGATTGTGCGCGGCGAGGTCGAAAATTGTTCGCTGGAGACCTTCCAGCAGCAAACGGGCCTGTCGCTGCTTGATGGCGATGGATCGGTACGCGAGGAACTGCCGCCCATGAGCCGCTTTCTTAACCGGGTGCTGGCCCTGACCATTGCTCGGCAGAACAGCATCTTTGAAGCCTTCGAGACGGTGATGGAACAAATCCTTGAAGGAATGCGGGCCAGTGGTGGTTTGGATGTTGGCGTGGAGACGCTGCAAGCGCACAGCTTCACCGTGGCGGAAACCCGCGAAGTGTTCACGCATGGCCGCACCGGAGCAAAAACAAGCAGCCTGAAAATCACCCGCAAGGACAAGCTGACACCGTTGCCGTTTCAAGACGTGGTGGCGCGTCACTCTGAGGATGCGAAGTTCCTGGTCAATGCAAAATCAGGTCGGGCAGCATTGCAGGTTCCGGGCCGTAGTCGCATGACCGTGGAAGGAGCGGTGCAACCTTGCGTCCGTCTGGTTAGGCCACTGGACTCCGACAGCATGACCGAGATCGAACTGATGACCTCTAAATGGGAGGAAGTAGCCCTCTATCGCTTCAAGGAAGCATGGGAAACGGAACTGGCGGCATTGCCAGAGTTCCATACATCGTCGTTCTATCTGGTGACAGGGTTGTTGCTGCCGATCTGGGATCGTATGGGCCGTGGCAGCTTGCGTATCTACCGCCTGCAAACCGACGATAGCCGCAGATTGTTGGGCCGGGTGCTGCATGAGAAAGACCTGCCAGCATTCTATACAGCGTTGGGTCTGGAAGCGCCGGAACTTTCGCTTGAGGCCGTTTGGAATTCGGTGCTGGACGATGGCAATTCATACGCCTTGATACGAGGGCTTCGCCTGCGCAGATCGAGGGTGATGGCTGAAAACCGTGTCGAACTGAGCTTCGATGGCGGCTCGGACATCTTCGCCACACTGACAGGCTTCGGCTGTATGACCGAAATCATCCAGTACAAACGCCGTGCCTTCATTCCGGTCGGTGCGGGTGGTCAGGAAATTCTGGCGAAAGTGCTGGAACGCTTCCCGCTGACAGGAGCTTGAGCCATGAAAGCATCGGAACTCTCCCACCGCCTCGGGCTGAACGCCGAGGCGGTGTGTCGCTACTATTTGCCAAATGGTCGCAAGGCCGGGCGATACTGGCAGGTCGGCAATGTGCAAAACGAAAAAGGCCAGAGCCTGTTCGTTCGCCTTGCTGGCCCCGGCGTTGCAGGCAAGTGGAATGATCCAGCCGAGGCTCAACACGGTGACTTGCTGGACATCATCCAGTTGTCACGCGGTTTGCCTGATCTATCGAGCGCGATGGTCGAAGCCGCAAATTTTCTGAGATTATCGCCAGTACCACCGCCGCAAAGCTCTAACTCAAAGCGCAAAGGCAAAAAATCAAGCAACACGGATATAGCCAAACGCCTGTACGCCGATAGCCGTCCGCTGGCTGGAACCCTGGGCGAAAGCTACTTGGGTAAGCGCGGCATTGCCCTGCGCGAAGGAATGGGTGCGCTCCGCTTCCATCCCCGCGCATGGTTTGCCGCCAATACCTACCGCCCGGCGATCATCGTCGGCGTACACAATAATGCGGGCAAGTTCACGGGCATCAATCGAATGTTCCTGGACAAAAACGCCAACCTGATAGAACGCCGCGCCCTGGGAGAGCTAAACGGCAACGCCGCCCGGGTCGGACCAATCAATACGCATCATCTGTTGGTCGGCGAGGGGCTGGAATCAACCCTGTCATTCACCGTAACCCACCCCGGTCAGGCACTGGCCGCAACACTAAGCTCCGCCCACATGGCAGCGTTCAACATCCCGGCAGTCGTAAAAAACCTGACAATAGCCGCAGATAACGGCGCGGCAGGACGGGGCGCTGCAAAAATGCTGGAAACTCGTGCGCTCAGGCAAGGTGTCAAAACGCGGATGATTTATCCAAGATTGCCGGATTTCAATGACGATTTGATCAAGGGCGCTTAAATTGACATGTTTTGGAAGGCTGTTCACTCGGCGGTCTGCATATTCAAAAGATCTTCTTGGTCATTATTGTCCTCAACATAGAGGTTTTTTAGAACTTCTTGCATAAATGGCGCTTCTTTGACGTGCTGTTGTAGATTAAGCATTCGCTTTTCGGCCTGACCAACAAAGGTATCGTAGAGCATTGGGCGAATTCTAACACGACCATCAAGCTGTGTAGTTTCTGTTGTCTCTGTCGGATCAATGCTATTGCCCAAGACATAGCCAAATACTTCAGTTGAATTTGTGATATAGCCCTTTTTTATTAGTTCACGAACATACTTCCATACTTGGCTTTTTTCTTCGGTGCCAATTGTAATTCCGGGGCGCTTTAATTCTACGATTACTAAAATTCTAGTGCCAGATTCGTTGAATTCTTTATCGAAGCTCGGGCGTGAGTAGAAACCGACTGAGCTATCGGGAATGATAACAAAATCGGGTCGGTTGCGTGAACCTGTATCATCTACTTTAAAGAGGTTCTTTATTACGTTTGTCATGCCGCGGTTTGAGGTGAATTCGATGCTTTCGAATTGCGGACCGAATATCCACAAGCCCTGTTTGAACAGCGGTTGTAACTCTTGAACTTCATCCGTTTCAGTTCTTTCTGTTTTTATTCGAATTTCCTCAATTAGCTTAAGCCGCGTTTCAATTTCATCCAGCACGATTTTGGCGGATTGCACGGACCAGCTCTCAAGAACAGCATCCCAATCATCGATATCATCCGGGCTAAGTTTATGTAACTTGTCGAGAAGGCTATATTGCGATTTCGCAACTTCCATATTGGTGAGCAATTTCATCACTTGCTCAATTTCTGTGTCGGAAAGATTTGGGCAATCATCGACAATATTATCTAAAAATTGGTTCCAACGCTCTCGACTTAGAATCGGCATCGCTTTCAATTTTTTTCGATGATCTTTTCGAACGATTTCTTTTGTTTTCGCACGTTTTTTTTCTGTTATTCCTTTAATGATGGTGAAAATGGCCTCTTGCAAAACAGCGTCTGTTTCCTGCCATAAAGCTAGGTCTGTCTTGAAACCTGTCCAATCTGCATTAACAGCGGGTGTAAGAAAATCTGCAAATATAATGAACGTATAGCGTTTTGCTTCGACTGAGCGTCCATCAAGAACTTTCTCATTGTCCATCCATCGCCAGTCACACTCGCCAACAAGGCGGTTTTGTACTCTCCATGCAATTCCATGTTGTTTTGTAGTCCTGTCTGTCTCCTGACTATCAATGACTAATAATTTTGCAGTTCCATGGTTTGGTACTTCAATGGGCATTTCGCTTATGCAGTTTGAGGGGACATCTTCAAACGTAACCCAAACTCCGTTTACCGAAACTTTAAAGTTAGGGTCAGTCAGGAAACGCGTACTAAGAATTTCTCGAACGTTGTCCGCACTCAATCCAATGCTCATGGGTGTTAAGCCAAAAACTTCGCACCCATGACCTTTTACGTTATCTTCATTTTTTTTGATTTCAGTGGTTCCCAAAGGATCACTTCCAAGCCGTTGTTTGATTTCATAAATGATCTCAAGGCCATCTTTCCATGTCCTTACTCTGTAGGGTGAAGCGAACACAAATGCTGCTAATCGGCCTTTTCCATTACGTCCGAAGACTGTGCGTTGTACTTTTAGAGGTGAGTCCGGTGGAGGGGTCGCTATTTTCCTTGATGGCTAATTCTGTCATAGGCAAGGGTTCTCCATCTCTGCTCAAATTCATCTGGTGTCATGCCAGTGCCATTGTCGGAGATGCTGAACGATGTATTGCTATCTGGCCATATAATGGTTACTTCCGTAGCGTAAGCATCCCAAGCATTTGCTACAAGTTCGACTAAAGCAGTTTTTGGGTCGCGCATTATTGGTCCAGCATACTCTAGCAAGAATCGCTCATCGAAAAGAGTACCTTGTGCGCCGTTCATATTCAGTTTCCTAGTTATTAGGTTTTGGGCTTGCGACCGTTTTTTCTTTCCGTCAGAAGCAAATTACTTACTGCAACCATAAGAGTAATAGAATTAAAAGGCAATGGAGCACCCCCCATCATTTTTGGCTTACCACCAAGGCGGTGCATCGTGGCCTTGATGTCAGCGAATGACCATTTGCCAATGCTGAGTTGTCGAATTACCGCGTTAAAACTGCTCAAAAAATTGAACGCATTTAGTCATTTTTTGTCCTTAACATGCGTGACTGATTGATTTCGCTTCGCTCTCATCCCGTGCCTGATTTAACAGGCAGCGATACATCAATTCACAATCCAGAATTTTTATGAACCGGGCATTTTTGCACTGGTGATTTGTTGCGCCCGCTGTGTCTCCCCTTCCTGCATCGAGCGTGTGGCAACCGTGCAGAGGGGGAGGCGAGAAAGTTTTGGGTGTTATTCAACAATCAAATGGAGATTAAGACAATGTATAGCATCAACAGCGTAACAATCGTAGGGCATCTTGGCGCGGACGCAGACATTCGGACAATGCAGAACGGTGACAAGGTGGCAACCATGTCCATCGCAACCGACCACAGCTATAAAGACAAACAATCAGGCGAGTGGATCAAGCGCACGGAATGGCATCGGGTGGTGACGTTCCAGAAGGGATTGGTTTCGGTTCTGGAAAAGCACGCTCGCAAGGGCCGCTTGACCGCCGTGCAGGGTATGCTTCGCACCCGCAAGTGGACGGACCAGAGCAACATCGAGCGTTACACCACCGAAATCGCGGTTACGCCCGGTTGCCAAATCCAGTTCCTGGAAAAACTCGATGATCGTGGCGCAGATGATATGCCACCGAACAAGGATGACGACTATAGCAACTACGGCGGTGGTGCCGACCTCGATGACGACATACCGTTCTGAGTCGCTTCTTTTTGAGCAAAAACACACGGCGGGGGCTTTCGGGCTTCCGCCGTTTCTCATTATGGAGGGACACATCATGGAAATCAAAATCACCGCCCTGCTGGGCAAATCACCCCGCGACCGCTTGACGAGCCTGAAGGCTCTTGCTGCGCGTTATCCGCATTATGGCGACATGCGTCAGGTCTATCGTCAGGGCTTTCGCCCTTTGACGACGCGACATTGTCCCATGAACGCCAGCGACCCTGAACGGGCCGCACGGCGGTTCTATGAAAACGCGGAACAGGCTGGCCTGCGCTTTGTCGGCTGGGCCGACGAAAGCCTGCGGCTTCGCCATACGGGCTGGTATTCGGATAATTATGCCGAAGAAACCTTTCGCGGCGCGATCTTCCGCTTACCCTCTAAACGAGGGCAAGAGCGGTTCGTCGCTGGCTATGGCGAGAGCATGAGTGACGGTTTTGTTCTCGACCTCTCCGAGGTCTGGAACGATGACCAGTTTGGCGTGGCCCGGGAGGCCGACCGCCTGGCAGAACGTGCGGGCGAAGATGCCCGTGAATATGAAGCGAAGGAATCTGCTTCAATCAGGATCGAGGATATTGCAGACGAACTTAAAAGCATCCGCACCGATATTCTGGCGCTGTGTCGCTCTATTCGTGAGGCTTGCCCCGACATCGGGCAACATAAACCGATCCGCTCGGCCTTGCGGAGCGCGTTGCAATCACACCTTCACAATCGGAAGGCTTTGGTCGTTGAACGCGAACGGCTGCAAGATAACTATTGGAGTGTTGTCCCGAGCTGGTGAAGCCATCACGCCATGACCGTGGCCGATTGGTTCATGGCTGAACGCCAGAACCTCCGGCCCGGTCTATGGCTGTGCCAGTCCTCACAGGCATCCTGAACAAAGCCAAACGGCTGAACGCCGCTGGCTGTCTTCTGCCCTGCGCTTGCACGGGGTGGATGGCAATTCTCATTACCCCGTCAACGCCGGAGTTCTCCCACCGCCTATGGCTGAACGCCAAGGCGATGCTTCGTGACGCCCAGAGGCAGAGGCGAGAAATGGTTGTGCGTAATTGAACACATAACGGGAGAAAATACGATGACATGCGTCCATAACAAACGATCAGGCACAGCCCCGGCAAACGCTGTTTATATCGGACGGCCCGGCAAATGGGGCAATCCGTTTCAGATGGGCAGGGATGGATCACGGGCGGAGGTGGTCGAGAAGTTTAGTGCGTATATCGGGTGCCGTCCGGAACTTCAGGCGGTTATCAAGCGCGAACTGCGTGGCAAGCATTTGGTGTGCTGGTGCGCTCCAGCGGCTTGTCATGGCGATGTTTTACATATGGTGGCAAATGGGTAGGAGGCGTTTTATCTGGCGGAGTCTCGCATCGCCTATGGCTGTACGCCAAGGCGGAGCATAGCCCCTCTTTTCTGAATTTACCTGATCGTGTAAGCTCTTACTGAAATTGGCCTAAGAGGCTTGTTGTTTTGAATAACGCGGATGGAGGTATCTTGAATTTAGGTTCAGAGTTAGTGTTTAGCGACGAAATATCAGCGAAGGAATACTTAATTGATATTTTGTCAGGGCATTTCGAATTGTATTGCGAAGTCAATGTGCAGCACGCCACATTTGGTGAACTGACAATTCGCCCGGATATTGTCGCAATTCCTTTGGACCAACAATACAATGACATTGCCTTGGCCTTTGAGATTAAATCCGGCAAAGGATTTGGAACGCCAGAGTTCGCTAAAGCGTTTAAGCAGGCTTCTGATTATGTTCTATCACGTATCAAGCCAGATGCTGCGCGTTGCGAAAAATTTAAATCTCATGTTGGTAAGCCAATTGTAGCCTGCTTTATGTTTCCTGCTCCACCATGGGCTACAGAAAATAGTCTGAGTGAAGATATGAGCCAGTGTGAGTTGATCAAAACTGGGGATGAAATATTTAATTCTGGAATGGCCCATATGGCAGGATACCTTAGAGTTGGAATGGTCCGGCGCTCTTTTGATAATCGAAGCAACCCATTCGTACTTTGTTTTGGCCCAAATGAAGTGTGGAATTCTTCAAAAGGGTGGCGTTCGGATGCTCGAAACAAATTAGTCGGAAAGCGCCAGATTGGGTCTGTGAAAAGGGATATTTCTAAGCTGTTAAAACTTTGAGATGTTAAATTTATTATAACCTGGGCAAAAGCGGATCGACAGATACGCGAACGGGCAGAAAAATATCCATGCCGGAGATTACCGAAGGGCTTGTTGCGGGTGAAATTTTTGCAGGGATGCCCATGCTCCGTGCTTTGCCTTTTAAATCGTGGTGCAGGTTCCGGGGAATGCCAGCACACCGATGGCATTGTAATCGGCATCTGGTCGTTACGTTTGAACCCGGCGCGGGATTTTCTTAAATACCATTCCGCCTTGAACACCACTTGCGCGACTGGGCAGCGGTTAGGGCGGCAATAGGCCGTGCCTATACGCCGCCTATGAAGCCGATAGGCCGGGGATAGGGTGAGCCTAGTCAAGGGCTGCGAATATCAGGTGTTGAATTGAGGATGCCTCCGGCGACGACCACCGTAAAACCTTCGGCTGGCAAGTGGCTGGTTGCATGGCAGCGAGGAAGTCCCGGCTGTCAACCACAAGGCAACGATCATGGTGGCAGGTGAGGGAACCCCGCCCCGGCATCCACGGTTGCCCGATCTGGCCTTGGGCAGAGCAGCATGGTCACGCATGGTTCCAAAACAGCCGCAGGCTGGTGGAGTTGTCCGGATTTCCAGTTTCTCCAGTTCCATCTTTGCATATTCCGTCCTGTTCACGGATGGCGCGGCAGATTGCTCAGATGATCGAACCCCTTATCAGGCGGTGGGGCTGGAAGGCATTGCCCGTATTCCACAGCACGCCAGCAGCCTTGCCAGCAAGCAGTAAAGAGTTGGGCCAGACTATCAAACACGACCGGGTTGAGGGCTGCGGCTTCGTGCCGGGGCCGGGGGGCTACTTCATCAGGGGCAAGGCGAGTTACAAACAGTTCATAACCTCACGGGCACCTGCGTCCGGTCAGGCTATCGGTAATGACAGGCATCTGAACACATCCGCTCCGTCATTGCACCGACCGTTTGATTCCGCTCATGAGTGGGGCATCGCGGATCGGGGGGCATAGATCAACTGGCTGAACCACCTTTTTTCCCCTGGGCGCAAACGCCCATTCCTCGCGAGGCAAAAAAGCTGTCCCAGCCAGTCCTTCACTTCGTTGCGGCCCCACTCAAGCCCCCTTCGGGGGTGGGGTGATGGATGCCCCTAGACGATCCGCAAAGTAGCCCCATGAGCGGGATCAACCGTTCGCCGCAACGAAGGAGCTAAACAAATGTATTCAGAAACACCCGACATCACCGACAGCCTGACAGGCCAGAGCGCCACCCACGACATTATGAACAGGATGCAGCTCTTCGGTGCCATGCCCCCAGCAGATGAAGTAGACCCCCGGCCCCTGCCCGAACAAGACATCAGCTTTGCAACCCTCGATAACGTGTTTGACAGTCTGGCCCAGCTCTTCACAGATACGTGCCTGGAAAGCGAGGCAACCGACGTGCTGTGGAACACGGTCAACGTCTTCCAGCGCAAGCTCGACCGCCTGGATAAGGGTTTCGACCAACTGAGCTTCGATATCCGCCGCGCCATCCGCGAACAGGACGGAACCGAGGTAAAATCGGTGGAACTGGAGAAGCTGGAAATCCGGGCCAAAGCCACATCATACGCCCGCGAATATTTTGAAACCATGCGCGACCACGCAGCCGAACTTTTTTCAGTCCAGACCGGACACCCGTGGATGCCAAGCCGAGGATCACGCATCAGCACATCGCACATGACCGCCGCCGTGGTTGACAGCCGGGACTTCCTCGCCGCCACCGAGCGCAAAAAGACACTGGCACAGGCACCCGAAGGCCCCACAGTGGTCGTCGCCGGAGGCATGGACTTCAACGAGTACGAACTGATATTCGCAGCCCTCGACAAGGCTCACAAGAAACACCCGGATATGACGTTGGTTCACGGAGGCGCACCGAAAGGCACAGATCTGATTGCCGCCAAGTGGGCCGCCGCCAGAAAGGTCGCGCAAGTGGTGTTCAAGCCGGACTGGAATAAATACGGCAAATCCCGCGCCGGGTTCAAACGAAACGACGCAATGCTGGAAATTTTGCCCATCGGTGTGCTGGCATTCCCCGGAACCGGCATCACCGAGAATTTGGTAGACAAAGCCCGGGGCATGGGCATCCCCACAAAGAAATACGCATAAACACACAAGCCCTGTCGGTAATCTCCGGCAGGGCTATTTTTCTGCCCGCCTGCTGAGTTAATTGCGGCCAAAACCCGAAGGCGGATTTTGACTTGTTAATTGGTGACGATCCGCATTGGCTTACGCCAACCAAGGGCGTTGCCCTTGACCCAGCCGGGGACCAGTCCCCGGCACCCCTGGTTGGTTGGGAGTGGAGGTTTTGAGGGAACGGCTTTTGTTGTGGTGGGATTTTTTTGAGTGCCTGTTGATGGTGTTTTCTGATCAGTTCAGGTTGTTTTTTCAGCTAACAGTTTTGGGCAAATTCGTCTTGCGACGAACCGGGCTATACTCCTCGCGTTCCGCTCGTCACTGAGCCGCCAAGGCGCGTCTCATCCCTTCGGGTGACTATCCCTTTCGCGGGTAAAACGACGCAGCCCTGAACCCCCTGTACGTCCCCCACAAGGACCATTTGTATTCCATAACATCTTCTGAACCTGAACAGCAAAAAAGGGCTTTGCCCCTCGCTGTTTCAGTGACGCCCATTGGCGTTAAACATACACACCTGTCGCTACAAGTAGCAAAGCGGGAAAAATGGCGGAATTCTGCGGTTTTCGGGATGTTTACATCAGGATTTTTGTGTATTCAATCGTCAACACCATGACAATTCTTTGTTTTCAGTATGTTGTCATGGCCTTGTCTACAATTGTCTACAATATATGCAGAGCGTGTTTACAGTTTTCTATTGTTTTTCATCCATGAACGCATCCATCAAGCGGATTAAAAAGTCCTCTCCGGCCTGGACTCCAGCCGCATGGGCCAGCGTCCAGAACCGTTCACGAGTTTCTTCACAGCACGCGATGTTGAGCTGAGTGGTGCGGTTGGTGGTGCGCAAGCTTCGCCCATCGACCCGGCTTGAAACCGGCGCAGGTGCCGGTTTCGGTGGTGCGTGGCGCGTCGTAAAACCTGCCTCTTCCGCCGATTGGAGATTGGGTTTGTCCGCACGCGAAGGCGGCTGTTCTTTGGGCTTAAAATCGTCCAGTTTCAGCCCATCCGAGTCCGTAGGATCGTCGCCGAGATCAAGACCGCTCCCTTTCCTTCCCGTCATGCCACGGCCCTTTCGCGAATGAACTTGATTACAGATTTTGCCAAGTTCTCGGCGTTGTCGATGGCGGCTTCGGGGTTATGAACCTCTTTCGCCGTCAGATCGTATAACGTGCCGCCCAATTTGATGATGGCCCCAAAAGCGGCCCGTTCGACCATTTCAACGGGCAATACCGGAATGTTGTTCTCAACCAGTTCCCGGTCGATATTCTTGAAGTCACGGCTTCTGATTACAGGGGATGTGCAGGAATAGACCACAGCGTAAGGAATTTGCCGCTTATAAACTCTGGTTTCGCGTTTGATGAACCTGATAACACGGGCGGTTTGATCGGCATCCAACTGGCTGCCACGCATGGGGATAAGGACCAGATCGGCGCGGCCAATGGCATGGGAAACCGCCAAGTTTGCCGATCCCTCCAGATCGACCAGAACGAACGGGTCGCGAGCCGCCGCCGCGTCGATCTCATCGACAATGTTTTCCTCGGTCACATTGGGGACAATGCGAAGGTTTTGAGGTACGTGGTCGGGGTCCTGGTTCGCCCATTCGATAATCGGTTGATTGGGATCGGCGTCAATCAGCGTCACCGCAGCGCCGCGATGGGTTAGAACGTGAGAAAGAGAAAGAGCGGTGGTGGTTTTTCCAGCACCGCCTTTTGAGCTTGCGAAGGTTATTACGGGCATAGTGAATTCCTTTTCTATAGGTAGGGGCTAGGTCGTGACTGGATAGGGGCCGGATATTCGCCGGATAGTCACCGGGTAGTCACCGGGTAGTGACCGTCTATCCACCGGGTAGTGACTAGGTATCGACTAGTCAGTGACTAGGGGGAGGTGTTCATGGGCTATTCCTTTTGTGATGATTGTTCGGTGCGCTCGGTGACAACAACGTCGTCCCAAAGCCGGGAGATGGCCCGGCGAACCTGTTCCGCCCTTTGACCCAACTCGACATGGCCGAGATCGTGGAAGCCGTCAGCAACCTCATTGAATGCGTCGTAGAGGCGGCTGTACTTTTCCCAATTGAAGGGATGTTCGTCGTAAGGTGTTTGAGAGAGTTTCATGACCAATCTCCGGCTTTGATTTTTTCGATTTGACGGGCGGCTTTTTTCACGTAGATGTTCTTGGTTTCTTCCGGCGTATCGCCGCCCACCAATTGCAAAATCACCAACACGGCGCGCAACAAAGCTGTTTCGCCAAGGTTGGAAGGGAAGGGGTTGCTGCCGCCGTAAACTTGATCCAAGGCCGTTTTACGAAGGGCGGCGCGCATCCAATCGGGTGAATCGAGACCTTGGCCGTCAGCGGCTTGCTGAAACAGAGCAATATCTTCTTGAGTAACGCGAACACTGAGAACCTTCGTTGGGTGACTCATCTATCTATCTCCACATCAATATCTTTATCGAGATTGTTGGATACCTCTGGAACCGGCTCGGGATTCAATTCCGGGCTGGTTACCAGTGATTTGTATTCAGGAGTCGCTTCCAAGGCGGCGATGCGTTCCCCGGTTACTTCCGTGAGCGTCCTGCCAAGAGTTTGGCGATCATCGGTAATCAGCATGGCGTTCTCCCGCGCCCTGGATATCTCCACATAGAACGCTTTCTGGTGGGTCAGGTGCGGGTGGGAAGAGTGCATGACGCCGATGATGTTATCGACGGTGCGCCCCTGAAAAGCGTGTACGGTGGATGCCCAGGCATGGTCGATAAAACGCAACGCCTGTGAATCTCCATCGAGTGTCAAGCTGCTGCCGTCCTCCTTTTCCAAGGTGACACGGCCCTGCTTGTCGATGTTGGTGACATCGGCAATGCCGGAGTTGATCAAACCGAGGCTTTCGTCGTTACGGGTGAAGCGAATGCGGTCGCCTTGGCGGATATCAAGTGGTGAGGCGCGCAAGATATCAACCGCTTGTGCGGCCCGGTTTTGATTGAGATTGAGCGAGACGATTTCGCCGTTTTCCCGCTTGAGCGCGACCGTGTTGGTGTCTTCGTTTGCACCGGCCATAGCCAGAACTTCGCCTTGCTCGACACCGTTACGCGCCCGGTTGAAGATCACCTGATCGCCGGGAAAATAGTTTTTCGCCCGGCCTTTTTGTGCGTTGGTGTAGCCTTCGGATTTAAGAACGTCGATTTGCTTTTCCGGGCCGCTCAATTGTCCCTCTAGCGCCAATTGCTCGCGGACTAAGCCGTTGATGCTCTGACGAAGAACATGGGTGGGGGCGGCAATGCCGGTGGTTTCGCGTGCCTCGATAGGCAGGGCATTCCAGGCGGTGAACGCGGCAGCGGCAAGGGCATCGTCCCGAGCGCCGGGTTCCATCTTGCCGTTGTCATCCTTTTGCGGCTCCTCCGCCTCAATGATGTTGTTGCTGATCTTGGCGAACGCGGTGCGGATATCGCCCGCGATGGCCGCGTGCACGGCAGTCTTAAGCTCTGGGTTTTTCTGCCGAACGATCTCATCCACGTTCAGGGTTTTCATGCCGTTTTTTTGGAGTTGGGCAAAGGGTTTGCCCGCGTCCACGGCATCAAGCTGCTTTTCATCTCCCAACAGAACCAGACGCGCCGGACGGATGGCCTCGACAATGCGGAACAGATCGCGCATTTGCGTGGTGGAAGCGAGCGAGCTTTCATCCAGCACGATGAGCTTGTTCTTGAACTCGTCTTGAACGGCGACTTTGCCTTCTTCGCTGCCGCGCCCATGAGCGTACCCATCGTACTGGCCCAGGAACTTCTGCAAGGTGCGCGATGCGATGCCGGTTTCATCCTGCATGGTTTTGACGGCGCTGGCAGATGGTGCAAGGCCGATCACTTCATAGTCGCGCTTTTGGGCCAACTCGCGGGCAGCGGTGAGCAGGGTGGTCTTGCCCACGCCCGCGTACCCCTGAATGCCCATGATCCGGTCTTGGCCCGTGAGCAAACCGCGCACGGCACGTTGCTGGCCTTCGTTTAGAAACGTGTCCTTCAGCCCGTCGTTGATCTCACTAAATTCCATGAACGGCTGCACGGTGTTCTGCGCCGCCTTCATAGATGTGATGGTTTCGTTTTCCTTGGCGATGGCGTCCCGCGTGGTAACGAACTCCTGACCTTCATGGTCTTTGTGTTTGGAGGGAATAAGCTGGTGATTGGACGTGACGGCCTGGTCCAAGGTCCGTGGCCGGAACTGTCCCACCCCGTAGCCGTTGGCCTTGGTGCGCAGGTCCGACAGATTGAAGGTGCTGGAGCGTTCCGAAAGATGACGGATGGCATAATCGACAGCCTCGGCAGCGAGGCGGCTTTCTTGCGCACTGTCCGCAAGCACAGGTTCCGTAGGAATGCGGGCGGTCAGTCCAAGCTTCTCGCCTTGGCGATGCCAATCTTTGTGAAGCGCATCGCGGTCCACCGTGGTCTTGTGGTTGCGCGTCATCAAGGTGGCGACGGCGGCGGTCTTGGCGTTCTGATAATCATAACCTTGCAAGACATCGCGGATTTCTTTTGAACGGGTGGAAAACGTCGCCAGCACCGACTTGGGTACGCCTTTCAGGTCGAACCGCCCATCCATGTGAGTGCGTTCGATTTCATAACCAAGCTCGCGCACGTTCATCGCCAGTTCGGCCCGGTACATGGCCCCCAATTCCATCTTGTGATGGAACAGGCTGGCCCCTTCGATGGAGCGCCATTTACCGTCCCCCCCGTTTTCTGGAGATTGGCGGACTATGTTGGCGATCACCGAATGGGTATGAAGGTGCGGGTCTTGATTGCGGTTGACCTCATGACGGAACAGGGCAGCGATCATGTCGAGACCGCGTTCCTTGACCTGGGTCTTACTGGCACGGTCCCAAACGCGGGTTTCCAATACCTTCGCTTCGATATGATCGAGCGTGGCTTTGACGGCCGCCTCATGAGCCGCAACGAGGCGTTCGTCGCCTGCGACCAAAGCCATGACGCTGACGCTTTTGGGAGCCGAGAAGGTGAGATCTATTCCGGCGCGGTGTTTCCATTCCCCGTCCACCATGCGCCCCAACCGCCGCCCGTCCGGCGTATTGCCGTCAAGAATGTATTGAAACGTTTCCGGGGTGACGAAACCTTCCAATCCGGTAGCCTTGGCACCCTTGCCATGCCACTGACTGGCCTTTTGCGCCTGTTCGTCATCTTTTGCGTAATAGCCGTCGGAATCGTAATAGGTGGACATGCCTTCCGGCGTGGTGATGGCGTATATGGAGAGCATTAGAAGTTTAAACCCTCATCCAGATCGGCATCGGGTGCGGGTGTTTTCTTTTTCTCTTTGGTGGGCCGTGCCGGTTTTTCCGCCGCAGGCGGTTGGGGTTTCTCACTCGGTTTTGCTTGTGCAGTTTCACCAGCCGGTGGTGGCTTAGTCGCTGCCTTCTTTCTGGGTTTAGGTTTTGGCTTTGCCGTTGGGCGCGGTGGTATCGGTGGAGGCGGTGGTTTTGTCTCTTGTTGCGGAAGCTCAACAAACGGCTTGGCTATTTTTTCGGACAGGTCCGGCTTGATGGTGAAGCGTGTTACGGGGAAGTTTTGCGGCAAGCGCAGGAAGCCGTTAAGGTCGGGAAGGCTCATGATCTCGGTGGGCAAGACGATGGGACGTAGCTCATTGCGTTCCGCTAACGACACCCCGTCGCGCATGTCGTGTGCGCCGTAGGAAACAGTTTCCTGAAGCTCGGTTTTTTCCGCGTTGCCCAATGCCTCGCTGCACCAATTGGCGGTGGCTTTGTCGGGTGTGGACAGAACCACCCGCGTTCGAGCCAAACCGGACAATGTTTCGGCTCCGTTGGCTCCGTAAATATCGCGCATCGCCGACCACACTTGCAGGCCCAAGACGAAACAGCCGCCGAACTGACGGCTTTCGGCCATACCCGGCTGCAAGCTCGGAATATGATAGAGGGATGGCACTTCATCGAGAATAATCCAGATTTTGCGATCCCAACTTTGCTCCAGCGACAGCAAGGTGTTGACGGCGATCTCCAACCAACAGGTGGTGAGACCCTTGATGCTCTCGTGCATGTCGCCGCGTGATGTGAGAAACATGAAACCGTCGCGCTCGTCGTCTTCAATCCAGTTGCGAATGCTGAACGGCGTGGCGGTGGGATCGTCTCGCAGGTTCTCCAGACAGGATAAATAGGCGGTCATCACGGCGCG
>JAPHRK010000003.1 GCA_026196105.1 Rhodospirillales bacterium | reverse complement strand
CACCTCCACTAACATCTTGGAGATCAAGAACTTCTTCTTCAACCGCTTCCTCAACGATCTCTGGAGATTGTTCATCTGCTGATACTTCAGCTTCAGTTTCGTTTTTTTCGTCCGGGTTATTTTCGTTGTTTTCCGACATTTTCCTCTTATCCAATTCTACGCCCGATCAGCTTTGCCGTGAAGTCCACCATAGGAATGATGCGGGCATAGTTGATCCGGGTCGGTCCGACAACCCCTATTGCGCCAATAATGCGCTCTTGGGTGTTATGAAAGGGAGCAACAACCATAGAACATCCCGCCATATCAAATAGCTGGTTGTCAGCTCCAATAAAAATTTGAACCCCTTCGGCATCTTCAGTTTTCTCTAAGAGCTTAAGAAGGGACTCTTTGGTTTCTAAGGCTTCAAATAAGTTTCTAATTCTCTCAAGGTCACTGACTGCTGCTACATCTTCCAACAAATGGGATTGGCCTCGAACAATCAAAGTACCGCCATCACCACCACCTGCCCAAGTTGCTAATCCAGCTTCAACAACTTTCGTGGTCAGAGTGTCTAGTTCTGTCCGTTGCATGTCGAGCTCTGATAAAATCCCTTTCAGGGCATCTGGGACTGTCCGGCCGACCATCTTAGCACTAAGATAATTGGTTGCCTCGACTAAGGCTGATGGTGGCAAAGTCGTTGGTGTTTCAATAATCCGATTTTCAACAACCCCGGTTTCAGCAACCATAACCACAAGTGTTCGCCCAGGATTAAGGGCGACAAATTCAATATGCTTGAGGGGCGCTTCCGTTTTAGGAGCCGTGACTAAGCTGGTGCATCCAGCAAGCCCTGAAAGGGTAGAGGTCACTTCTTCAAGCAATCCTTCAACACTTTTACCTTCTGCAGCACTACGCCCTTCAAGAGCTTCCCGCTCATCTGCGGAAACGTTTCCGACTTCTAGCAGCCCATCGACAAAGAGCCTCAACCCAGCATCTGTGGGGACACGCCCAGCTGAAATGTGGGGGGCATAAAGTAAACCTTGCTCTTCTAGGTCCGCCATCACGTTACGCACGGAGGCCGGGGAAAGACTTTCAGTTAGCTGTTTGGAAAGGGTACGCGAACCAATGGGACCGCCCGTATTCATATAGGCGTCCACAATCCGGCGGAACACTTCCCGCGATCTTTCATTTAAATCGCTAATCATGAGCGCAATTTAGTAGGTTCCGTGCCGGAGTCAACGGATGTACTAGACCTTTGAGCCTGAGTGGGGTAGCTTGCGGCAAAATTTTTTAAACTTTCAAGGTAAATAGCCATGAGACCCTCAGGCCGCACACCAGATTCAATGCGTGACGTTTCAATAGAAATTAATGTCAACCGCCACGCAGAAGGCTCTTGCATGGTTCGCTTTGGCAATACTCATGTGCTGTGCACGGCTTCCATTGATGACCGGGTTCCACCATGGATGCGCAACAGTGGCAAGGGTTGGGTAACGGCTGAATACGGCATGCTCCCTCGCGCCACCAACAAACGCACTGATCGTGAAGCCGCCCGGGGCAAACAAACAGGCCGTACCCAGGAAATCCAACGCCTTATTGGTCGCTCCTTAAGAGCCGTAACCGACTTAAAAGCTATGGGTGAAAGCCAAATCAAACTTGATTGTGATGTTATTCAAGCCGATGGCGGCACTCGGACAGCTTCTATTACTGGAGCCTATGTTGCCCTTCACTTGGCTTTTCAAAAACAGGTCAAACTTGGTATTCTGACAGAAATCCCTCTGATTGATGAAGTCGCTGCGGTCTCATGTGGACTGTTTGAAGATACAGCTGTTCTTGACCTTGATTATGACGAGGATAGCAACGCCCAAGCAGATGCTAACTTTGTTTTGACAGGCAAAGGCGGTATTGTTGAAATCCAAGGAACCGCTGAAGAAGACCCTTTCAGCGAAGAGCAATTCTTAGAGCTTTTAAAACTCGCCCAAAAAGGGGTCAAAGAACTTTCTGCCCTGCAACGCCAAGCCTTAGGGTTAGAGGGCTAGGTTATGCCTCCACGTAAATTTGATGGCGATAAGCTGGTCATTGCCAGCCATAACCAAGGTAAAGTCGTTGAGATTGCCGACCTCCTTCACCCTTTTGACGTTGAAGTTGTCAGTTCAGCAGAACTTAATCTCTCAGAACCTGAAGAGAACGGCGACAGTTTTATTGCCAATGCAGTGATCAAAGCTCAATCGGCTGCATCTGAATCAGGCCTTCCTGTTTTGGCCGATGATTCCGGCCTCGTTGTTCATGCCCTTAGTGGCGATCCTGGCATTTACTCCGCACGTTGGGCTGGTCCCAACAAAGATTTCTATCAGGCCATGAACCGTATTGAGGCTTTGTTAGAAGGGGAAAAAGACCGTAGCGCCCACTTTACTTGTGCCCTTGTTCTTGCTTGGCCAGACGGACAATATGAATGTTTCGAAGGATATGTTCACGGGGAAATGGCTTGGCCTCCACGGGGAGATAACGGGTTTGGCTATGATCCGGTCTTTATCCCTGAAGGGTTTGAGATCACCTGCGCCGAAATGCTACCAGCGACCAAGCACGCCATCAGCCACAGAGCCAACGCTTTCAAGAAACTAGTTGCGGCCTGTTTCGAGAAAGAATGAACGCCGAGACTTCACCTCTAGGTTTATATATCCATTGGCCTTTCTGTGTCTCTAAATGCCCTTACTGTGATTTTAATTCCCACACCGTGGAAGCCCTTGATGAGGGCGTTTGGCTCTTAGCTTACCTCTCTGAATTAGAGCGTTATCACAGGCAAACACAAGGTAGAGAAATCTCAACTATCTTCTTTGGTGGCGGCACCCCTTCTCTCATGGCGCCGAAAACGGTCAATGCTATTTTAGCAAAAGCTGCTGAGTTGTGGCCCATGGCCCCTGACTTGGAAATCACCTTAGAAGCTAACCCTACAACTGCCGAAGCCGGGCGTTTTAAAGATTTTGAGAAAGCCGGAGTTAATCGGCTCTCCATAGGAGTTCAATCTTTTGACGAAAACGCTCTACGGTTTTTAGGGCGTGCTCACGGTGTAAACGAAGCAGAGAAAACCATTGAGCTTGCCGCAAACACCTTCCCTCGATTTTCCTTTGACCTCATCTATGGTCTGCCCGATCAAAGCCTAGAAAATTGGCAAGCTGAACTTGGCCATGCGCTGAGTTTCAAGCCTGAACACCTCTCTGTTTACCAATTGACTATTGAGCAAGGTACAGTCTTTTTCAAACAAGGTATCGAGGCCATTGAGAGCGACCTTGGGGCTGACTTCTATGAACTCACGAATGAAATTCTCAACGGCGCAGGGTTGCCTGCCTATGAAATCTCAAACCACGCCAAACCCGGCAGTGAGTGCCGCCACAACCTGATTTATTGGCGAGGGCAGGATTATATTGGTATTGGTCCCGGCGCTCATGGTCGCCTCACCACACCACAAGGGGTGCTAGCGACCCAGGAAATCCCTAAGCCCACCTCATGGTTAAAGGGTGTCCAGCAAAGTAAATTTCTAGCCCCTTATACAGAAGTTCTGACACCCAAAGATCGACAAATTGAATTGATCCTGATGGGCCTCCGCTTGAAAGAAGGGATCACCCTCAAACGATACGAATATCAATCAGGAGAAAAATTGCTCTCCGTTATTTCGAGAAAGAGCCTAAACGAGTTTATTGAATTAGATTTGCTCGTCTTGGATAATGTTTCTCTCAAAGCCACAGCCGAGGGCATGCTTGTGCTAAATCACCTCATCAAACGATTGTTAGAAGATTAGCAAGTTTCTCGCAGTCCGAGGCCTTCTCTCTGGTTTAATCTATCTATCAGGCAACGCTTTAAAATAGACAAGAGATTTCACCGTATCAGTAAGCAGTTCATTTGATGTTTTTGATTTTACTAATGCTGCCTCAATATTCTCGGCAATGGACGAACCTACTTCTTGGGCAGAAAATACGACAATGGGAGTTGACGAATTTTTATTCAACTTAAGTTCATCTATTAGATCAAGTCCAGAACCATCAGGCAAACCAATATCAAGAATAGCTAACTCATATCTTTCTGACTGGATCATCTTTCGAGCTTTAGCCAAAGTTTCGGCAACGACTACATCACAGCTATCCTCTAAAAGGGACGACACTAAATTTACTATGTCTGGATCGTCTTCGAGATATAGAACTTTCGGCAATGTTGAAATTTTCCATTCGGAATTTTCGAGATGCGACTTTGTTTTTTCGATTTTCTTCTCCTCCAAAGGCCGTTTTGGTTCTCCAATAACCTTGTCGCTCGCACGTCTCATTTTATCAGTATCTTGCTGCATGTGAGGAATCATAAAATAGAAAGTGGTTCCTTCTCCAATACGAGTCTCAAACCCGATAGTACCACCGTGTTTTTCAACAATTGATTTTGAGATATTTAACCCCAAGCCAGTTCCACCCATTTGCTTGGTATCGGACGCATCCGCTTGTGCAAACCTTTCAAATATTCTTTCTTGAAAGGCTTCGGAAATACCTGGACCTCGGTCAGTGATAGAAATCCGAATCATATCATCAATTTTACCAACGCTAAGTTTTACAATTTCCCCCTCAGGCGAGAACTTTGCGGCATTAGATAGTATGTTTGCTAAAACTTGGTGCAGGCGATCTCTATCGCCCCAAACATTAACGTCTTCAATCACGTCAAAACTAGAAAATTCAACATTGTATTCATCAGCGTATCCTTGATTAATTTTTATCGACTCAGCCACTAAATCGGCAATATCAAGTTTCTCAAAATGGAACTCAAATTTGCCAGAAACTAATTTTTCCATATCAAGGATATCATTCACCAAACCGATCAATCTATCTGAATTTTTATAGGCCACCTCAACCATTTTCATAGCTTTTTCAGGTATGATGCCAACGGCACCACCTGCAACAAGCCCCAATGATCCTTTAATCGATGTCAACGGCGTGCGGAGCTCATGGCTGACGGTAGAGATAAACTCACTTTTAAGACGATCTATCTCTTTTCGTTCTGTGATATCCCGAAGCGTTCCAACAAAACCTTTATCACCTTCTATTTTGAGGGGTGTAACAACTAAATCCATAGGAAAAAGAGAGCCGTCTTTTCGACGTCCAATTAGGTCACGACTCTGGTTAATAATCCTGGGAGCTTTTAGTTTACTATTCTCTGTGTAAAATTCGTGCTCAACGCGCTCCTCTACAGGGAGGAGGATTGAAACGTTTTTCTTAACGACTTCAAACTCCGAGTACCCAAATATCTGCTGGGCTCCAGCATTGAAAGAGCGAATGAGCCCACTAGAATCTATGGTAATGATACCATCTGAGATACTTCCGAGAATATTATCAATAAATTCCTTTGAAACCGTTGTTTCTTTCAGTTTGCCCAACATATTGTTAAATGTTTGTGCGACTTCAGCGATTTCACGAGGGCCAGAAATATCCAATGGCTGGCCCAAATCCGTCATATTTTCAATTGTCGCGATTTTAGACGCAAAACGATTTAGAGGTCGGCTGACAGCTAAAGCAGAGACGATGATCAGCGCAACAACAGTCATCAAAAATAATGATAGACCTACGAAGAGTATCCATCTTACGGTTTCCAGCGGTTTCAGTGCTTTTTCCAAAGAAGAACCGACAGTGACAGACAAACCTCCCAAACCTAATGGGTTATGCACCTGAATCCAGTTGGCGTTGTCAGTTTTGGGTCGATAACTGCCTTCCGCAGCAAGATTTTGGTTCGTGCTAAATATAACCTTGTCCTCTCGGTTCACGAGAAAGAAATCGTCACCGAACGAGGATGTGCCAAAAAGTTTTGTATAAGCTGTAGGACGATAATGCACGATTACCGCTCCTTCAGGAGACCCTGAGTAGATAACCGGCTCGCTGATGATTAACCCATCATCGTTAAGGTCAACGGCTTCTTCAGTAACAACTCGGAGAGTTTCTTTTCCTTTCCTCTGCTGATTTGTTGCGATGACACGCCCTTTGTAATCAACAAGCGAAACAGTAACATCGTTTGAAGCTGGCAAACTCAAAGATCTAAAAAAGGCCGGGAGGTAACTTTTCCTTCCGGAGATGTCAATTAGCCCATTTATAGTTAGGTTATTCTTCGCTAAGGTTTTCGCGATATTTTTAAGACCAATTAATCTTTCCTCAATACGAGCGGCTTCTCTTTTTCCAATATCAGCCACATGCTGGCGCAACCTATTTTCTACAGTGTTATGTAGAAAATGGCTCCCAACGACCGAGAGCACCGCGAGCACGATGCACCCAATGGGAATTACTATTCGCATGGCGGAATAGAATAGGGTGGGTTGCTGTTTTATCCTCAAGCCTGACCTCCTCTCACTCAAATGGGGTGATCACACCGTTCAAATCATAGCTAGCCAATTTGAAATCAGTTGCATCTAAAGCATCGTGTTTCGTCGAAGTGAAGGCTGGCGCATAATTTCTAACCAACCCCTTATATGGCTCAAGATTTTCCAAAGCATTTCTAACTACAGAATGATCAATCACTCCTGCTTTCTTTATTGCCCTAGCCAATAAGTGCACGAGATCATAAGCGTGAGCCGTACCAACAGGTGCAAAGATATCTTTAACAGATTTTGCATCTGGATACCGTTCAGTATAAGCTTTCACTACTTGCTTGGACCGATCCGGAAAAGTTGGCTGAATAAAAGAGAAGGTCTGCAAGAACGACAAGCTCACCTCTTTAAGGAGGGGTTTAGCTTGGGTAAAAAAATTCCCACCAGTAATTCCCCAATGAGAAATGATGGGTATTCTATTTTTTTGTTGGAGATTCGCCATTTTTTGTACAACTTTTAAGCCTTCCGGAGCATTCGCAACAAGCAATATCACGTCGGGGTTTGTTCGCTCCAAATCAGTAAATACGCCCTCAAAATCTGCAGCCCCCCAGTGGAACCACGAAATAACTGCAGGCTCTAGTCCTTCATTTTTCAAAGCTTCTTTCATAGCTCGTTCATTTGAGCGCCCCCACCCGGTGTTCTCCAAGACCAGGGCTATTTTCTTGTGTCCACGTTTCAACGCCTCCGAAACCAAAAAACCGCCAGCATATTGGTCTCTTACTGACACTCGGAAAACAAAGTTGGGATCATACCCATTTTTAACAATTGGAGTTCCTGCCGCCCAAGGGCTCAAATAGATCATCTTTTTTTCATGAATGAGTTTCAGCTCACTAAGGGCCACAGGAGTATGCAACCCCCCTAAAATCGCAACAACTCCCTCCATTGAGCTGAACTCTTCTATATTATCAACGCCACGAGCCGGATTTCCTCGATGATCTCTTGAAACAAGTTTTAATGCACGACCAAGAATTCCACCCTCTGCATTTATTTCGTCTATCGCAAGCTCAGCACCACGCTGGATTGCAATCCCCGAACGCGCTGATCCAGAGGAAATATCTGCATCCAATCCGATTATAAGTGGGAGGGGTTCAGAGTAGGCTTTAGGAGCCAAAAACGGAAAGAGAAGGATAAGCGAGAAGGTGAGCATTCTAATTTTGTAATTCATTTTGGACTTCGTCCTATTTTTAAGTGTTCTTTTACTAAACTACATAAGAACCAATTCCCTCGCCTACCAGCTTTTTTCCGATGGCATGGGTTAATTGGACTGCAATACTTTTAACATCGATAATATTCATAAGATTGGCGATACACGTTACACACTTTTAAATAATCGCGCACCAACAAAATAACAACCAATGAATATGTCTATATCGTCAATAGATTGAAAACAAAATGTGAAGGATATTTTACATCCTTCCATCTTTGGCTATGAGCAGAACGGAATGTAAGATAAAATCAATATGCGTTTAGCATAACTGGCAAGTCAGGCCTGAACTACAATAGATAATTCGGCGGGGAGGGTGAGTTCAACGAAGAATTTGAAATAAGATCAATGTATTTCTCTCGATCTAAAAATCAGTGCAACGACCCTTTTGTTCCCAGTCTCCAAACCGTGTGGGCTCTTTGCCTCTGGGGCCACCATACTCTTTGGTGACATCTTCTAATTTTTTGGCATCACTGAAGGTGGGGCTATGGGAGATTTTTTCTCCCACAGCGTCGGTTTTCATCACTTCTTCAACAGAAAGTTTTTTCGGTTCTTTTGTCATAATACCTAAGCGTACCAGAAAGCAGAGAATTATTCCTCTGCTTTATTTTCCCGTTCCGCTTTTTTACGTTCATGGCCTTTAAGTAGGCGTTTACGCAAGCGAATGGTTTCTGGCGTAACCTCAACCAGCTCATCGTCCTGAATGTAAGCAATAGATTGCTCCAGGCTCATGCGACGTGGTGTGGTCAGGCGAATGGCCTCATCCGTACCAGAAGCCCGAACGTTGGTTAACTGTTTGGTTTTCATAGGGTTAACTTCGAGATCATTCCCCCGAGCATGTTCACCAATGATCATACCTTCGTAAACCTTAACCCCTGAAGTTGTGAACAATGGACCACGGCCTTCAAGGTTCATCAAAGCATAACCAACAGTTTTACCACCAGCATTAGAAATCAACACACCGTTACGGCGACCAGGGATGGCTCCCATATATGGACCGTAATGACTAAAGGTACGGGCCATAATGCCAGTTCCCCGGGTTTCGGTTAAGAACTCACCGTGATAACCAATCAAGCCTCGTGCTGGTGCGATAAAGGTCAAACGGACCTTGCCACCACCGGATGGAACCATGGCTTTCATTTGGCCTTTGCGGATCGAAATCGCTTCAACCACGATACCGGAAAATTCTTCGTCCACATCAACCTGAACTTCTTCCATTGGCTCCAAACGCTTACCAGTTTCGGGATCTTCTTTGTAAAGAACCCGAGGACGACTGATGGAAAGTTCGAAACCTTCCCGGCGCATAGTTTCGATAAGAACGCCAAGCTGAAGTTCGCCACGACCAGCAACTTCAAACGCATCTTTACTAGCTGTATCCCGAACCCGCAGGGCAATGTTGCCTTCGGCTTCACTTTGCAAACGATCCCAGATCACCCGAGAAGTTACTTTGCTGCCTTCGGTCCCCGCGAGCGGTGAATCATTAATAGCAAAAGTCATTTCCAAGGTTGGAGGATCAATAGGGTCAGCTTGCAAGGCTGTTTCAACTGAGGCATCACATATGGTGTCAGCCACCGTTGCTTCAGAAAGACCCGCAATAGCGACAATATCGCCAGAGTTGGCGGTATCAACAGGAACCCGCTCTAACCCTCTAAAGGCCAAGAGCTTAGAAATCCGGCCCTGTTCAATGGTCTTGCCATCCCGACCCATTGCTTTAACGGGCATATTGACCTTGATGGTTCCTGTTTCAATCCGACCTGTCAGAATACGACCCAGGTAAGGGTTGGCTTCAAGGGTGGTTGCCAGCATTGAGAATGGTGCGTCATCATTGATTTCTGGCTCAGCAACGTGCTCAAGAATACGGTCAAAAATGACATGCAGGTTTTCTTGCGGTCCATCTGGTTCCATAGCTGCCCAGCCGTTTTTAGCTGAAGCAAAAATGGTTGGGAAATCGAGCTGTTGGTCATTAGCTTCAAGGGCTGTGAATAAGTCGAAGACTTCATCTTGAACTTCATAAGGACGCGCATCTGGACGATCGACTTTATTCACAACAACAACAGGTTTAAGGCCGAGTTTAAGGGCTTTACCGGTCACGAACTTAGTTTGTGGCATAGGGCCTTCGGCGGCATCCACCAAAAGCAAGACACCATCCACCATAGAAAGAATACGCTCAACTTCCCCGCCGAAATCGGCGTGGCCTGGAGTATCAACGATGTTGATCCGGACACCTTCCCACTCAACGGAAGTACATTTCGCGAAAATGGTAATGCCCCGTTCCCGCTCCAAGTCACCAGAATCCATGGCCCGTTCGGCAACTTTCTGGTTTTCCCGGAAAGCGCCGCTTTGTTGCAAAAGAACGTCAACCAAGGTGGTTTTTCCATGGTCAACGTGGGCGATGATGGCGATATTTCTAAGTTTCAAAGGACTGTCCTAATAAGGGGAATATAATTCCACTAAAGTATGTTGTTGGCCACATTAGGCCTTAAAATCTGTTTTTGACCACTTGGTCGAGTGGTGTTTCGGGGCGCGCACCATAATGGCTAATGACTTCACCAGAGGCGATCCCGCCAAGGCGCGCGCACTCTGCTAAACCTTTTCCGTTTGTATACCCAAACAGGAACCCGGCGGCATACGCATCACCAGCCCCAGTAGTGTCGACAACCCGGCTAACTTCTTCAGCATCGACGATATGAACTTCGTCACCGGAAATAATAATAGAGCCTTTTTCACCACGGGTAAGGGCAGCCACTTTGCAATGTCCACGTACTTTTTGCAGCGCATCGTCAAAATTATCCACCTGATAAAGGGCTTTAATTTCTTCTTCATTGGCAAAAAGGATATCAACGTGATCATTCACCAAATCCACGAAGGAATCTCGATGGCGATCAACACAGAAAGGATCAGACAGGCTCAACGAAACTTCCCGGTCTGCATTATGAGCAGCATCAGCAGCTTTGATGAAAGCTTGTTTAGCTTGCGCAGGGTCCCAAAGATAACCCTCAAGGTAAGTCACCTTGGCACTAGCAATGAGTTCTGGATCAACATCATTAGGGCCGAGGTCAACACAAGCACCCAAGTAGGTCTGCATGGTGCGTTGGGCATCTGACGTTACAAAGATTAAGCACCGAGCTGTACCAACACCTTCTGTTGCCATAGGGGTATCAAACGCAACCCCTGCAGCCCGAATGTCATGACCAAAGATTTCACCGAGATCATCGTTTTTCACTTTACCGATAAAGGCACCTTGTCCACCGAGGGATGCAAGAGCGGCAATGGTGTTGGCAGCGGAACCACCGGAACATTCAACGCCAGCAGCCATTTTTTTATAGAGACCATCCGCCGTTTCCGGGTCGATCAAAGTCATGGTCCCTTTATTAAGACCATTTTGGACGAGGAACTCCTCTTCCGCGTGGGCTAGTACGTCTACAATTGCGTTGCCAATACCAACAACATCAAACCGTGTCTCGGTCATCTTTTTCATCCGCCTGTTTAGAGAATCTTTAAAAAGCGCGCGCAGTATAGCTATGAAAGCGCTTTGAACAAGGTAAAGGGTTGGCGTGGCCCTAATCTTCCTGTTAGAAGAGGGCATAATTTACCACTTTATATACAATAAAGGGATTAGCCATGCGTAAGGCGAGTGTGGAAAGAAATACCAGCGAGACCAAAATTCGGGTTTCTGTCGATGTTGACGGAACCGGGGAATACAATATTGCTACGGGTATTGGCTTCCTAGATCATATGCTGGAGCAGCTATCTCGGCATGGCCTCCTTGACATTGAAGTTGAGGCCAAAGGTGATCTGCATATTGATTTCCACCACACAACAGAAGATGTGGGAATAGCTTTGGGTCAAGCGGTGAGCCAAGCCCTTGGAGATCGTAAAGGAATTGTTCGTTATGGCACAGCTTACGCCCCCATGGACGAAACTCTGACCCGAGTTGCCTTGGATGCCTCCAACCGCCCTCACCTCGTATGGCACGTTGAGTTTAAACGAGATAAAGTGGGTGATATGGATACGGAGCTGTTCAAAGAATGGTTCCAGGCTTTTGCTCAAGCGGCTGGCTTAACTCTGCATGTGGAAACTCTTTATGGAGAAAACAATCACCACATCGTTGAGAGTTGTTTCAAAGCCTTGGCACGGTCTTTACGCCAAGCTTTTGAAATCGACCCTCGTAAAGCCGATGCGGTCCCCTCCACAAAAGGCGTTCTCGGCGGGTAAGTATCCATGAAGGTTTTTACCGTCCATTACCGGCGTTTACTGGGAAAAGAACCTGATTTGGTTCTGGTAAAGGAGGGTTTTAGCTGGCCCGCCTTCATATTTTCCCTCTTTTGGGCACTTTGGAACCAGTTATGGTTGGTTTCCTTAGGCTTAATTGGCATACAAGTCCTTTTAAACCTGATTTTGAACACACTTAACTTTGGGTATGGGGTCCAAACAGCTTTTTCAGTCGCCCTAGCCTTATTCATTGGCGTGTTTGGCAATGATTTACGGCGCTGGACCCTCAAAAATCGATGTGGGTTTGATGAGTTAGGTGTGGTTACGGGTGAAAAAATAAGTGACGGGGAACAACGGTTCCTGGCGAACCGCCCTGATGTTTTGATGGAATTTAGCTAAATGACGATAGCGATTATTGATTACGGCTCTGGCAATCTGCACTCAGCTTCAAAGGCTTTTGAAAGAGCCGGACGCGAAGCTGGTTTATCAGATAAAGTTGTGGTGACAGCCGACCCGGAAGTCGTGCGCAAGGCTGACCGGGTTGTTTTGCCTGGTGTTGGCGCCTTTGCCGATTGCTATTCTGGCTTGATGGCCGTTGAAGGCATGTTCGAGGCCTTAAGTGAAGCTGTACTTACAAAAGGGCAACCTTTCTTCGGCATTTGTGTCGGCATGCAATTACTGGCAACTAAAGGGTTGGAGCATGGTGAGCAAATGGGCTTTGATTGGATTTCAGGTAAAGTTCAGGCCCTCACCCCCAGCGATCCAAACTTAAAAATCCCTCACATGGGCTGGAACGAGCTGCGCTTTGGTACGGTCCACCCAGTATTTGCTGACCTTCCCGGTGAGGCGCACACATATTTTGTTCACAGCTATCATTTCGATTGTGATGACCCCAGCATGGTTTTAAGCACCGTTGATTATGGGGGAACAGTTACGGCTGCTGTCGGGCGTGACAACATTATCGGTACCCAGTTCCACCCTGAGAAAAGCCAAGGGGTGGGTCTAAAAGTGATTACCAATTTCCTAACCTGGAGACCTTAAAGAATGAATCTTTATCCTGCCATTGATCTTAAGGATGGGAACTGTGTACGCTTGGTCCGCGGCGACATGAATGACTCCACAATTTTCAATAACAACCCAGGCTCTCAGGCTAAAGAATTTGCCGATGCCGGGTGCAAGTGGATTCATGTGGTTGACCTCAATGGAGCTTTTGCTGGTGAAGCGGTTAATGGCGATGCCGTAACCTCAATTCTTGATGCTGTTGATGTGGACGTCCAAATGGGTGGCGGTATTCGCACCTTGGAGAACGTTGCCTATTGGCTCGATAAAGGCTTAAGCCGGGTGATCCTCGGAACCGTCGCTCTACGCAACCCAGATTTAGTTAAAGAAGCTTGCAAGTTATACCCTGGTAAAGTGGCTGTGGGCATTGATGCCAAAGACGGGAAAGTAGCTGTTGAAGGCTGGGCTGAGGTTTCTGAAATGACCGCGCTTGACCTCGCTCTTAAATTTGAAGATGCAGGTGTTGCTGCCATTATCTATACGGACATCAGCCGCGATGGGGCCATGCAAGGCCCCAACATTGAAGCGACTTCTGCCCTTGCTGAGAAAATTTCAACGCCTGTTATTCTCTCCGGTGGCGTTTCTTCAATGGATGATCTTGTCAAATCTAAAGAAGCAGCAAGTTCCGGAATTGAAGGGGTGATTACGGGGCGCGCAGTATATGATGGCCATATCGATGTTGCCGAAGCCCTTAAGTTGTTGGAAGGCTAGCCCCTCATGCTAAAAGCACGCATTATCCCTTGTCTCGACGTTGACAAAGGCCGGGTGGTTAAAGGGGTTAACTTTGTTGACCTTGTTGACGCAGGTGATCCGGTTGAACAAGCTAAGCTCTATGACCAACAAGGCGCCGATGAACTTTGCTTCCTCGACATCACCGCAACCCATGAAGGCCGGGACAGCATTTTCGATGTGGTGCGCAAAACTGCCGAAGTCTGCTTCATGCCCGTTACCATTGGTGGTGGGGTTCGCACTCTAGATGATATTCGCAAGCTTTTGCTCGCAGGGGCCGATAAAGTTTCCATCAACTCTGCAGCGGTCAAACGCCCAGAGTTCGTTCGGGAAGCGGCAGAGAAATTTGGCAGTCAGTGTATTGTGGTTTCCATCGACGCCAAATCAACCGGGCCAGACACTTTCGAAATTTTCACCCACGGGGGGCGTAATGCCACCGGGATTGACGCTGTTGAATGGGCAAAACGTATGGCAGATTATGGCGCGGGAGAAATCTTACTCACCTCCATGGACCGGGACGGTACACGGGTAGGCTTCAACCTCCCCCTAACTCGCACCATTGCCGATGCTGTAACCATTCCGGTAATTGCTTCTGGCGGCGTTGGAACACTTGACCACATGGTTGAAGGCATCCGCGATGGTCATGCTACAGCCGTTTTAGCGGCATCAATTTTCCACTTTGGTCACCACACAGTAGGTGAGACCAAAGAATATATGCGCGCGGCTGGTATTCCGGTTCGCCCCATTGAAGAACACGGCTAAGGAGAGCTAAGGATAATGTCTATGGACGCTCAAGTTTTAGATAAGCTTTTCGATGTAATCGCCAGCCGCAAAGGGGGCGACGCGAATTCGTCCTATACGGCAAAACTTTTCTCTAAAGGCACTGAGAAAATTACTCAGAAAGTAGGAGAAGAAGCCGTTGAAACAGTGATTGCGGCATTAGCTAAAGAGAATAAAGATGTGGTGGCTGAATCCGCCGACCTGCTTTATCACTTGCTAGTTCTATGGGCTGACAAAGGGGTTGCCCCGGCAGAAATCTGGGAAGAACTGGCGCGGCGCGAAGGTGTCTCAGGTATTGACGAGAAAAATAGCCGTCCGAAGGAGTAGACAACATGGCCTATGACAATCAAAATATTTTTGCCAAAATTCTTCGTGGCGAAATCCCTTGCGATAAGGTTTATGAAGACGATTACGCTTTGGCCTTTAACGATATTAACCCAGCACGCCCCGTTCATATTCTCGTCATTCCCAAAGGCCCTTATGTCTCAATGGACGATTTTTCTGCCAAAGGAACGACAGAAGAACTGGCTGGCTTTCTTAAAGCTTTAGGCCATGTTGCCCGTGAAGCCGGTGTCACTGATACAGGCTACCGCATAATTGGTAATAATGGCGCACATGGACACCAGGAAGTTCCTCATCTCCATCTCCATATCCTAGGCGGTGCTTCTGCTGGACCTATGGTAAAGCGAGTTGAGAAACTTTAATTTGGCCGCTGCCTACCTAATCACACGTTTAGCTATAGAGAACTAATGGAGTTCCTATGAAACCCAAACAATTATTAGAGAAGTGGGTAGAAATTTTTAATCGTGGCGATGCAGATTCAATTGCTGAATTATATGCTGATGAAGCGATTAATCATCAGGTAGCTAATTCACCGATAGAAGGTAAAAAAGCAATAAGAAATATGTTTGCTGAGGAATTCTCTCAAACAAAAATGACATGCATTGTAGAGAATATATTTGAAGATAACGAATGGGCTATCTTGGAATGGAAAGACCCCTTAGGTCTTAGAGGCTGCGGGTTCTTTCATATAAAGAACGATAAAATTATTTTTCAAAGAGGCTATTGGGACAAAGTATCATTTCTTAAGGCTCACAATTTACCAATGCCAAAATAAACTCAACATGAAGTTCTTTTACTTAAGCAACCGCTCTCATGGTTGGAGCCACTCGGCGATAAGATAATGCTTCGGCTATATGGAAGCGATGCACACCACTACTTCCTTCCAAATCAGCCAACGTCCGCGCCAGCCGCAGCACCCGATGATATCCCCGCGCTGTCAAACGAAGTTTGTCTGTAGCTTGGGTAAGGAGAGCTTGTCCGGCATCATCGGGGGTGGCAATTTTGGTGAGCAGTTCACCGTCTGCCTCTGAATTGGTTCGCAAACCTTCATCGGCCCCTTCTTTTCTAAACCTTGCCATCTGAATTTCACGGGCTTGCAGAACGCGAGCAGCAACATCAGCACTGCCCTCAGCGGGGGGAGGAAGGGTGAGGTCACCAGCGAGAACAGCCGGAACATCAACATGAAGGTCGATGCGATCAAATAAGGGACCAGAAATTTTGGATTGGTACTCCTGAGCGCAACGAGGCGCTCGGGAACAGGCCTGAGCCGGGTCTTCAAGGAAACCACAGCGACAAGGGTTCATAGCGGCAACCAGTTGAACCCGCGCCGGATAAGTGACATGGGCATTGGCCCGAGCTACAACAACAGCGCCACTTTCTAAGGGTTGGCGAAGGGCTTCCAAGGAATTACGGTTAAACTCGGGGAGTTCATCCAGGAACAAAACCCCACGATGAGCCAGAGAAACTTCACCAGGACGAGCCTTGAGACCTCCACCAACAAGAGAAGCCATAGAACAAGAATGATGCGGGTCTCTGAAAGGACGACGGCGTTTCAAACGCCCGTCATTGAGTTCCCCCGCCACCGATTGGATCATACTGACCTCAAGGGCTTCCTCAGCATCTAACGGCGGTAAGATACCAGGCAATCTTTGCGCCAGCATGGATTTACCTGCCCCTGGTGGCCCACACATCAACATGTTATGCCCCCCAGCGGCGGCAATTTCCAAACCCCGTTTCACACTTTCCTGGCCTTTAATATCTCTGAGGTCAGGAGCCGTATCCAGGTCATCACTGATTGGGCTTGGTTCTGGTGAGGAAAGAATTTGACTTCCCTTGAAGTGATTGATCAAAGCCAAAAGAGTTGTTGGGGCCAGAATATCACGCCCTCCCGCCCAGGCCGCTTCCCCGCCTTGTGGAGCAGGGCAAATAAGCCCTCGATCACAAGCATTGGCATGAACCGCACTGGGGAGCACGCCATTCACAGGTGACACGGTACCATCAAGGGACAACTCACCCAAAGCCGTATAAGAGGCCATCTCTTCGGCAGGCAACACTCCCATCGCTGTTAATATACCCATAGCGATGGGGAGATCAAAATGGCTGCCTTCTTTAAGCAAATCTGCCGGAGAGAGATTAACCGTAATTCGTTTAGGTGGCAAAGCCAATCCAAGCGCATGCAACGCCGCTCGAACCCGCTCCCGGCTCTCCCCTACAGCTTTATCAGGAAGACCAACAATGGTGAAGCAAGGCAAACCTGCAGATAGCTGAACTTGCACCACAACTCCAACAACATCAATACCCTGAAAAGCTACTGTATTAACCTGCGCAACCATATTTGTTCCTCAAACGTTCTTGAAACAACAAAGCACGGAATGGTTGGGGGAGTCAACTCTTACAGTCCGCTCTACATTCGACAACAGGCATTCATTCGCCCTGTATGTAGACGGTTCCTATTTCTGCCTGTAGCTAAACGCAGAAGTTCAACCTTTATTGATGCTTGTGCAGTTGATTCAAATACTCGATGAGCTGGTCATATACATATCTTATTCTTTTATTCGTCTTTAATTCTCTATGGGAGACAACCCAAGTTTCAATAGGAATACCAGGCAAATCAGAAAAGACCCTTTGAATATTTTTGTCACCTAGGACTGCAATTTGAGGCATAGCTCCAATTGCCATCCCTTGTTGCATGATACTCCAGTGTACAAGGTGACTTTCTGTAACGATAGGGAAGTTACTTTCATCAACCATCAGACCTATGCTTCTAAGAGCCTGTATCCATTTTGAATTATCAGGCATTCCCATAAAAACTATGCCATTTAAAGTATTTGTTTCGATAGAAGAGCCGTGCTTTTCAATAAACTCTTTGGTAGCATATAGGTAAGCATACGTTTCTTTAATTTTTCTAGAGATCAGATCCGGGTGCTCGGTTGGTTGGTTTCTGATTGCAATATCGGCCTCTCTTCTTCTTAAATCTTTTGTGTCATTTGAAGAAATGATCTCAATTGTTATTCTCGGCTGTATTTGTCTTAATTTTTCAATAAATCTAGGTAAGACAAAAGCTGAAACGACCTCACTACTGGTTATCGCTACGCAACCTGTAATTTCCATAGATTTCCCATTGGCTGCTAGGGAAAGTTTATTGGCAGAGGAGGCCATTTCTTTAACAAATTCAAGAAGGTCCAACCCTGAAGGTGTAATTTCAATTCCTTTACCAACGCGTTCGAATAAGACCACTCCAAGTTCTTCTTCCAGAGCCGCAACCTGACGCCCTAGCGTAGATTGGGTCACCTTTAAGGATTTTGCAGCTGCTGAGAAGGATTTTTCTTCTGCTGCCACAAGAAACGCTTTAGCTTTGTTCCAATCAAAATTGATCGCTTTCCAATTCATAAGCTACCCCAAAGAACTGTGCAAATATGCATATATTATTAACATTATTTGCTATATTCAATTCATTTTTGCATTGATATTTTCATTGGTAAAGAGTTCATATTCTATTTTGTTGGAGTTTTTTTAAATGGATAAAAATGCTAAATTTTGGAGCCGCATTGCCGATAAATATGCAGCAGGCCCTGTGCCGGATGAAAATATTTATCAGAAGAAACTAAAAGTAACTCATGAATACCTGAAGCCAGATATGAAGGTATTGGAATTTGGTTGCGGTACAGGCTCGACAGCTCTGGTCCATGCACATTCTGTTAAACATATTCTTGCCATCGATATCGCGGAGAGAATGCTTGAGATAGCTCGACAGAAAGCCAAAGAACAGGGCATAGAAAATGTCGACTTCAAGCAAGCCAACATGGAGGACCTAGATGTTGAGAAAGAATCTATAGATGTCATTTTCGGCCTCAGCATTTTACACCTCTTGAAAAACAAAGATCAGGTCATATCCAAAGTATACAAGACACTAAAACCTGGCGGTATATTCGTTTCGAGCACAACCTGTATTCAAGATTTCTTCAAATTCTATAAACTACTGGAATGGTTTGGTCCTCTAGGTAGGTCACTTGGGTTCCTCCCTTTAGTGAATGTATTTGGGAGTAAAGAACTCAGAGAAGCCATAAAGGCACCAGGCTTTACAATTGAATATGATTGGCAGCCTAAAGGCAAAGGGAAAAGGCAGGCCGTTTTCATCATTGCAAGAAAACCAGAAGCGGGGGACTAAGAGTTATGTTCTTTTTCCGCTTAGAGTCAAAGGCTGTCCTAGATAACACTAAAAGGCGTTGTAATGGGCATTATGAGGAAAAGCCGTTTAAGCAAACATAAACATTATGCTCTAATTAAAATGATGGGTATTATTATTGCCCACAACCGTGAAGACAGGCAGCCCAGCAGAGAGCTGCACCTGCACCACAACCCCTACAACTTCGATGCCTTGAAAAGCAACAGTATTAACTTGGGCAACCATTTTTGTTCCTTTAATGTTCTCAAAACAAGAAAACACGGAATGGTTGGAGGAGTCAATGGGGCATCGTGACAATTGTAGTTAGACTAGTTATTATATCCACATGCTTTCCACCTGAAATTTTTTAAATGAGATTGAGTTACTTCATGAGTTTATCGCTACAAGTTCAAAAATCAAAAAATTTGATTGATTTTTTGAATAGGCATATAGTTGAACTTTCAATCTCTACTGATGAACGATCACTTCTAGCAGGAAGTTGTCTTGATATGGCAGCAGAACATCACCGAAGTATCATTATACTCATTGAAAATGAGCTATATGGTTCGGCTTTCTCATTGGTCCGTCCTATGTTCGAAGCCACTGTTAAAGGCATTTGGCTACACAACTGCGCAACCAGTAATGATATTAAAAGGTATAAGAAAGCCAAAACTTCTTCCACCTTCACAGAGCTTATACGATCTATCGAAAACATTGATGTTTATAACAGTGGGCTTTTAACTAAAATACAAACACAATCATGGAAAGCTATGCATGATTATGTCCACACTGGAATACGCCAAATTTCGCGTCGGATGACTGAAGAGTTTATTGAACCCAATTATGCAGATGACGAAATTATAGAGGTAATCAGTTTTTCCAATACAAACGGTTACATCGTAGCTATAGCTACTTGCTACCTAGCCAATGACGCAGAGCATATTTTGGAAATTGGAAATGGCTTCAATAAATATCTGCACCCCACGAATTAAAGTTAAGCTCTACAACCGCCCCTCTATTGCATCCCAAATTTCAGCTTCCAGACAGGAGCCATTAAAGCGGTTGATTTCTTGCAGGCCTGTTGGCGAAGTGACGTTGATTTCGGTTAGGTAGTCGCCGATGACGTCGATACCTACAAAGATCAGGCCTTGCTCTTTTAAGGCCGGGCCAATGGCGGCACAGATTTCTTGTTCTCTTGGGGTGAGCTCGGTTTTAGCGGCTTTGCCTCCTACGTGGAGGTTCGAGCGTGCTTCACCTTCTTTAGGGATGCGATTGACGGCGCCGGCGGGTTTGCCGTCAACTAAGATGATCCGTTTGTCACCAGCCCGCACGTCAGGCAGGAAAGCCTGGACCATGATGGGTTCGCGGTAAAGTTCGGTGAACATTTCAAGCAGGGAGTTCAGGTTATCATCACCGGGTTTGAGGTGGAAGACACCTGCTCCCCCATTACCATACAAAGGCTTGAGGATGATATCTTTATGCTCAGTCCGGAAAGCCTCAATGGACTCCGCATTGCTTGAAATCATCGTTGGTGGCATCAAGCCCTCAAAATGAGTAACGAACAATTTTTCCGGCGCATTACGTACATTGGCTGGATTGTTAACCACCAAAGTATCAGGTTCGATATGCTCCAATAAATGTGTCGCCGTAATATAGGCCATATCAAAAGGCGGGTCTTGGCGCATGAGGATAACATCAACATCCGTTTTGAGGTTAATCCACGTCCCTTCGCCTATAGTAAAGTGGTTACCTTTTTCCCTGCGTAGCTCTAGTGGACGCGCGAAAGCCGTCAGAACACCGTCTTTAAAGGTCAAATCTTGCGGCAGGTAATGATAGAGCTTATGGCCCCGCTTTTGGGCTTCTAGGCCAAGTACAAAAGTGCTGTCACCGTCGATATCAATGCTATCAACGGGGTCCATCTGAATCGCCACAGTTATAGGCATGAGAACTCCAATAAATAAAAATTTCACTTAATATAAAACGGGGAGAAGTTATTGCAACAGTTGTTGGTTTAACTCTGCCAGCAGGACATTGACCTTTTGGCGAGTAAGTTCATTTTGGCAATGTTCCTGGTAATAATGGAAATCAGCAATCGCCCCGTGAAGGCGCCCGGTGCGTGATTTCAATAAGCCTGATTCATACCAAAGTGAAATCTTACTTGGGAAAAACATCATGTTTGTTTCAATTACATCCAAAGCCCGATCATAATCACTTTCGCGCAACAAACGCGTTTTTAGATTATTTTGTAAACGAAGGAGAATATCGCGATTACTACATGAATCAAAATATTCCATTTTGAGTTCTGCGTGATTACCTTCGACTCCTTTGAGCAGGGCACGCATATGAATGGGCTCTACCGACATACCACCGGCAAAAGGATCAAGGATGCGACGCTGCCCGTGAGTTTCAAGGCGAACCAAGAAATGCCCTGGGAAGTTAAGCCCCTGCATATTCCAACCTAAATTCCGAGAGGTTTGAATAAACAAAATTCCCAGCGCCACGGGCAAGCCTAAACGACGGTCAATGACATCGGTCATCAAGGCATTTAAGGGGGAATCATAATCTTCAATATCCCCTTGATAATTAAACTGGCTTCCAAAGATGTTTTGCAAAGACGAAACTTGAAGCTCTATTGGGAGTTCATCTAACCCTGCGCCTGCAAGAGCTCGTTCAGCTTCTTCGTTCAGGCTAGCCGTGAGTTCTGCCAAGTGGTCTCTGTGAATCTGGAAACGGTCTTCGCCATAATAGTTTGCTGAGAGCAAGACAGCCGTTTCAGCCAAGTTAAAATCATCATCAGGTAAATTTGCCAGATGAGCGACTTTTTCTGCTAAATCAAAACGGCCTGTTTGGTTCAATGGCAAAGCTTATTCCTTAGGTTTTTGTCGTTGTCTTAGCGTCCGGCTTGGAGTCTGGAGCTTTAATTCGTGCGTGACTGATCACCTTCTTCACGTAGTCAATGGAACGGGCATGTGCAATAACCCGATCAATTTCATTTTGGCTTTGAGCAATTCCCATAACGTAAACCACCTGATTGCTGGTCTCTACGCTATAGTTAATGGCGTAGATTGTATCATCAAAAGTAATCGCGGCTTTGAGCTTGGTGGTGATCCAGGTGTCATGGGTGAAGTTCATGATTCCCCCGCCTGATGCAACACTTAGTTCGTTGAAAACTTCTTCAACTCCATCAACTTGCCAAGTCAGTTTAACAGCAGTTGCACGCATTTGTTCCGTATCAACGGACCCCGTCAACAGAACTCGACCTTCATAAACAACAATGTTAACAGCTGTTGAAAGGTCAACATTTGTTGAAAAATATTTTTCCTGAATTTTAGCGTGAATTGTGACATCACTCGTTGCGACTTGAACCCCTCGTTCAGAGGCAGCCGCAACACCTACGGTGGCTCCAGCCCCAACTGCAGCGCCAACGGCAGTACAGCCATGGAGCAAAGAAACAACGGCAAGAATTGATACGATAAAGCTCACAGATTTCACTGACATTCTCCAGAATAAGATCAACTTAGAATAAAGCTTAATCCACGACCGTTGATAAAACCTAAAGCTATTCTAAAAATCTGGTCGCCAAGCATCTTTAATATGATGGGGGAGCCGCCAGGGTAAAACCAACATGGCGTCAAATCGGAGATCATGATCAACAAAGGAAGGATTCTTCATGACAAAAGCTTGGGCTGAACGGATGATACGCTTTTGTTGAGTAATGGAAATAGCTTCGGCGGCATCCTGGTAATTTTGCCGGGCTTTGACTTCAATAAAAGCCAAGAGCTTTCCGCGGTTGGCAATAATATCTATTTCACCCGTTTTCTCTTTATACCCATGGACAAGAATACGGTAGCCTTTCAGCTTCAACATCCAAACACACAGGCTTTCTGCAAGGCGTCCTCGTCGATAAGCTTGCCGCCGCTTCTCAGTCATCTTCTCGTGATTTCGCCAGTTCTAAGGTCCGCTGATAAGCCACCCGTTTAGGAATACCCGTTGCAACAGCCACCATGGAGGCAGCATCTTTAACACTCCCCATGGAAAGTGCCTCAATAATCATCGTGTCGATATCTTCTTCAGTAGATTCCTCTTCAGTTGGAGAAGAAACGACGATAACAATTTCCCCTTTTGGGGCCCCAGCTTCCTCGTAATGAGCGGCGAGTTCTTCTAAACTTCCTGTACGGACTTCTTCATATAACTTGGTAAGCTCTCGGGTCACCGCCGCTTCTCTTGGCCCAAGTTCCAAAGCCATATCAGCAAGACTGGCGGCTAGGCGCTTGGCAGATTCTAAAAAAACCAAAGTGGCATCCACCCCAGCGACTTCATTTAAGGCTCGGCACCGCGCTCCTTTTTTGACAGGTAAAAACCCGACAAACATAAAGCGGTCCGTCGGTAAGCCTGAGAGCTGCAATCCTGTAAGCACTGAAGAAGCTCCCGGTGCTGATGTCACCATCAATCCCTGGTCTCGACAATCTTGAACCAGCTTGTAACCTGGGTCGGATATCAACGGAGTTCCTGCATCGGAAACCAAAGCCACGATTTCGCCATTCTTCATTTGTTTAATAAGTTTGGGCCGAACTTTCTCCGCATTATGCTCATGATAGGACAAAAGCGGCGTTGAAATATCGTAAAGGGAAGTCAGCTTACCGGTTATTCGTGTGTCTTCACAGGCAATGATATCAGCCCCGTGAAGAATATCTAAAGCCCTCAAGGTCATGTCTCGGGCATTGCCAATTGGTGTCGCCACCAGATATAGCCCTGACTGTAACGGTTTCGCTTTAGGCCCCCCTTTACTATGGGCTTTTGGGTCGTTAGGCTCTGGGGCTTCTGAGATATTAGTGTTTTTTGATTGGGGCATGGACTCGTGACATCTGGAATAAATGCGGGATTGAAATATAAACGAAACAAACTGTTTTCTTGGCAGGGTGCATTCGTTGCTGCGGCTATTCTAACTGGATCATTATTAACGACTGGTTGCGAACAACCAGGATTAGGCCTTCTTAATCACGAAGTTAATTCTATACCGCGTACCACCAAACCCATCAAACCCCGCCCACCTTATACCAGAGTTCCCCATCAGCAACCCCAACAAGCCGCCTTACCACCCCAAGAGGACGTTCAGCCACGACGAACCATAACGCCACGGATTCAGTTGGAAGACGGCATTGTTCGAGTTGGGTTGTTACTCCCCACTTCCGGCACCAATGCGCGCTGGGGCCGTGATCTTTTAAACGCTGCACAGTTAGCTTTATTCGATTTTGGCAAACCTGGTTTTGAGTTGTTGATCCATGACACTAAAGGCACACCGGAAGGGGCTGCTGAGGCGGCTGACCAAGCTCTAGAAGAAGGGGCTTCTCTTATCCTTGGCCCTTTGCTGTCCTCCTCCGTTCAGGCGGTTTCACCCATGGCTCAACAGGCCGGCGTTAACGTGCTAGCTTTCTCAAACAACCAAGCCGCCTTAGCAGAAAATGTTTATCTCTTAGGGTTCATGCCTTCGGAAGAGGTTAAGCGGGTTGTTTCTTATGCAGCTAGTCGGGGGATTACAAATTTCGCGGTCTTAGGACCTGACAATGCTTATGGTCGAACTATTCTGCAAGCAGCGCGAGATGCCGTAGAAAACTCAGGCGGTAATCTCACCCAAGTATCTCTTTATGATCCGTATCTCACAGATTTCAACAACACTATTCGCTCCCTTGCTGATTATGACACCCGGCGTGCTAACCTTCTCACGCAGCGTGAAAAACTAGAAGCCCGTCCAGGTGAAGTTGCGGAACGGGCGTTAAAGCGCCTCGAAAACCTACAGACCATCGGAGAGCTTCCCTTTGAAGCTTTGTTAATCGCTGCCGGAGGCAAGCAACTCCAATCTATTGCGGCACTTCTCCCCTTTTATGACATTGACCCTAATAAAGTTAGAATGCTTGGAACAGGTCAATGGGATGTCGCTGGCATTGGTACTGAACCAGCCCTGATTGGCGGATGGTATGCAGCCCCTCAGCCAGAAGCTCGCCAACGCTTTATTGCACATTTCAAAGAAGCATACGGACGGCAACCTTCTCGTCTAGCTACTTTGGCCTACGATTCAGTTGCCCTCTCTGCTGTTCTAGGACGGCAAGGAAACTCAGAAAATTTTTCCACTTCTGTTCTCACTTCTGCCAGCGGGTTTGCCGGGCGCGACGGTATTTTCCGTTTTACCCATAGCGGCACTAATGAACGCGGCCTTGCCGTGATGGAAGTCCAAAACCGCACGGTTAAGGTCGTCTCCCCCTCACCTGATAGTTTTTAGAAAAACCGTTTCAACTTGTCACAGAGGCCACAGCCCCCTATATGACGAGCCATGACTGATACGAAGAAAAACCTTGTCGGCCTAAGCCGTGACGAGCTTAAGGCAGAAATGGTTATTGCAGGTGAAAAACCCTTCCGAGCCAAGCAGGTTTGGCATTGGGTTTATCACCAAGGCGAAACCGATTTTGCCAAGATGACGACCTTGTCCAAGGACGCTAGAGAAAAGCTCGCCCAAAATTATGTGGTTGCCCGTCCCCAAGTAGCGGAAAACCTTTTATCAGAAGATAAATCACGCAAATGGCTTCTACGTCTTGATGATGGCAACGAAGTAGAAATGGTGTTTATTCCTGAGGATGACAGAGGAGCAGTCTGTGTCTCCTCACAAGTTGGATGCACCCTCACTTGTAAGTTCTGTAATACTGGCACCCAACGTTTAGTGCGCAATCTCTCGTGCGAAGAGATCGTTGGGCAATTCATGATCGCTCGCGATACTTACGGTGAGTGGCCCACCCCAACAGGTGAGCGCCTACTCTCAAATATCGTCCTAATGGGCATGGGTGAACCGCTTTATAATGCAGAAGAAGTGGTAAAAGCCATGAAGATCGTTATGGATGGTGAGGGGATTGCCCTTTCAAAACGCCGGATCACCTTATCAACGGCAGGTGTAGTGCCTGAAATTATCCGATGTGGTGAAGAGCTTGGGGTTAATCTGGCTGTCAGCCTTCATGCAGCCAACGATGCCCTGCGCAACCAAATCATGCCTATTAATAAAAAGTACCCTCTGGATCAGTTGATGGACGCTTGCCGCAACTATCCTGGCGCGAACAATGCCCGGCGGATCACTTTTGAGTATGTCATGCTAAAAGACATCAATGATTCTCTCGACGATGCCAAGGAATTGGTAAAACTTATTGAGGGGCTGCCTTGCAAATTCAACCTTATCCCCTTCAACGGCTGGCCTGGGGTCGCTTATGAATGCTCCTCAGGTAATGCCATGCACCGCTTTTCAAACTACCTAAATGATGCGGGATATTCGGCTCCGATCCGGGTTTCAAGAGGTAGAGACATCATGGCGGCTTGTGGTCAGCTTAAAAGCGAAAGCGAGCGCAAACGCAAAGCGAGTTAGAGCTTGCTTTCACCTTGCTCTCGCCAAGGTTTTGCCTATACTGCGCGGCCTATAATTCAGACTCTGACTCCCGATAGGATCGCAAGCGATGAGCAATGTCAAAAAAGTAGTGTTGGCCTACTCTGGTGGCTTAGACACCTCCATCATTCTTAAGTGGCTCCAGGACGTTTATAAATGTGAAGTTGTCACCTTCACGGCCGATATCGGTCAGGGCGAAGAGTTGGAACCAGCTCGCGCTAAAGCCGAAATGATGGGCATTAAGGAAATTTATATCGAAGACCTCAAAGAAGAGTTCGTTCGTGATTACGTTTTCCCCATGTTCCGTGCCAATGCTATTTACGAAGGCACTTACCTTCTCGGCACCTCAATCGCTCGGCCTTTGATTGCCAAGCGGCAAATTGAAATTGCGAACGAAGTCGGTGCTGATGCGGTTTCTCATGGCGCAACAGGAAAAGGCAACGATCAGGTTCGTTTTGAACTTGGCTACTACGCCAACAAACCTGACATCAAAATCATCGCCCCTTGGCGTGAATGGGATTTAACGTCTCGCTCTAAACTGATTGCCTACGCAGAGCAGCACCAAATTCCGATTCCTAAAGACAAACGAGGCGAAGCGCCTTTCTCAGCAGATGCCAACCTGTTGCATATCTCTTGTGAAGGTAAAGTTTTGGAAGACCCCTGGGTCGAGCCACCTGAATACATCTTCACCCGTTCAGTTTCTCCTGAAGACGCCCCTGATAAAGCTACTTATGTAGAAATTGAGTTTGAAAAAGGTGACCCAATTGCCATTGATGGCGTAAAAATGTCTCCAGCGACCCTCTTAACCGCCTTGAATAAATTTGGTGGGGACAATGGTATTGGGCGCGAAGATATTGTTGAGAACCGTTTTGTTGGTATGAAATCCCGCGGGGTATATGAAACTCCCGGCGGAACTATCCTTTTCCGCGCCCGTCGTGCAATGGAAAGCCTGGTCCTTGACCGAGGGGCCATGCACATGAAAGACGAGATCATGCCGAAGTATGCCGAAATCGTTTATAATGGTTTCTGGTTCGCCCCTGAGCGTGAAATGCTCCAAGCTGCTATCGACAAAAGCCAGGAAAGGGTTACCGGTATGGTCCGGGTTAAACTCTATAAAGGCAACGTCATGGTCGTTGGGCAAAAATCCCCTTACTCTCTCTACTCAGAAGAAATCGCTACTTTTGAGGAAGACAGCGTTTATGACCAGAAAGATGCAGAAGGGTTTATTAAGCTTAACGCTTTGCGTCTCCGCCTCGGTAAAAAATAAACCACTCTAGAGCGGGTCGATCATTGATCCGCTCTAGTTTTAATTTACTTCATGATTGCCGCAGTTTCCATGATGGGCAAAGGCAAGAGATCCGCGTTTTGTCTCGACGTGCGAGATAACATTTCTTTTTGCAATAAATAGCAAGCCAATGAAACAGGCATGACGGTAACTTTAATGCCATCAAGAATACCTGGCCGAGCTATGGATTTAGTCAACACATAAGCATTGGCGCTAGGGCAATTTCCACGGATGAATTCCCCCATAGATTTTGGGCCTTCCTGAGTGAGGATTAAGCGTTCCTCCCAATCCATTTCAGCAACAATCCAGGGCGCACCCAAGGAAACTTTGGAGTCTGCGCGACGCTCAAGCCCAACTAAATCAACCTTTCCCCCCCGCCAACTGGCATAGGCAAGATGGCCAACAGATTCAGAACCTAGCCATTGGCCAAAAATAGCCGTTTCTGCCAAACGCCCAAACATCTGATTTTCTAAAGATACAGGCCCAAAAAGGGAGGCATAAAGACAAGGTGTCGTTAAATAGACTTTAAAGGCGACAATGCGCTTAAACCTTTTTGCGTCACGATCAATTCGGGTGACACGCCTGATCAGGAATGCGGACTCTAAGAAATCTAAATATTTCCGGACCGTATTTTTTGCGATTCCGGAAACCTGCGCTAATTCGTCAATGCTGACTTCACAAGCTGTGTTAGCTGCAATGGTCGCAAAGAGGCGGTTAAGTTCCCAAATATCACTGATACCGCTATTTGAGGCTAAATCTTTATGAAGCACCCGATCAATCAACCCATCACGAATAAAGGTTGGAGGAGGGGTTCCTTCCATTCGGCTCATGATCCCTTCTGGGAAACCACCAAAGTTAACATAACGCACAAACTCTTCATTCAATTGTGACATATATCGTTGGTGGAAAGCTCTCCTTCCTGGCTGGGAGGCATCTTCATGGCTAAATAGTTTTTCTTCACTCCCCCTGATTTGAAGAAACTCTACAAAAGTAAGGGGAGGTAAAACTATTATCTCAAAATCGGGAGCTGGATCTTTTTCAACATCCCTGCCTGTAAAGGCCGCTAAAGGAGCATCGGCAGAAGCTGCCGCCACAAATTTTACACTCGGATGTTTGCGAACGAGCGTAGATAAGTCTTCATTCCAATTTTTTGCATATTGAACTTCATCAAAAAAAACATGCAGGGGCTTATTGGGGTTATGAGAAAATTTCTCACAAAAATTCCTAAAAATTCCTTCTAAACTTTCGGCCCAATAACTTGGTGTAGCGAGAGAAACATAGAGAACGTCCTTTGGGGAAACACCGTTTTCAATCCGGTTTGCGATAAGTTGGCGCAACATCACAGACTTCCCAGCCCGTAACGGACCCGCTAACAATAAGGCCTTGTCCTTTAGAGAATCAGCTTTTAGTTGGAAATTTTCGTAAAACAAACGCTTTGGGGGCTGCTTGAATTTAATTTCCTGATCTTCTTTCAGGGCCCACCAAGCATTATCAAAAGAGAGTCTACGTTGGATCGCGTGGTCGTCTACAGCATACATGCGTTATCTTTATAGTAATTATTTTTGAACTATTAAGGGAAGACACTAGTGAATTATTCTTGCCATGTCATTAAGATTAATGGATTGATCATAACTATTCGTTCAATCCGTTGATCTTGCGGCAGTTAAAAAAGGTTGTCATGACCCCCATTTCTCTGCCTAATATGTTTCTGGGAATATTTGGAGGCAACAAAGGCTGTAGGTATATGGTAAACAAGCAGTTTTCCAATAAAAGATTTGGCTGGAAAATTCTAGTCACCCTTATTGGACTCCTAATTTATAGCACATCTATTGCCCCAGCTATTGCTGGGCAATCGGCAGTTGTCTTCATGTATCATCGTTTTGGTGAATCAGATTTGCCAACAACAAATATCCGGCTTGAGCAATTCGAAGCGCATATTGAAGAACTCACGAGTGGGAAATATACAGTTCTTCCTCTCCCTCAGATCATTAGCGCTATCCAGGAAGGGCGCGAACTTCCTGACAGAACTATTGGCCTCACCATAGATGATGCCTACTTATCTGTGTACAAAGAAGCTTGGCCTCGCCTCAAAGCAGCCAACCTTCCCTTCACCTTATTTGTTGCCACAGATGCCGTAGACAGACGCTCCAGTCGTTATATGTCCTGGGATCAGATTAGGGAATTGGTAAAATCAGGAGCCACGATTGGCGGGCATACAGCTAGTCATGCTCATATGGTACAGGCAAGCAAGAAACGCATACAGGACGAACTCGCAAAATCTGCAGACCGTTATCAAAAAGAGCTCGGTTTTGTCCCAGAAATTTTCGCTTATCCTTATGGAGAATCGAGTCTGAAAATTGCAGAGCTTGTTGAACAAGCTGGCTATAAAGCCGCCTTTGGACAGCATTCAGGCGCTTTGCGAAAAAACGGTAATTCCTTTTACCTCCCCCGCTTTGCCTTAAATGAAAAGTATGGCGATATGAGCCGTTTTCGGATGGCTGCGAATGTCCTCCCCATTCCCGTTGATGAGATACTCCCCCCTGATTGGTACATCACAGGCAACAACCCACCGCTCTTTGGTTTTACCATCACTGAGAATGTTAAAGGCATAAATCAACTAGCTTGTTATGCTTCCCATGAGGGGCAAGTGAAATTGGAAAAGCTTGGCGATACACGGATTGAAATTCGCCTCACACAACCTTTCCCTAAAGGAAGAAGCCGCATCAATTGTACTTCCCCCGCAGGAGACGGTCGCTGGCGTTGGTTTAGCCGACAGTTCTTTACAGAAAAATAGTTAGATAACTGATCCGTAACTCGGAAGCTTTCCTTTATCGGAAAGAATAGCACCATCTAGTATAGACAATTCATTGGCAACAATGATTGACCTAAGGGAGGCGACATACTCTGCGCCCCTTGCTGAATATTTGTTCAGACCCGCTGCAAGGGCATAACCGCTAATTGGCTCACCTTGACGTCGAGCAACAGCACGCATTTTACGAAGTTTACGGTAGGCACGATGAGTATTGAGGTTACGCATGTAAGCTCCGACAGCATCCCCTAAGCTCGGGAAGGCTTTGACGGAGTGGGTAGCCCCTTCGTCGCGGTTTTTAGGCGTAATCCCTTTGTTGGCTTTGTATGTCCATTGACCAAACAAGGCGTTACCTTCTTTAGCAAAACGAGATGTCCCCCATCCGCTTTCCTCTGCAGCCTGGGCCAAGGCAAGGGAAACAGGCAATGTATCAACCCGCTCAAGCAACATCGCAATTGTTTTTGCTGCATTGCCGCCGGATTGTTTAACTCCATAACGTTTTGACATACCCAAAAGCCATAACTGGTCCAAGGCATCCAGCTTCATCTTCATTTTGGTTTGATAGTGCAGCTTCCATAGCTTGCGCCGGTCCGCTCTAATGTCTTCATTACTCTTAAGCACAAGAGGAAGAACGGTCTTAAAGAAAAGGGCTTTACGCTTACTGACTTCACGAATGGTAGACATATCTTCAGGCAAGGAAGCCAAATAGAAACGAGGCACCTCGGAAGATTTACTTTTTACCGTATTCAGGTCGTATTCCAGCTTTTCAAAGGTGTCGTCTAAATGATCAACGGTAAAGCGGGTCTGCACAGATGCAACTTCTTTGATCATCGGCACTGAAGGCAGGTAATCAACAATCTCAATCGGAGGGGGCAACATAATAGGTGCCCGAGGCGAAGCCGTGCCACCAGGAAGAGGGTTGGTATAAACCAACCATGAAAAGGCGGCTATACTCCCAATAGCGAGGACGAGCATAAATCGCTCAAAACCAAACATGCGCCGAAGCGTTGTCATAGGACCGTCGTTCGTTGTTAACCCAATATGCGTCTATATACGTCTTCATCTAAGCGAACTTCAGTCGCTGATGTTGCCCTGAAACTTTAAACAAAAATATCATTCGTCAGGACATATACACTGTGTGGAAGCCTAAAAGCTCTCCATATGGGGCACCTCTTAACATAACTATTACGTCAAGAGCCAGCCAAATTTTTCCACAGCTAGGGGATAAAATCGCCCAAAGTTAAAGGGCGCCCTAAAGGACGCCCTCTTACTCTTTGAAAGGTAAAACTTTATTGATGTGGGCGAACTTCTACGACTTCCGGCACATAATATTTTAGCATATTTTCTATGCCGTGTTTGAGGGTCGCTGAAGAGCTTGGGCAACCTGCACAAGCGCCATGCATTTCAAGATAAACGATGCCATCTTCAAAACCGTGGAAGATAATGTCACCACCGTCTTGAGCAACGGCAGGACGCACCCGGGTATCAAGTAATTCTTTAATTTGGGTAACCACACTGTCATCTTCACCAGAATCAGCAGTAACGGCTTCTTCGGTGATTACAGGTTGGTCAGATGAGAAGTGATCCATGATCGCTCCAAGGATTTGGGGCTTTAAAACGTCCCAATCTTTGGCACCACTGCTTGTTACGGTAATAAAGTCCGCTCCAAGGAATACGCCGTCAATTCCCTCAATAGTGAAGAGGCCTGTTGCTAAGGGAGAGCGCTTGGCAGAATCAGAAGAAATAAAGTTCGCAGCACCACCAGCACCCATTACGTCTTGGCCTGGGAGGAATTTTAAAGTTGCCGGATTTGGCGTTGCTTCAGTTTGAATGAACATAGTCACCTCGTATAAATTAACGCCCCGTAGGGGTTCAGTAGGATTTAGTTATTCTTTAAATGGAGCAATTTAGCCTCCAAATCAAGCCCAGAGGGAGTGAATAACCAATTATTTTAGTAGGATATTGCTAATCTCTTTTAACTGGGTACGAGCCCTTAAAAGGTAAAAGCCTTGTATTGCCAAATGGTTGGGAACAATTTGCCCGTCCAAAGAGCCATTTGCGACCACCCAAGGCTGAAGCTCAGCAACAGCTTTTAAAGAGCCTAAAAGTAATTTCCATGAGGCTGATAAAGATTTTTCACCAATGGTTTTGCTAAAATCCGACTCCATTTCTCTCAGGAGAAGATAGTATGCATAGAGCCTCCCCTTGGTCCGATAAAAAATATCGTCTGCTCTGAAGTCATAGAATCCACCAGCAGAGTCGGAAATATGCTGCTCAACCACGGCAGAAGCCGAGCCTAGATCAGCTGTAATTCGCTCAATTGTCGCCTGCAGATTATCTGCCCGGCTTTCAAAGACAGCGTTTCCTTCAGCTAATCTCGTATTATACTTAAGTAAGGATTTGCGCGCCGCCCTATATTGAGCTTCAGAAGTTGCTGTCGGAGCAATTGAGGTCGAGAAATCAAAGACCCAAACTGTGCCAGAATATTTAAGAAGGCCAGCCGCTTTATCTAGATCAGAGTCCACTTGGGACGACCCCCGGGTACGACCGATTTGATCACTCATCTCAATCGCAAAGCGGGAAAGGGCTGAAATAACCCCTTGCTGATAATTAGGCATGTTATCTAGCGCCGCACCTGGCAAGAACCAGGGATCATTTGCCGTCCAACGGTGCGTATCTGTTTGGCGCTCAATGAGGGTGGCAGCCATTGCGATAGTACGGCTACTGCCTGGAGCTGTATCATCAACGGCTAGGGATATATCGTCGTCAATTGAATGAACGACCACCATGCCAATGGGGTAATAAAGAAGGACAGTAGCAACAACCAAGGCCAATACAGTGTAGATCCCCCGGCTCGAAAGGCTGCCAGATTTAATCCGATCAACCAGCCCATCCCACATATCAAAAATCTTTTCCATGCTAACTCCCAAAAAGCATTACCGCCCTCCTACACAAAGGGTAAGTATTCATACAGGCAAGAATTATATAACCTGTTTTATGACCCAGAACACCCCCAGAATCTAAAGAAAAAAGCCACCTACTTACAGGATGTAAAACTATTTTCAACTTAGTGGTTTTTCCTTATTGACAATAAATCGGTATTACGGTACTTATTTACCACTTACTTACTTTCCGTGCCTCCCTGCACGATACTCCCTGTAAGTATAACAGGACCGGTTCCCCCGACTGGTCCTGTTCTCGTTTGGGATCCCCACAAAAAAAAGACCGCCAGATTTAACTAACGGTCTTTCAATATTTTTTGTTGAGCTAGGCTTACTTATTCAAGTAATCGCTTGCGAGAACTTCAGCAATTTGCACCGTATTCAAAGCGGCACCTTTGCGTAGGTTGTCTGAGACACACCAGAAGCTTAGGCCGTTTGGTACAGAATAGTCTTTACGTAAACGGCTGATGAATACGGCATCTTCACCCGCACATTCCTGAGGAGAGACATAGCCCTCATCTGCACGCATATCGACAACTGAAATCCCATCGGTTTCGCGCAACAAGTTACGAGCATCTTCTTCATCAATTGGGTTTTCGGTTTCAATATTAATGTATTCACCGTGACCAACGAAAACAGGCACCCGACAACAGTTGGCATGAACAGCGATATTGGGATCAAGAATCTTCTTGGTCTCAGCCGTCATTTTCCACTCTTCCTTAGTCGCTCCATCATCCATGAATACATCGATGTGTGGAATTACGTTGAAAGCAATTTGTTTGGTGAACTTGTTTTGCGTTTCCGACAGGGTTTTATTAGCATAAATCCCTTTGGTTTGATTAAAGAGCTCATCCATTGCATCTTTGCCGCCACCAGAAACAGACTGGTAGGTCGAAACAACAACACGCTTGATTTTATATTTTTCATGTAGGGGTTTCAAAGCAACAACCATTTGGATGGTTGAGCAATTTGGGTTGGCGATGATCCCAGATTTGGTATAGCCCGCAATGGCCTCAGGGTTCACTTCAGGCACGACCAAAGGCACGTCTGGGTCCATACGGAAATAAGACGTGTTGTCGACAACAACGGCACCAGCGGCAGCGGCTTTTGGTGAATACACCTTAGAGACAGAGGCTCCAGGTGAGGAAAGTACGATATCGGTACCCGCAAAATCATACTCGGCCAAATCCTGTACTTTGAGGATTTTGTCATCCCCATAAGATATTTCCCGGCCAACTGAACGGCTAGAGGCCAAAGCAACGACCTCATCCGCATTAAAGTTACGCTCATACATGGTGTTGAGCATTTCGCGGCCCACGTTACCCGTGGCACCAATAACGGCTACTTTAAAACCCATTTCTTTTTTCTCCACTTCTCAAGTTCCAGCCTTTCAGTACTCGCTAACCCGGAGGCTTTCATTTGAATGTGATCTACAAACGAAAAGCCCGCGGTCTGTACCACGGGCCTTTCGTTTATAAATAACGATCAGACCCGCGCTACCGCATAGTAGTCGGTTTGTTTGTTTTGGCTTTACGGGCTGTTGTAACAGAGGCGAGCATGACCAGCGGCAAAACCCTATGGGCTCCGTCGTTATGCAGATCAATCATGTTGCTCAAACCAAAAAACATTTAGTCCTCCGTTAGAAGGGACATAGCGCAGGTTGGGCTATCCTGGCAAGAGAGAAGTAGGGGCAGCACCCTAGCAGGAGCTCTTTTCTCTCGCGACTGCAACATAATTGTCGCCAAACCGTCACTCCACATTGATAGATGAAGGCATCACCCATGGACTACTTTTGTATGCAGTTTTTAAACAAGGAAATAAAATGTTACGACAAGAAAATTCAACCCAAAGAAGATTGGGAAAAACAAATAGTCTGAAGCCTGGAGATCAGGTCTTTGTTGACCGCTTAATCACTCATATAGATTTTGCCTTCCAGCCTATTGTAAACATCCATAGCGGTGCCAGTTACGGCTTTGAAGCTCTATTGAGAGGCCACGTTGAGGTAGGATTGCCGAGTATACAAGCTATGTTTGATTTCGCTTATCAACGTAATATTCTGCACCGGGTTGATTTAGAACTTAAAGAAAAAGCCATCTCAAAATTTGTTGAGGCTACAAAGGCTCTTGGCAAGAAACCGGGAGAACTCAAACTTTTCTTCAACTTAGATAATCGTATTTTAGATAGCGCCGATTATCAGCCAGGGGCAACACCCGGTATTTTACAACGCCATGGCTTACCCACTTCAGCATTGTGCCTAGAGATATCTGAGCGCCACGAAAATGCTATGGCACAAGAAGCCAGCAACCTTTTAGCTGCCTACCAACGGGAAGCCTACAAGTTAGCTATTGATGACTTTGGTGCAGGCTATTCAGGCTTACAGTTGCTTTACCAATACAAACCTGAATTCCTCAAAATAGATCGTTTTTTTATCTCAGGCATTGATGCTGACCCAAAGAAAAAACTGATGGTCGCAACGACGACTGAAATGGCCCATATTTTGGGAATTCAAGTGGTTGCTGAGGGCATCGAAACAGAGAAGGAGCTTCTTGCATGTCGCGAAGCTGGTTGTGATTATTTACAGGGATATTTCATTGCAAAACCAAGTCAGGAGATCAGTAAACTTAAGGCATTGTATAAACACGCCTTGAAATCAAACCTCAAAGAACGTCGACGCAAAGACCCGGACAAGCGTTTGATATGTGAGCGCCTTGGTCCAATTCCTACCTTACCAATTTCAACCAACATGCATGATGTATTTGAGGCTTTTAGACAACATAATGCCCAATCATATTTTCCAGTTGTTGATGAAGAGAATGAACCTCTCGGCATTGTTCGCGAGAAAGATTTAAAAGAATTCATCTATTCCCCTTTTGGGCGGGACCTTATGTCCAACCGTGGATATAGCAAAGAACTCCGTGACTTTATAAGTGCCTGCCCCATTGCCGAAGAAACAGCTGACCTCAACAGTTTGCTGACCACTTTCTCTATGGAGAATGCTCCAGAGGGTATCGTGATTGTTAAGAACCGTCAGTACCAAGGCATGCTCAGTGCAGCCTCACTGCTTGAAGCTTTAAACGAGAAAAATCTGGCGACGGCTAGAGATCAAAACCCCTTAACAAAGCTTCCTGGAAATACCTGCATCAATGATTTTTTACTGGAAACACTCAGTAACCGGGAAAAAGCCGTCGATCTGATCTATTTGGACTTTGATAATTTTAAACCCTTCAATGATCGTTATGGGTTTCGACAAGGGGATCGAGCCATTTTGCTTTTCTCTCAATTGATGAACAAACAATTCGCTGATGAGAAGGCTTTTCTTGGTCATGTGGGCGGCGATGATTTTTTCATTGGTTTGCAGGATGGAACGTCCGCTTTATGCGAAGAACGGGTTTTAAAGTTGATTGAAGCATTTCGTCATGATGTAGAAAGTCTTTACGATACAGATGACCGAATGAATGGATATGTCACTTCTAAAGATCGAGATGGGATAGAAAAACAATTCCCTTTGTTGTCAATCAGCGCTGCAATTATCCATCTCCCATCAGGCCGCCCTCGTTTAAAAGGAGACCTTGGAAGCCTTGCTAAACTAATTGCTCAAACCAAATCTTGCTCAAAGAAAAGCCCAACCAAAACCTGCTCAGCTCTTTTTAAAAATGGGGCTTCAAAAACATGTCTTCATAGGAAAAGAGACGCTAAAAACCCTCTCAACATTCAACTCACCAAAACCCAAAGGCCATCAAATGACATGGTTTCAATTATCAACAATCATCTATGTTGATAAAATTCTTTAACCGACCATTGCCAAGATAAGACGCCACACTTAGGGCATTATTGACCATCTTTGTCAGCTCATCAGGGCTCTCTGTTAAGCATCTTTCAAAAGCTTTTTTGATCTTTGTTTCTTCACCTTTTACAGCAAAATGAAAAATATGCTGGCGGTCTTTCTTGTACTCTGGGTCAACAAGACCTTCTAAGGCGGAAAGGCAATCTTTGACCTCTTCAACTCGGCGGTTTTTATTGGCTACAAAATCTTTGGCTAGTTGAAAATTTTTCTCCAGGTTCATAGGGAACATGAAGCTGTTGGTACTTTCCAGGCTGATATTTCCATTATTGAACAGAACAATTATGGGGAAAAAGGGGGCTAGGTTAGGGAAAAACCTATTGGGGAAAATGCGGCATTTCCAATAAATCTCTGCCACATCAGCATACTCATCATAAGATTCAAGGTTGCGAAACCCCGACTCTCCAAGAGGAAGTATCTCAACTTTTTCTTTATTTGGGTCAACGGTATCGTTGGCAACGTCAATATAATAACCACCTGCTTGAGTGGCATTTTGGAAATACTGCTCTCTGAGTGATCCCCAAATCCTTTTCACCATACCGCCTTCCTGATTGAAATTTTGAAGAGCTACAACACCTTCTGAGCCACTGACATCTTGCGATATGAGCTGCAGCATATAGCGAGTAATTTCAAGGCAACATTTTATTGGATAATTCGCCAACTTCTGGCGTTGGTCAGCTTTCAAGTGAACGTCACCGCGAACGGCTCGGTCTCTGATCGATAGGAAATGCTCATCAGCTTTAACCCGCAAAGCCAGTAGGTCATCTATGATAGCTTTAATATTTGGCTCAATATGTTTTTTACTAAGTTCCAAGGCTAAGTCATCTGGTGAAACGACTAACTCAGCTCGATAACCCTCAATCAACTTATCTATGGAATAGGTTGCCTTTGGAGGGGGTGAGACTGGTTTATGTTCCACTATCTTCCTCACTTACGAACCCAAGAGCCACTTAGGGGCTTCGTCTATACGTGTTTGATTAAAGCTATCGCTCATAAATTGAGGGCTTGCTTTTATATATTTCATTCATGACTCAACACGCCAAATTAATTTTTAATTCTTTCCCCTCGTATTTACGTTTTATCCTAACACATCCCCATTTCTGATCAATGTCAGAGCTTTCAATATAAACTGTCCCCTTGCCACATCGCTTGGATCACCCTATTTCTTATAATCAAATAACATACTCAAAAGTCAGGAGGCTCCTCTATGGGGTGGCAAGGTAAAATTCTTCGGGTTAACTTGACCGAGGGCACAATTACAAGTGAAGCGCTTAACCAACAATGGGCCGCAGATTATCTAGGCTCCCGTGGATTAGGGACCAAGTATCTGTCAGAAGAGACCGACCCCAAGGTAGAGCCCTTCTCCCCTGACAATAAACTGATTTTTGCCACGGGCCCTTTGACCGGCACCATGGCTGCAACAGGCGGACGCTATACTGTCGTCACCAAAGGTCCATTAACAGGAGCAATCACCTGTTCAAACTCTGGAGGCTATTGGGGCGCGGAGCTTAAGATGGCTGGATGGGACATGCTCATCCTTGAAGGGAAGTCTCCTCAACCTGTTTATCTCTCCATCAATAACGACAAAGCAGAACTTATCTCTGCTGCTGAATATTGGGGGAAATCAGTTTGGGAAGTTGAACCCGCGATTAAAGCTAAGCTCCAGGACCCAACTGTAAAAGTTGCCTCCATTGGTCGCGGCGGTGAAAGCCTTGTACGTTTTGCTGCCATTGTTAATGACCTCCATCGCGCCGCTGGACGATCCGGTGTTGGCGCCGTAATGGGGTCAAAAAACCTTAAAGCAATTGCGGTTAAAGGAACCCTTGGGGTTTCTGTTAAAGACCCAGCACGCTTCATGGCTGCTGTTGGCGCAGCAAGAGCCAAGCTTGATCCAAGTGCCCGTCGCGATAGCCTTTCCACTTACGGCACCCATGCCATGATGGACAACACCAATGCCTTTGGCTCCCTCCCCACCCGCAACTGCCAAGATGTGCAGTTCGAAGGGGTAAAGGATATCAATGCCAAAGCCGTAGTCACCCCACGCCTTTCCGATGGATCAACAAATCTCGTCACCAATAAAGCATGCTTCGGCTGCACGATTGGCTGTGGACGTATGGCTCATATGGACCCCAATTATGAGAAAGCCTCTGAAGACCGCTATAAGAAAATTTCTGGTGGGTTAGAATATGAAAACGCCTATGCCTTTGGCCCCATGTGCGGCATCTCTGATCTAAACGCCATTACCTATACCAACTTCATTTGTAATGAAGATGGGATTGATACCATCTCCTTTGGGGCGACAATGGCTGCGGCGATGGAACTTTACGAGATAGGTGCCATTACCAAAGAAGACACAGGTGGGGTTGCTCTAAACTTTGGCAATGCCGAAGCGCTCACCACAATGGTTGAGCAAACAGCGACGGGCCGAGGTTTTGGCAAAGAGATTGGTGAAGGGGCCAAACGCCTTTGTGAAAAATATGGTCACCCAGATTTGGCAATGGTTGCCAAAGGCCAAGAATTCCCTGGATATGATACCCGCGCCATGAAAGGTATGGGCCTTGCCTATGCCACCAGTAACCGTGGCGCTTGTCACCTCCGGGCCAGCCCATTTGTCGATGACTTCACCCGCGTTACAACAGAAGGCAAAGCTGAAATCGTTAAGACTTCTCAAGACAAAGTTTCTGTGGTTGATTCCAGTGGCCTTTGCGTCTTTCCCGCTGCTGTTTGGGGCTTAGATGATATTGTGGCTAAGATCGATGCCGCATGTGAAGGCGACTGGACAGAAGAACGCCTTTGGCAAACCGGGGAACGTATTTTCAACTTGGAGCGCAGCTATAACCTTAAGGCTGGACTAACCGGAAAAGACGATACTCTGCCCCCCCGCATGCTCAAGGAAGCGGCAAAAAGCGGAGCTGGCAAAGGACAAACCACAGGTCTCGAAGTGACTTTGCCTGAATATTACAAACTCCGAGGTTGGACTGAAGAAGGTATTCCGACAAACGAAACTTTGGACCGATTAAAACTATAGTAGGGACGAGTGAAACTTAAACTCGAACTGTTTGGCGCTCATTCAGAAAAACTCCCCAGAGATGAAGGGGAGATAGAGTTTCCTGATGAAACCGTACCAGGTAAAATCGTTGATTGGCTGGAGCTAAAGGATGGTGATCAATTCGTCATCCTCATCAACGGTCATCCCGTTTCTCTAGAAGATCGCTATAAAGTCAAACTCACTGAAGGTGATCTGATAACTGTCTTCCCTCCCATGGAGGGGGGATAGGGTTTTCCTTATTTCAGCTCAATTCGCCGGAAGAGATAAGCCAACAGAGCAACACCAACTGACGAAGCAATCAGCAACCATTTTGCATCTCCCCAATCACCCGTTGCTGTAACAATAGCCGCAACGATAGGGGGACCTGCCATTTGTCCTAAGTGAGAACCTTGAACCATCATACCATTTACCGTGCCTAGCTGACCCGGCGTAGGAGCCACCACGGGTGCTGATGAAAGAACAGCCCCCGGTAACATGCCGCCAAAATAAGAGAAAACAAGACAAGCTGAAAACCGAACAAAGTCCGTAAGGCTCGGATCAAAAATCATATAAACGGTTATGCCCATGCCAATTGCTGAGATCCACAAGGTGGTTGATCGCGCAATGCCTCGTTTAATCAAATAGCTAGATGTTAAATTCCCGGGGATATTTGAGGCAACAATTATTGCCGTCAAGAAGCCAACCGTTTTTAAATCCAATCCTCTTTCCTGAACCATGAAGCTTGGCAACCATGCCATGATGGAAATCCATTGAACCGTATAAAAAGCAAAGGACAGCGATAAGAGCCACGGACCAGGGCAAGCTAAAGTTAATCGCAAATTATCCCAAAAAGAGAGGCGTTCTTTTTTCTCTTCAGGTGTGCCAAAATCATCTTTCTCAAAAACCAGAAAGATAACCAAAGCCCAAACCAAAGAAAGAACGGCGATAGAAACCCAAACGGTCCGCCACGGGTAAAGTGTCAGCAGGTAAGGTAAAACTAACATGGCAAGAGCCATACCGCCCGGCATGTAAGTTGTCCAAACCCCAAGGGACAACTGTAAATCTTTCGGAGCCGTTGAACGAATGATCAGTATGGGGGTGGATACGGCTACCGAGATAAAGCCTAACCCTTCTAAAAATCGGCTTAACAACAACATCTCACCAGAAGTCGCATACCCCCCTAAAAGGGCCCCGAGACTAACTCCACCTAAACCAAGAAGGCAAAAACGTTTCGCCCCAATCCTATCAGCTAAAGTACCTGTCGCCACAGCAAGGATAGAGCCCGTGCCGCTAAAAATGGACATAATCCACCCGCTGACAATAAGGGTTAAGGGAATTTCAGCACGAATGTTGGGAAGAGCCGGGGGCACTTTTCCGTAATGGGCTGCCGCAAGAATACCTGCCATGAAAGCTACTAAGACGGCGCCCCAATTTGTCTTGGTTCTTAATTCCATGCCACCCTAGTATTGTTTGAAACCCAATTGTTTAAATTTCTACTAAATAAAGAGGTCTTGAGCAAGCATTACGAGAAACATGAAGAGAAAAAGGTGTTTCATTTTGGAAGTTCGATTCCCGAATAGGAAACACAGTTTCGACCAGAATTTTTGGCGTCATAGAGCGATTGGTCTGCTTTGTTTACAAGGGATTGAAACGTATCTTCACCAGGAACCAACTTAGCAACACCTAAGCTCACTGTAATACAAATTGTCTGGTCGCCAATATCAAAAGGGGAGGCACTGACTGCAGCCCGAATTCTTTCTGCCAGAAGCAAAGCTCCCTGCAAATCTGTCCGCGGAGACAAAACTGTAAACTCTTCCCCACCATAACGGGCCGCAATATCAACCGAGCGAACAGCATCAAAAAGGCGAGAGGAGAGTTCTTTTAAAACCATATCCCCAGCAGCATGTCCGTAAGTATCATTCACCGCCTTAAAGTGATCAACATCCAACATGATGACTGAAAAAATACTCCCACTTTTTTCGCTATGTTTTAATGTTTCTTCACCATGCTCAAACAGACTCCGACGGTTCCAAAGTCCTGTAAGAACATCTCTCGTCGCAAGTTGGCGAAGCATATCCTCCGTTCTTTGGCGCCTAAATCGATAACCGACTATGCTCCGACTAGCAAAGGCACTAATGATAACGCAAGCAACATAGAGAATCATAAAGATAAACGAGTTTTCCCCACGGCTGATTCTGAGAATATTCTTGGGAACAAAGGTAACGACTTTCCAAGCATACTCATCAGCCCGTTTGTTATATGGCGCCGGGACATGAAGGCCTTTACGTCTTTTATTTAGCTTAAGAGCATCAAAGAGCGGATAGCTGGTGGTAAAAATATAGGTACCTTCAGATTGTTCTAACCATCCTTGGTTACGTTGCAGGAAATATTCCCAGGCAGCAAGATTGACATTGGCAAAATTGCGCCCTTGTCCAAGCATCTCTCCCCAATTGGCATTCTGGTGACCACCATGAAGCATATTTCCATCAATATTTATGAGCATAGGGCGACCAACTCTATTACCAAGCAAGGCATCAAATTGCTCTAGAAAGTCAGAGCCATAATAATTGAGAACAATAATCCCACGCCTGAGCCCAGACCGGTCAAATACAGGTGTGATAAATCTGATCATCGGCTTGAAAGGCTTAACGATGCGATTATTTTCAACATTCAGGTCCATGGGAGAAACGTAGATTTCAGTTTTATTTAAGTGTTTTGTTGCCTTAAAATAATACCGTTTAGATTTATCCTGGAGTTGGGTTGAAGGCGTAATGCTTGGGTCACCATCTTTAAAATCAACCCTCACAACCTCTTTGCCATTTTCGTCAATATACCTAATTTGATCGTAGCTGGCTTTTCGGCGGGAGAAGAGAGCAAACTCACGGGCAACTCGCGCACGATAACTTAATTTTCTCGGATTTCGGAGTACCCTCATAAGGTTCTCATTCTCAGAGAGAACTAACAAATCAGTTATAACTGTGCGGAAAAGTCGGCTGGCTGTGTCTTTTACCAGTTCCAACCGAGCCTCTTCTTTCATGAGGAGTTCATTCTCATGTTTCTCTGCAGTTAAACGATGATAAGGTGCAACAATGAGAATAAGAGCTAATGAGAATGGAATAAAAAGGATTAGAAATGCCTTAGCAAAGCTCTTTTTACTTTCTGTAGCAATAGAGTTTTGGGTGTTCACAGGCAAAGTAGCTTCTCAAAATATGATGAATTATTACATTAAATTACGCCAAACGATAACTAAACTACAAGTCTAAACGTTAATCGAGTATTTCGCCTTCTAGGTTGTTAAATAAAACCAATCTACAAAATTAGATTTTGTAGCATTTCATAGGTTTTAGCCATAAATTAACTCAATTATACAGATTTTCATTTCCCGGTGAACTCTCAGAGGTTAATCTGCGCCGCAAATGTGACTGAAAATACCTTTAAGGACAAAACACCCATGGCTTCCTACCAATATATCTACACCATGAAGAACCTGCGCAAAGTCTACCCTGGTGGTCGGGAGATTTTGAAAGACACCACTCTCTCCTTTTTCCCAAAGGTGAATATTGGTGTGGTTGGCGTCAACGGTGCAGGTAAATCCACTGTTTTAAAAATCATGGCCGGGATTGATACGGAATTCAGCGGCGAGGCATGGGCTTCCGAAGGGGTTAAGGTTGGTTACCTTCCTCAGGAACCAGAAATGGACTCCACAAAAGATGTAATGGGCAACGTGGTTGAAGGGCTCGGTGGCGTCAAAGACGCTCTGGATCGCTTCAACGAGGTAAGCGCTAAGTTTGCTGAACCCATGACCGATGATGAAATGAATGCCTTGTTGGTTGAACAAGGTGAGCTTCAGGAAATCATTGATGCAGCTAACGGTTGGGAGTTAGAGCGCACAGTTGAGATTGCCATGGACGCTTTGCGTTGCCCTCCGGGTGATGCCGATGTGACCAAGCTTTCTGGTGGTGAGTGCCGTCGTATTGCTTTGTGCCGTCTCCTGCTGCAAAAACCTGACCTTCTCCTGCTTGATGAACCGACAAACCATTTGGATGCTGAATCTGTCGCTTGGTTGCAACGCCATTTGATTGACTATGAAGGTACCGTCATCACCATCACTCACGATCGTTACTTCCTCGACAGTATTTGTGGCTGGATTTTGGAAATTGATCGTGGTGACACCATTCCTTACGAAGGCAACTACTCTTCATGGCTAGAGCAAAAGCAAGCACGCCTTGCCCAAACAGAAAAAGAAGAGTCCTCTCGCCAGCGGGCCTTGAAGCATGAATTGGAGTGGGTTCGCCAATCTCCAAAAGCACGCCAAGCAAAGAGCAAAGCGCGTATTGCCGCCTATGACGAACTATTGGCAAAAGCCGCAGATCGTCCTGTGGGCACCGCTCAAATCACCATTCCTCCCGGGGAGCGTTTGGGTAACGTGGTCATCGAAGCAGAGGGCCTCAGCAAAGCTTACGGAGATCGTTTGCTTATCGAAAATTTAGATTTTCGTCTTCCTCCCGGCGGTATTGTCGGCATTGTCGGCCCTAACGGTGCAGGTAAAACCACACTGTTCAGGATGATCACCGGACAAGAAGAGCCAGATAGCGGTACATTACGCATTGGTGAAACTGTTGAGCTTGGCTATGTGGATCAAAGCCGTGACTCTTTAGATGACAGCAAAGGTGTTTGGGATGAAATCTCTGACGGCCTTGACGTAATTGAACTTGGCAAGCGGGAAATGCAAAGCCGGGCTTATGTGTCGCAGTTCAACTTCAAAGGCGGCGACCAACAGAAAAAAGTTGGGCAACTTTCCGGTGGTGAACGAAACCGTGTCCATTTGGCTAAAATGCTCAAAACCGCTGCCAATGTCATCCTACTCGATGAACCAACAAACGATTTGGACATTGAGACACTCCGTGCTTTAGAAGATGGTCTCGAAGACTTCCCTGGCTGCGCCGTGGTCATCAGCCACGATCGCTGGTTCCTCGATCGTATCGCCACTCACATTCTCGCTTTTGAAGGCGACAGCCAAGTGGTTTGGTTTGAAGGCAACTACAGCGACTACGAAGCCGACCGCCACAGCCGCTTGGGAAGTGATGCTGATCAACCTCACAGGATTAAGTACAAGCCACTAACTCGCTAAATTGATAAGGAAGCTGCCGAAAAGTCCAGGGCAGCTTCTGACCCAATTCAGAAGGTGAGGCTCATTCAATTGTGCTCGCGGGCCAATTTACCAATGTTGTTGGGATCCAACGAGCCATTCGTCTTGCAGTTCTACCTTCTGCGTCCTCTGTGCTGAAGTCACTTGGTATGGGCTCACGGTTGAATAAGGCGCGTTCATCGAGAGTGTCGACATTGATCGTGGTCCAAGCACAGTCGGCTTTGGCAAGAACCATCGCCACATAGACACCACATTGACGGCAAACCACAGATTCGGCCGTGTGAAGCCCGAATGAGTATCGCTGAAGATATTTGGGCTCATGGGCGGTCAATGTCACACGCGCACTCGGATCAGAATACGCTCGCACATTATGCTTCCGACAGAAAGAACACTGACAAGCACCGATCGCCTGTTCATGGGGTGGGCGAGTCGTCTGCAGCTCGATCCCTATAGCCCCACAATGGCAACTTCCCTTATGAACATGCATGGTTTTTCCTCATAGGCGCATCATGCGCAACATTTTCTTGAATAGCTTTTAGTGTCGAAAAAGTATGTCTACTGTCTAACAGCCGTTTCTGGCAGAGACTGTTGAAAAACTCTTTTTTCAATTGCGATTGGCCCAATTCAGGCATTATGCCGACACCGATAACCTTCGGCGAGTTACTGAAATAGCGGAATGGATTCTTCATTCAGGAAGGCTACGGACCGCCCTCACCTCAACAATCCAATTTGGTTGCACAATGCCTTTCTGTGTTCACTTTGTCTTGCTTTCCTCTTCAGCAGCCAATCTCAATGCTTTCAGCCTATCTCTTTTTGCCCGTGCTTTTTCTGCTTTTGCTTCTTTTGCTTTGATGAGTTTTTTATCCGTATTTTTAGGTGGTTTACGATCTTTAAACTCGTCTTGATCACCGCGCTCAATAGCCGCTATCATTTTATCATCAGCATTGTTTGGTCGTGTTGATCCCGATCCCATTACGCTACCTTTTCTGCTATATGTTGCTTACCAAGTGTAAGTGCATTTTGTACCTTACTTGTAAACCAACCTTTAGAAAATTCAAATGGGTGAATCAATAGAGAGGGAAAAGAGTTCTACTTCTCAGTACAGTAAGCAACCTCCGGTCAATCGTAGCTATATCACCCCACTGTGCACTTAAATGTGGACTTCCAGTTGTGGCTATAAAGAGAACCATCAAATTCACTGTAGTGCCATCAAGCATAAGCCACTGACTCGGTAGACATAACTAATGACTGTAGAGTGAAAAAAAGGGTATCCTGTTCGCTGACTAGATACCCTTTTCAAGAAGAACTTTGCTTTAAGCGCTAAGCTTATGATTTTTAACCAGGTTTTCTGGCGTGCACCAAATGAGTAAGGTCGGGAATAGTTTGGATATCTTCAATATCAACGAAGCCAACCCTTGCCATTTCTTCTTTAAGCCAGCTTGCCGTGACGGAATGAGCATCAGGCGTAAAAGCCATATGCTGGAGTTGCCATAGGGCTGCCATCTTTGGTCCCTTGCGATCGTCAGTGACCATAAAATCATGGGTCATATAAGTCCCGCCTGGAGCCAAACAATCATAGGCGTACTGAACTAAGCGAGGGACTTCTTCTCCTGGAACACCACTAAACAAATACGACATGAGGATCGCATCTTGTTCTTTTGGCCACTCAACTTCCAGGGCATTCCCCGGAATATATCGAACCCGATCCACCATAGAAGCTTCAGAAATAAAGCCCCAACCAATTTGGCTCACATTGGGGAAATCAATAATGGTAGAAGATAGCTCAGGGTTAGCTTCTAAAAGCCGGATCGACATCGCACCAGTTCCACCCCCCACATCAAGAAGGGTTTTAGCATGTTTAAGGTCAACAGTACGAGCGATGGTGCGTCCAGGCCCTAAAGAACCCGCATGCTGTGCATTGCTGTATAGGGTCGCTTGATCTGGATCAGACATCCAATGCTGATATGAATCCACGGCATCTTCTTCAAGAGAACCATCCAACACTTCGTTTAATTGACCGAGGAAGGGATACATTTGCTGATCGATCTGGTACCGGAGATAATCGCCAAAATCATATTTAGATGAATTTGATAAAAATGCTTTTGCACCTGGCGAATTGGCGAATTGGTTATCGTCTGACCCTTCAACAAGACCGACACTCGTCAAGGCTGTCATTAATGTATGAATACGGTTCAATGGAACTTTAGTCTTTGTGGATAGTTCTTTGTCGCTCATTGGTCCGTCACCAAGGTGACTAAAAATTTCCAAATGTAGCCCCGCGAATAGAGCCTTGGAAGCCATAAAGCCGAAAGCAATAGCTGAAACGTCTTCGGCCGTTTCGACCAGATGAGTAGACATAATTAACAATGTTCTCCAATTTAATTAGTATATCAAAATTTATAAAATGCATAGTACACTAATTATATAATAATAAAAGTGCTGTGATTTAGGCGGCAGAAATAAAGGATAGTATCGTGTTTTGGTGCTTTTTGAATGATTAGCTATGTTCCTATCTACAAAATTACTTACACATCTAACTATTTGTAAATTGTCAAATTGCGAACCTTGCTTTAGCTAGTAGCCATGGTAAATTTCTAGATATTAATTGGGGAAAAGGGCGTATGGGCAGCAACGATAATATCTATTGGCAAGACGTATTGATTTCCCTACGGCAAATCATCCGAGCTACCGATTTACACTCAAAAAAAATTATGAAGCTCTCTGGCCTCACAATTCCGCAAGTTGTCATTCTAAGAGCGATTGATGATTTAGGAGCTGTTACGGTGAAAGCCCTTTCTGATCATATCTCTCTTAGCCAAGCAACGGTAACGACGATTTTAAAACGCCTTGAGCTACGGGGGTTAGTACAACGAAACAGAAGTGAAAATGACAAACGTGCCGTTCATGCCGCTTTGACAAGCAAGGGACAAGAGGCACTTGAAAATGCACCAAGCTTATTGCACGAAAGTTTTGTAAATCGTTTTACAGCTCTGGAAAAATGGGAACAGACCCAAATCCTATCAACACTCCAAAAAGTTGCTAAAATGATGGAGGCCGAAGATCTCGATGCATCGCCCCTTCTGGATGTCGGACCTCCAGATAAGCTAGACTAGCTGCAATAGAATATAGTTTGTTGCATCAAGTACAAACCCATGACGCAGCAATCATATTTAGTCTCTTAGAAAATGTAGAAAAAGCATGAGATATTCTATACCTGATACCTTTTTAAGCGGTGAAACAAAGACAGCTATTTAAGACCGGTAATCACATTACCTTTGGGCAAAAAGAGTAAGATAAAGAAGGGGATTACAGCAATACCGATCAGGCCCCAGCCAACTGCGTCCCGTTGTTTTTTGATCGCTAAAATAAATGTAGCAATTCCCGAAAATCCGCCTGTTGCCACAATAAAATACATCAACATAACTTAGCCTTTTTCCCAAAAAGAAAGCCGCTTAAACAAGCGGCTATTCTTAGATATTTTCTCTGCACCTAACCTTGATAAGGGTCAACTGGCTGGCCCTTTTTCAGCTATGCGTAAGGATTTTGTTTTCTTGCGTAAGGCTGCCAAAAGCCCATCAATTTCACCACCTTCACGCTTGATGACTGAACCAAACTCAGAGCGCTGGGTTTGGCTCATGCTGACACCTTCAACAACGACATCAACTACCTTGAAATTCCCTTTTGGTGCCCGAACACGCCAATCGAGTTTAATCGGAGGCTGACCTTCAGTACGAATAATTTCAGAGCGGACAATCGCGTCTTTTTTACCTTCTCTGGTCAACGATTGTGTCACCTTAAGACGTTCACCAGTTAGTTCAGCAAATTGATTAACATAGGTTGCCACAATAAGGTCTCTAAAGAGAACCAGGTACTCTGCTTGCTGTGCTTTCGACGCTTTACGCCAATAACGCCCAAGAACCCATCGCCCAATGGCGTTAACATCAAAGTGCTTACCTAGCATGGTACGAAAACGTTTGACCCGTTCTGCTTGGGGGATTTCTTTAACCGCTAAGGTATCAATGGCCTCATCAGCCAGAGATTGGACAAACGTTTCTGCCCCTTTGCCAAACTCTTCATTAGCCAAAGCTTGACCATCTGAGACGAAACCAAAAGGTAAAAAGACAAAGAGGAAAAGGCCGATTAAGGCCGCAATTGATTTTGGGCTTACATATTTCATCATTTTGTCTTCGAAGTATCTTCTTCTTGCTCTGCCCTTTGCTCATAACCAGGGGCTTCTGTATCGAAGTTATAGGTTATTCCAGGAGAGGGGCTTTTTTGTGATGTTTCACCATTGCGAATTTCATTGGCACGACGTTGTAAATAAAGACTGCGGATTGTCGCATAATAATCCAACGAGGTTCTTTGCAAATCATCGAGAGTTTCCATGTTAGCAGCTCTCGCTTCAGTCGCCGTTAATGCACCGCGAATGGTTGGATAACTATCATGGTCTTGGTTCCAGGCCCAGTTATTAAACGGATCAGCAAAATATTCAACCACTCGACCAATACCGTCACGAGGCGTGGTGGGGCCAATAATAGGAAGGACTAAATATGCCCCACTCCCGACGCCCCAGACTGCAGCTGTTTGCCCAAAATCTTCACTATGATATAGGTATCCCCAATCGCCAGCTTGATCACGCAAACCTCCAATACCAACTGTTGTATTAATGAGAAAACGTGCCGTCGTATCGCCTGCTCTGTCGAAGTCACCTTGCAAAAGGTCATTAGCTAAAACAATTGGCGCCCGTAAATTTCTTAAGAAGTTTCTGATCCCAGTTTGAAAAATCGGAGGCAAAAGCTTGGTATACATTTCAGCAGCTGGCCTAAGAAACAAGGTATCTAAGGCGAGATTAACCTGAAACATAACCCGGTTGAATCCTTCAAGAGGATCAACATCAATCTCAGATTCTTGATTTTGCTCAGCAATATTGTCTGTCGCTTGTGCTGGAGCCAAGTTGGCAAAACTCATCATCGCCACCAACAAGACAACAATCATAAATTTTGGAACAATCCACTTATGTAAAAAAACCATCAAAATGACCGAACCGTTTTCATCACAAAATATACACGTACCACCTAAATATAAGGGGGCATTATTACAGACGCTATCTCGAATTAGTATATGTAGCTTTTTTTACCCTGTCACTGTTGACGTCAAAATAAGACATAACGAATGACCGCTACATGTATAAAGCTGCACAAAACACCCAAAATGTGCCAAACAGCCTCGTTTTTAATCATTTATTCATCTATCACAGTACCCTACCCAATAACCAGTTTTCCACCTTTATTCACAGAGGTCAGAAAATAAATGTTGCATAATTATCACGGCAAAAAAAACTCTTGCACAAGACGCTATAAAAGATATAAACATATCTTTATATCTTTTATAGCGTCTTGTAGTGCTATTTAAATTGGAGCCCCTTGGAAACATGGAAGAAATTCTCGCAATTCTTCGTGCAGCAGCAGAACCGACTCGTATTCGCTTGCTCTCTCTATGCGCTCAAGGCGATCTTACTGTAAGTGAACTAGTTCAAATACTTGGGCAAAGCCAACCACGGGTTTCACGGCATCTAAAGGTTCTCTGTGATGCGGGGCTATTGGAGCGCCTCCCTGAAGGCTCTTGGGTTTTTCATCGCCTTGTCCGTGATGGCAAAGGCGAAACCCTCGCAAAACTTATATTTGCCCTCCTCCCAGATAACGACTCTGCATTAAGCCTCGACCTAGAGCGCCTTGGAAAAGTTAAAGAAGAAAGAGCTAGAGCAGCTTCAGAATTTTTTGATGCGAACGCCGCAAAGTGGAGCCAAATGCGCTCCCTCCATGTTGAAGAAGAAGCCGTTGAGAAAGCCCTTTCTGAGTTGATATCAAAGGGTAAAAATGATCTTGGTGATCTGCTGGACGTGGGTACAGGTCCAGGCCGTATGCTGGAATTATTTTCACAATCATCAAAAACCGCCGTTGGTATTGATATGTCTCGAGACATGCTCGCTATTGCCAGAGCCAATCTGGAGCGAGATAAACGGACCAATTGCACAGTACGCCAAGGCGACATGTACCAACTCCCCTTTGGGGCCAATAGCTTTGACACGGTTTTAATCCACCAAGTTTTACACTATGCCGATGACCCTGCTCGGGTAATTAGCGAAGCTTCAAGAGTCCTTCGCCCTGGTGGAAGGGTGGCAATTGTTGATTTCGCCTCTCACCAACTAGAAGACCTGCGCAGCGAGCAACGTCACCGCCGCCTTGGTTTTTCAAATGTAGACATCTTTGCCTGGAGCCGTCTTGTCGGGATGGAGCCCAAAGAAAAAGTTGAGCTCCCCGGCACGCCTCTTACCGTCGTGATCTGGCTTGCAGAAATGCCTGCTGAAACACCTTCTCAAACCCCTGACTGGAGCGAATAACCATGGGGCTCAAAAGCAAACAACTAAAACAACAAGCCGGTGATCTTACCGGACATGATCTTTCAGCCGTTTCGGTTGCCTCACCGCTCCCAAACGATGTCCAAGTATCCTTTGAGTTTTTCCCGCCGAAAACAGAGAAGATGGAACAGACACTATGGTCGTCAATCAAGCGACTAGAACCCCTCGACCCAGCATTTGTCTCAGTGACTTATGGTGCTGGAGGCAGCACGCGTGAACGGACCCATACCACCGTGGCCCGTATCGTTAATGAAACCACGCTTAAGCCTGCAGCTCATCTGACTTGTGTTGGCGCAACAAAACAAGAGATCGACGACGTTGCTCGCCAATATTGGGAAGAAGGGGTACGCCATATCGTTGCACTTAGGGGCGACCCACCTGAAGGGGCTAGTACTTATCAGCCTCACCCAGAAGGTTATGCTTATGCAAACGATTTGGTTGAGGGACTCAAAAAGATCGCTGATTTTGAAATCAGTGTTGCCGCATATCCAGAAGTTCATCCTGAGGCTATAAGTGCATCAAAGGACATGGACTTCCTAAAAGCCAAAATTGATGCCGGAGCAAGCCGAGCGATTACTCAATATTTCTTTGATGTTGACCACTATCTAAGGTTTGTTGACCAAGCTCGGACTGCCGGGATTACTGCCCCGATTGTTGCAGGGATTCTTCCTGTAACTAATATTGATCAAGTAGTCCGTATGAGCAAAATGTGTGGCACTGATGTCCCCAAATGGCTAAGTGAACTATTCGAAGGTTTAAGCGATGAACCTGAAGCCCGGACGCTAGTTGCCGCGACCGTAGCAGCAGAACAATGCCGAGTCCTTCATGCCAATGGAGTTAAAGATTTCCATATCTATACGCTCAATCGCGCCGACCTTGCCTTTGCTCTTTGCCATATCCTGGGTGTCCGCCCCAAACGTCAAGCTTAAGAAGAAGAAACCAATATGACCTTATTAGAAGCCCTAAAGAAATCTGTTCTCCTCTGCGATGGCGGCATGGGCAGCATGGTTCAAGCCTTGGACCTGGATGTTGAAAAAGACTTTGCTGGCAAGGAAAACTGTACAGATATTCTGACCCGCACCCGTCCAGATATCGTTCGCGATATCCATCGCGGATATTACGGCGCTGGCTCAGATATGGTGATCACCAATACCTTTGGGACTTCAACTATTACTCTGGCTGAGTTTGGATTAGAGACAGAAGCCTACACTTTAAGTAAGGCTTCAGCAGAGCTGGCCCGGGAAGCCGCTGAGTCTTTCGCTGATGATCGCCAACGTTTTGTAATTGGTGATATCGGACCTGGCACCAAGCTCCCAACTCTAGGCCATATTGATTACGACACCCTTGAGGCCGGCATTATTCCTCAAGCCGAAGGGCTCATCGCAGGCGGTGTTGATGCGTGTTTGATTGAAACATGCCAAGACCCGTTGCAAATCAAAGCTGCCATCAATGCTGTTAAGAAAGCTCGACAAAGCCTTAACAAAGAAATGCCGATTTTCATCCAGGTTACAGTTGAAACTACCGGAACCCTCTTGGTTGGCTCTGATATAGCCGCAGCAGCTACAGCAATCCAAGCTATGGATGTGGATTTGATAGGGCTTAACTGCGCCACCGGACCTCAGGAAATGGCAGAGCATGTTAAGTGGCTATCCGAAAACTGGCCTCACCTGATTTCGGTTCAACCAAACGCCGGGTTACCAGAACTGGTCGACGGTCAAACCCACTACCCCCTCTCACCAGAAGAACTCGCCCGTTGGGTCGAGCGTTTTGTTGTAGAAGACGGTGTTAATATGATCGGTGGTTGCTGTGGCACTAACACAGGTCACATTAAGGCTCTCGACGAAATGCTCCGTCGTAACGGCAATCCTCGCCCGGCTCCGGTTGAGCGTAATTTCCACTGGGTCCCTTCTGCCGCTTCACTTTACACACAAGCAAGCTTGCGTCAGGAAAATGCCATTTTCACCATTGGTGAACGTTGCAATGCCAATGGCTCCAAAAAATTCCGTGATCTGCAAGAAGCTGAAGATTGGGATCAGTGCGTTGCCATCGGCAAAGATCAGGCCCGCGAAGGCTCAACATCTCTAGACGTTTGCACCGCTTTTGTTGGTCGTAACGAAGTTGCAGATATGACAGAAATGGTGAGCCAACTCCGTGGCGCTGTGACCACACCATTGGTTATCGACTCCACCGAGCTCCCTGTTATTGATGCGGCCCTTAAACTTTATGGCGGAAAAGCAATCATTAACTCCATCAACTTTGAAGATGGTGAACAACCCGCCACAGACCGTCTCGCTTTGGCTAAAAAATTCGGTGCGGCTGTTGTTGCCCTGACCATTGACGAAGAAGGCATGGCGAAAGATGTAGAAGGTAAAATAAAGATTGCCCAACGCCTCCATGACTTTGTCGTAGCAGGCGGCCTTCCTGCCAGCGACCTGATGATTGATCCTCTAACTTTCACCATTTGCACTGGCAATGACGATGACCGTAAGTTGGGTATTGAAACCTTGGATGCCATTGAGCGCATCGCAAAAGAGCTACCTGAAATTCAAATTATCCTTGGACTCTCAAATATCTCTTTTGGTCTCAAAGCAGCCGCTCGCCATGTACTGAACTCCGTCTTTCTAGACCATGCCGTTAAGAGGGGCATGACGGGTGCTATCGTTCACATCTCCAAAATCAAACCTTTGCACACCATTGCTCCTGAAGAAGTTAAAGCCGCAGAGGATTTAATTTTTGACCGTCGCAGAGAAGGCTACGACCCTCTTCACGCTTTTATTGCTCTTTTCCAAGACCGCAATGTAGAAGAAGAAAAAGCCAAAGCTCGGCCCGAGACAGTTGAAGAACGTCTTAAGCTGCGCATTATTGAAGGTGACCGCAATGGCTTGGAAGATGAGCTAGATGAAGCCCGTGAAAAATACGATCCTCTAACCATTATCAACACCCTACTCCTTGATGGCATGAAGGTAGTTGGCGAGTTATTTGGTTCTGGCAAAATGCAGCTGCCTTTTGTTCTTCAATCTGCTGAAACCATGAAGGCTGCCGTGAAGCACCTTGAGCAATTTATGGACAAAACCGAAGGCAGTGAAAAAGGCACCTTAGTACTGGCAACGGTTAAAGGCGACGTCCATGATATTGGTAAAAATCTTGTCGACATCATCTTGACCAACAATGGCTACAAGGTAATCAACCTTGGTATTAAACAACCAATCAACACCATTATTGACGCCGTTAATGAACACAAACCCGATGCTGTTGGCCTCTCAGGTTTACTTGTGAAATCTACGGTTATCATGCGTGAAAATCTTGAAGAAATGACCCGCCAAGGACTTGAAGTCCCTGTCTTTCTTGGCGGTGCAGCCCTGACGCGCAAGTATGTTGAAACGGATTGCTCCGCCGCTTATGCAGAAGACCAAGTTGCCTATGCACGCGATGCTTTCGATGGCCTAAACTTAATGGACAAAGCTATCAAAGGGGAAATGAATACGATTGAGAAGAAAACTTCTTCATCAAAGAAAAAAGGGCGCGAAGTTCTCGACATGATGCCTGTAGAGAATGCTCTCAGACCTCTTGATGTGGAAGAAACACGCATCCTAAGAAAAGAGCTTCCTCAAGGAATTGCGGTTCCTAAGCCTCCCTTCTGGGGCGCGAAGATTATTGAAGATGTTCCACTAAAAACCCTGGTTCCTTTTATTAATGAGAACACTCTGTTTCAATTCCAATGGGGATACAAAAAAGCTGGTCGTAAACTTGCTGAATATAACGAATGGGCAGCTAAAGAAGTTCGCCCCATCATGCACGATCTGACGGAGCGTTGTGAGAAAGAAAACATTCTCAAACCTCAAGCTGCTTATGGGTTTTGGAAGTGTGCTTCAGAAGGTAATACGGTAGTCCTGTTTGAAGAAGACGGTACCACCGAAGCGACTCGTTTCTCCTTCCCCCGCCAAGCCAAAGAAGGCGGCCTGTGTATTGCGGACTTCTTCCGCGATGTTGCGGACCAAGAACGGGATGTCATTGGCTTGCAAGTAGTTACCATGGGGCAACACGCCTCTGAAGTCGCTCGCAAGTGGTTTGAGAACGATAAATATCAAGATTACCTCTACCTCCATGGCTATGGAGTAGAAATGGCAGAGGCCTTGGCTGAATATGTTCACAAACGTATTCGTGAATCTCTTGGCATGGGAGGTGATGATCCTCGGGAAATGGCTAAAATTCTCAAGCAACGCTATCGCGGGTCCCGTTATTCCTTCGGTTATCCCGCGTGTCCAGATATGACCCAGCAACACGATTTACTCAGGCTTCTCGGTGCTGACAAAATCGGCCTCTCCATGGCAGATGAAGAGCAACTCCACCCTGAACAATCGACAGCCGCCATCGTGGTCCACCACCCGGCAGCTAAGTATTTCGTAATATAAAATAAACCCCTCCCCTTCTAGGGGAGGGAATTGCTTTGATTATCTATCGACATTGCGCCGGAGCAATGGGTCCATTAGCACTGAAGTAACACTGAGTTTCAGGCGTTGTCCGCGTAGCTATTGCGCGGCAAATTTCACGCTTTGTAGCCTGAGCAACAGATACACCCATGATACGGCTATCCTCACCGAAAGCGAGGTCTAAGACCCAAATCGTGGGATCACCTGCAAAAGCGATAAGCCCCGCACGATGGGCACCATTCATCCCTGTTCCAGAACTAAAGCAAGCGAAGCGAGATACGGGTAAGCTCAGGAGATATTCGGCTCCAACTTCAGGTGTTGCCGTTGGAAGAACACTTTGACCTGGCCCTTCAAAAACTTCATCGTTGCCTAAACTCCCCACCAATCCATGGGGATCTTTGATTAGAACAGAGTCAGCAAACAAGGCCTCAAGACGGTCACGGGCATTATCAGGATTTGAATCCCGCATCAATCGTCCCACTTTTCCCAGAAGTTGGGTTAAGTTGCTTCCTTGGGAAGTCATCCGACGGTCTCCATTTGGGAAATCAACGTCTAGAGTCTCTAAAGCTCTTGCTGTTTCCCCATCAAGACAACCAGATTCATATGAAATACCTGCTCCAAACAAAGCATGACGTGAGGTTAAAGCTAACAATGTAATAGTTGTATCTGCTGCTGTTAAACCTACGTCCAAGGTGAGAGCCTGACGAAGAACTGAACAGGCCTTATCAAATTCTTCAGGAGTAGCTGTCCAAAACATCTTAAGGGCTGTACTTTTTTCTCTCAAAGCTTCCCCAAGTGTTTCCCCCATATCTAATTCGGTAGCCAAAATCGCATCGTAATCTAAAGAACTCCCCGAAAGCTTACCAACCATACGGGGGGGGCGAGAAACCAGTTCAAACTGGAAATGCCCTAATTCAGTTCCGTCTTTTGATTTAATGACATTGACGACTTTTGAGGCTTCAGGCGATGCCGTCAAAGTTATAACTTTGGGGATTGTTTGCTCCTCACCGCCTTTTAAACCGTAAGTTAAATCCAAATCAACTGAAACAGGGCCATCCCCTTGGATTGGTGTAAACCCTGTTAACAGCCCATCAAAAGATGTTTTGCTTGAAAAACCCTCAGCGACAGTCCCTGTATAAGCTAAAATTGGTTCCGAATTACTCCGCCCTGGAACGTCAGCAGTAAAAGTTATTGAGGTGATATCCTGGTCATAAAGAGATGCAAAAACAGACACAAGTTTATCTGCCCCGCCAACACTAAAACTTAAGGCTAAATATCCTGAGCTAGAGGGCCATACCCCTTCAGAAATCAAACTATGGGAAGATTTTTGGCTGGATATAATACCTAAGCTTTGGCGAACTTTATCTGCATCCACAGGAATGGACCCTGTGAACTTTGGCACTGCAGGAGTGGGCTCAACAGATTCCGGAGAAGATCCTAAATTCATCAACAAAACGATGACGCCAAGAATGGCAACCCCCGCCAGAATGAGTTTTTGCTGACCTTTATCCAACGCCTCGCCCCATTTTATAATTCCCCTCTGGCTCACAAGCTAGCAGTCTTCACCAATCTCGACAATAAATGGCCTCCATCTTGGAGATAAACAAACCAATGTGTTGCTATAAAACAACGACTGGTCATATTCTGACGATAAAATGTAGAAAAATTGGACCTAAGAAGGGAAATTATGGTGTCAAACGGGCAACTTTTAGAGATTCACACTGAAACTGTTCAACCAGAATGGATTGACTATAACGGCCACATGAATGTTGCCTATTACGTTTTAGCCTTTGACCATGCTACAGACGCTTTATTTGATCACTTAGGTATTGGCGAAAAATATCGTTTAGAGACCAATAGTTCATTATTTGTTGTCGAATCACACATTACGTATGATTACGAGGTCTCAGAAGGTGAACCTTTGCGCTTTACAACTCAGATACTTGATAGTGACGACAAACGTCTTCATTTCTTTCATCAAATGTATCATGCGGAAAAAGGATACTTAGCCGCAACAACGGAGCTTATGTCTATCCATGTCGATTTAAACGAACGGAAAACCTCTTCTTTTCCACCTGAGATAGCAAATAAAATTGATAATTTGAAAAAATCACACGCCAAGCTGACTAAGCCTTTGCAGGTCGGCAGGGTCCTTGCTATCAAAAAGGGGTAATAACAAAGCTCGCTTAGACTCGTATCCGCTTAAACTATAAGTTAAGATAAATAGAATTTATCGCTTTAGGAATTATTAGAGTGTTCTCAAAACGCCTAACAGAAACAGAAAAAATAGCTCAACAGGCTATGCTTGCCCTAGAAGATCGCCTTATTCCGGCAACACCGGAAAATTATACGGTTTGGTACCATTATTACTCCGGTGATTATCCTGACCTCAAGCGAACACTGGATATATTGATCGATAATGGTCAAGAGGTCGCCGAAAAGAGATGTCGCGAACTCTACCGCAAATTTTTCACCTTTGAAGATGAAGCTGTCGCCGTTAGTCATGCAGGTCAGCGCGTTGGAGAAGAATTGGAACAGGTCATGAAATACCTTTCCGATGTTGATAAAGGCATGCAAAAATACAGCGATGACCTTAATTCAGCTTCAACTGGTTTAAATGCTGTTGAAGATGCAACAGAAGCTAAACCTATTGTCGATAAAGTCCTTGAATCAACAACGGTTATGAGCAAAAAGAATGCTGAAGCCGCTGCTAATTTAGAACTTTCAAGCACTGAAATTTCTGACCTTAAGGCCTATGTTGAAGAGCTCCAGCGTGATGCTGTCGTTGATGGATTAACAGGCATTTCAAACCGTAAACATTTTGACATTAGTCTTAGACATTTGGCAACAGAAGCTATGGAAGAAGGTAAACCTTTGTCCATGATTATGCTTGATATCGACTATTTCAAAAATTTCAATGACACCTACGGTCATCAGGTTGGAGACCAAGTTCTTAAACTGGTTGCTAAAACCCTACGCACTATTGCGAAAGGTGACGATTTATCTGCAAGGTACGGAGGTGAAGAGTTCGCTGTTATCCTTCCCGGCCGTGAATTGAAAGACGGACATGCAATTGCAGAGAAAATCCGTGAAAAAATTGCTTCCAGCGGATTAGTTGATCGAAAATCTGGCAAATCTCTCGGAAAAATCACTTTATCAGCAGGTGTTGGACAATTCGCTTATGGTGAACCTTTGACAGGATTTATTGCCCGTTGTGACGAAGCTCAGTATCTGGCGAAAGAATCTGGGCGCAATTGCGTTAAAACAGAAGAAGCCCTTCCAAAAAGTACGAATTAGAACAAGCCTTTTTTGATTCTTTAAGGATTCCAGTCTATTAATTTTCCTTAAGCCTTTTTACTACCTATCCAAGGGGTTTGGGAAAACAACAATGGCGAAACCTAATCGTCGCAAGTGGACCGTTAGTCGGTTCATGCTAAGAACCCGACGTATTATCAAGAATGACCAAATTATTTTGGCGGTCATTGCTTTGGTGGTTGGGGCAGGTGTGGGGGTTCTTTGCGTTGGCTTAAGGCTCTCCATTCAACTGATCCAAAAAATTTCTTACGGTGATGGCTCAGAATCATTTTCTGAACATGTGGCAAGCCTTCCTTGGTGGCAAATTGTTCTGATCCCGACTTGTGGTGGACTCCTTGTTGGCCTGTTTATTTATTTCGTCATGCCGGGGCGTCGTCCACAAGGGGTTGCTGACACAATTGAAGTTTGTGAATTTGTCGGCGGAAAAATCTCCGTTAGAGCCGGGCTTGGTGCCGCCTTTGCCAGTATTCTCTCTATCGGCACTGGAGCCTCTGTTGGGCGGGAAGGTCCAGCCGTTCACCTTGGCGCTTCCTTTGGCTCCTGGCTTTCAGAGCGTTTTCGTTTCACAGGTCCTTTGACCAAAGCCATTTTAGGGTGCGGGGTTGCTGCAGCCGTGGCCTCTTCCTTTAATGCCCCTATTGCCGGAGCACTATTTGCTCATGAGGTCGTGGTTGGGCATTACGCACTGAGCGCCTTTGCCCCTGTCGTGATTGCCAGCGTCACCAGTACTGTAGTATCGCGCTACTTCTTTGGCGATTTCCCTGCCTTCCAAATCCCATCTTTAGAATTGGTTTCCCTATGGGAATTTCCTGGGTTTATTATGTTAGGTATTCTGAGCGGCCTCACAGCAATCATGTTTCTTAAGGGAACTCAATTCGCAACAAAAACCGCTCAAGCCATACCAGGCCCTCAATGGATACGCCCGGCTATTGCTGGCATGATTCTTGGTATTGTCGCCATCAAGTATCCTCAAATCCTTGGCTCCGGATACGAAGCGACCGATGAAGCCCTCCACGCTAGCTATGCTCTAGGTTTTCTCCTAGCCTTGTGGGTTCTAAAACTCGCGATGACCTCATTGTGCATCGGTTTTGGGTTTGCGGGCGGTGTCTTCGCCCCTGCTCTCGTCATCGGCGCACTCCTTGGTGGAAGCTTTGGTATTTTATCGGCTGAAGTTTTTCCTACGCTTGTTTCAGACTCAGGGGCCTATGCCATTGTTGGCATGGGGAGTGTCGCAGCAGCTACCCTTGGTGCCCCGATCTCAACCATTTTTATTATCTTTGAAATGACCAGTAACTACAGCCTGACAATTGCTGTAATGACAGGCGCGGTTATTGCCTCAGTTGTCTTCAGGCAAACAGGGAATGGATCCTTCTTCTCCTGGCAACTCCGCCAGCGCGGAGTGGATTTAAAAACAGGATATCGGGAAAGTGTCTTAAAAGGGATTGCTGTACGCGAAGTAATGTCCCCACAAGGAGAAACAGTCCCTATCTCCACCCCCCTGCCCAGTATTCGTCGTGCCCTGCAACGCTCCGTCACCGGGACCTTATTTGTTGTTGACGATGACGACCATTACATTGGATCCATTACCCTTGCCGATCTTGCGAACGTCGCTTTTGATCATGATATGGACGAACTTATTTTGGCTAGTGATGTGGCGAATTACCTCGCCCCAACAGTTAAATCTAGTGACAATTTGCAATCGACACTAAATATTATGCAAAACAACCAGCTCGATGATATGGCGGTAATCCGCAGCCCAGAGAACAAACTTCTCCTCGGCCGAGTGAGGCGTAACAACTTAATGGCGGCCTTTAGTGAAGCCCTTGTCGAAGCCCATAATGAGGAAAGAGACTAAAGTCGGTTTTCTTTTCTATAAAGAGGGGCTAAAAATCACTCATGAATGACCCCTTTGAACTCTCAGATGAACCCGAAGAAGCCACTCCATCGGCCCCACCGCCTACGGTCTATTTAGATTCTCTAAATAATGACCAGCGCCAAGCGGTTGAAGCGATAGAGGGCCCTGTCCTTGTTTTGGCGGGTGCCGGAACAGGTAAGACTCGGGTGCTCACCACGCGTCTGTCTCATATCCTTATTCAAGGCCACGCCTATCCTGGTGAAATCCTGGCGGTAACCTTTACCAATAAGGCAGCCAAGGAAATGCAAGAGCGGGTCGCCCAAATGGTTGACCGTAATGTGGATGGCTGGTGGTTAGGGACGTTTCACGCTTTATGTGTTCGGATATTAAGATCCCATGGCAATGCCATTGGCATTGATACTCGCTTTACCATTTTGGATACAGACGACCAAATTCGCCTGCTCAAACAAATCCTCCGTGAACGTGATATAGATACCAAAGCTTGGCCCCCAAGAGCTTTGCTCAACATTATCCAACGTTGGAAAGATCGAGGTTTGGTCCCTGACAAAGTCGTCGGGCAAGACGGTGAGGATTTTGCCGATGGCTTGGCGATAAAGCTCTATAAAGAGTACCAAACCCGAATGGCGTCCCAAAACACTTTGGATTTTGGTGACCTTATCCTGCATTGCCTAACGTTGTTCACTGGGCATCCAGAAATCTTGAAAGTTTATCAAGAGCGCTTTCGTTACATTCTAGTCGATGAATACCAAGACACCAACGTTGCCCAATATCTCTGGCTCAGGTTGCTAGCCCAAAAGCATCGCAATATTTGCTGCGTTGGAGATGATGACCAATCCATTTACTCCTGGCGTGGAGCTGAGGTAGGAAACATCCTGCGCTTTGAAGAAGATTTCCCCGGTGCCACTGTGATTCGCCTTGAACGGAATTACCGTTCAACGGGTCATATCTTAGGGGCAGCTTCTGGGCTGATTGCCCATAACGAAGGCCGTTTAGGTAAAACCCTCTGGACCAAAGACCCTGGCGGCGACAAAGTTGTGGTTCAAGCCGCCTGGGATGGGCAAGAAGAAGCTCGCCTTGTCGGTGAAGAAATCGAAGTTCTACAAACCAAGGAATACTCTCTTGGCGAGGTGGCAATCTTGGTTAGAACTGGTTTCCAAACCCGTGAATTTGAAGAACGCCTAATGACTCTTGGGGTGCCTTACCGAATTATTGGTGGACTTCGTTTCTATGAGCGCAAAGAAATCCGTGATGCAGTAGCCTATCTTCGCGTTATTTTCCAACCGGGCGACAGTCTCGCCTTTGAGCGTATTGTTAACCTACCCAAACGCGGTATTGGTCAAGCGACCATGCAAATCATCCATCAATTTGCTCGTTCCGCAGACAAGCCCTTGATTGAAGCAATTGAGGTTCTACTTGAAACGGATGAACTTAAGCCCCGAGCGAAGAAACCTCTTGGTGCATTATTGGAAGATTTCACCCGTTGGCGCGCTATGGCTGAAGTTGAAAACCATGCTGATGTGCTGGAAACCGTTTTGGATGAGTCTGGTTACTTAGAAATGTGGCGCATGGATAGGACCCCAGAAGCTCCAGGAAAAATTGAAAACCTCAAAGAACTAATCACAGCCCTGACAGAGTTCGACTCCTTAGAAGATTTCCTGGAGCACGTTAGCTTGGTGATGGAAAACGAGCGAGCCAGCGAGGGTGAAAAAGTCACCATGATGACCCTGCATGGAGCCAAGGGCTTAGAATTCGATGTGGTCTTTCTCCCAGGTTGGGAAGAGAAGCTATTTCCTCACCAACTCTCTTTAGATGAAAAGGGTCGCGATGGCTTGGAAGAGGAGCGGCGATTGGCTTATGTGGGGATAACCCGCGCACGCAAAAAATCATATATCCTTCATGCCGCCAACCGCCGTGTTTATAACGAATGGCGCAGCAATTTGCCTTCGCGCTTTGTCGATGAACTCTCTGAAGAACATGTCCTTAAACGCAACAAACCGGGTTTGTATGGCAATAACCAAGGGGGCGGCCAATCCGCAAGCTTACGCGAAACCGGGCCATCATTTTCCTATGGGAGTTATGGACGTAAGGAAAAAACGGTGACAGTTAATGCAGAACCTTCCTTTTCCACATCGGATGAGAAATATTCTGCAGGACAACGAGTTTTCCACCAGAAATTTGGTTATGGACGGGTGCTGAACTCAGATGGAGGCAAGTTACAAATTGCCTTTGAGAAAGCTGGCGTTAAGAAAGTCATGGAAAATTTTGTCGAGGAAGCCTGAGTTGATAACCCCAACCACTTGGAGGGTTAGCCTCTCCGTTGAGAAATCCAACCTTCCCATCTATGAGGAAGCTCTTTCCAATTTGGCTGTCGCAGTATCTTCCTTCGGCGAGAACGATTGTGAAGATTGGCAACTCTCCGCCGTTTTTGAAGAAGAGCCAAACCTGGCCTCATTAGAAGCAGGGCTCGGGTTAATCGCTACTGGACAAAACCTCACGGCTCCAACTCTCACTCTTGAAGAGATTAAAGGGCAGGATTGGATTGCCAACAGCTTCCAAAGTTTTAAACCTGTGGAAGCAGGTAGGTACTTTATTTATGGCTCACACTTTGAAGGGTCAATTCCAGGTTCAAAAATTGGTTTAAAGGTCAATGCCGCCACTGCCTTTGGCTCTGGTGAACACGAGACCACAAACGGCTGTCTCCAGGCCATAAGTTTCTTAGCGCAAAAGAACTTCACTAATACCCTCGATATGGGGTGTGGTTCTGGCATCTTGGCGATGGCGATGGCAAAAACATGGCAAAAACCAGTTACGGCTTGCGATATTGATAAAGAGTCAGTGCGCGTAGCCAAAGACAATGCGACGATAAATAGTCTTGCCCGTCTGGTATCTGCCTACCAGGGTAATGGTTACAATACTAAGGCCGTGGTAAAATCGGCTCCTTATGATTTGATCGTCGCTAATATTCTCCTAAGGCCTCTTTGTTCCATGGCCCAAAGTTTGTCCAAACATCTTGGGCGTGGAGGCTATGTTATCCTCTCAGGTTTTCTGCAGGAAGATACCAATCGGATTATCTCTGTCCATCGTCATTTTGGCCTCAGGCTTGTGACGACATTCCCCGTTGGCGAATGGCAAACCGTAGTTCTAAAACGTTAAGGCTTTACTGCTTCACAAATACGATTACGACCTGAATTTTTTGCCTCATAAAGAGCTTGGTCTACTCGTTTAAAGAAACTTTCTAGAGTTTCTTTTTTTACACGAGTGCCAATTCCACCGCTTATGGTGACACTTTTCTGATCGCCAAGTTTTGCAAAGACCGTCCGCTCTACGATAACTCGTGTTCTTTCTGCAATAGCGGCAATATCTGTTGCCGATTTACCTATAATAAAGAGGGCAAATTCTTCACCACCCAAACGCACCGGAATATCACCACCACGTGAAGAATTGCGAATAATCGCAGCAATACTGGTCAAAACCAAATCACCCACATTGTGACCAAAGGTATCATTCACCTTTTTAAAGTGATCGATATCAAACATTGCTAGTGCAATTTCAGGCTCGCCTTCCCGGTCATGAATTTCAAATTGCCTTTGCAGGGTTTCGTTCATGTAATAGCGCGTAAAAAGACCTGTAAGAGAATCTCTGATCGAACGCTCGTAATGTTTCTGGCGCTCCATTTCGAGAAAACGATAAATACTCTCACGTTCAACCGCGACTTGGAGAGGAATTGTCGTTTGCTCAATCATTTGCTCGATATCTCGGGTCATGGTGATATCCCGTTCAAGCTTAATAATCACAATGTTTTTGGCTGTTTGCTGTTCCTGATTAAATAGGGGAATAACAAGTCGGGGAAGCTTGTCTTCAGCACCCGTTATTTTTACGTAATGTTTGGCCTGTTCTTTGTCATATTTACTTTTATCAACCCCAATTAAATCATCTAAAAACTTGGGCGCAGGAGTGAAAATCCCTCTATACCTGGTTTCAGGGGCAAGGTGTAAAACATCCTCTTCATGAATTTCCGTTTGGGCATAGAATTCTAGAGATTCTGCAGGAAGAATTTGCTGTATAATCTTAACTAACGCATCGACAATATCTTTGAAATCACGGTAAAGCACCATGGTTTGAGTAATTTCCTGAAGAATTTTATTCATCTTGGAAATAGAAAAAATATCCGACGTTTCAGAGGCGAGAAGAAAAAGCCCACAATCTAAGCTCTTCAGATTTTCCATCATGAAATTAACCAAATGATCCGGAATAATTGAGCCATGTTGGGGGGCAATAATTTTGATGTCGTGCTGTTGGAGTTCATTTATTGCAAAGGCGAGAATATCTCGGCTCGGCATATAATGTTCATGGAAAGGCCGCAAGGACTCGAAATAAGATTCATCCTTGGCAACCAGAGAAAATCCTTCCGTAAAACCGCCAAACAAATCACTTGAAAACAAAGTACGGGTCTGTTCATCAAACGAGCAAAATGCTCCTGGAAAATGGGCGTATGGTGTGAAGGTAAAGCTAAGTTTTCTCCCGCCTATATCAAGCTTCCAATCGTTCTCATTAACCAGCCAAAAGGGAATTTTGAGATCATAATGACGCAATAAAACCATCGCCCGCCAATGAGTGACCAGAACAGCATCATCTCGTGAAATCATCTTATCAATGATTTGCATGGCTCCGGTTATATCCGGGTCCTGATGCTGGCAAACAAAATAACGAATATTGGAAAATGAGGTAACTTGCTCGATTTTCCTGAGGGTGTGATTAAAGGTTAGTTTTGAACCAGGATCGAAGAGAATCGATTGGTCTCCATGTTCAATCAGATAAACATGACACTGGAAAGGATCACCTTCCAGATAATGTCCGACCCACCAAACACCATCAGCTATCTCGATAGCATTTTCAGGATCAAGTTGTTCCGACGGTACGAGCGAATGCATTCTAACCTCTACCTAAATTTGCCTTTTAATTGCTTTTACCTTAGAGCATTTCAACCAGATTAAAAGCTGAGATAACGATTCAAATATCTGAATGAAGGCCAATTTGATTTTTTTTCTGAATCTTTCTTGCAATTGAAGCGATTTTGAGTTTTTCTAAACAAAGTCATATTGAAGAGAGTGAAAAAGCACTATGCGCAGAGCAAAAGCCATCGCGATTGAAAAACGCAACGACAGCCTTATGGTTGCCGGCGGTTTCGCGCTGCTTGGTGTTACCCTCCTAAGTCTTCTCCTACGACTTATGGCCGCCTAGGTTCCCTAGATTGGCGTGGGCAAAAGCTCAAAAGCCGGAACTTAGGAAAACATATCGCTAAAATCACCTGAAACAGGTTGACATTAAAGGCGGTAAATCCTTTTTATCTAAGCATTAACAAAATGCTGGCAAACTAAGCTGGTGTTTAAATTTTAAAAGTTGGACGGCACTGATGATCCCCATAAGGAAAATCAATACAGACAGGCAAGACGGAGTCTTTATGACTGCGACAGCACCTGTTTGTGCCTTGCCCCAACCTTCACTTCTCCTTCTAAGCGGCGCTCTACGACTTATGCGCCCTTGAGCACATACTAATCAGACCCGGTGAAACCCACCAAATGGGCTGGTGCTTAAGGGAAAAAAGAAAAAGCAAATTTCAAAGAATGTATCTAAGAACGAAGGATTATTAAGATGAGTACTCAAATGGATTCAAACCGGGTTGTCATTTTCGACACCACCTTGCGCGACGGCGAACAATCTCCCGGCGCCTCTATGAACTTGGACGAAAAGTTACGGATCGCCTTAACTCTGGAAGAAATGGGCGTAGACGTGATTGAAGCAGGTTTCCCTATTGCTTCTGATGGTGACTTCGAGTCTGTCAACGAGATCGCCAAAATTGTCACGAATTCCACCATCTGCGGTTTAGCTCGCGCGGCTGTCGGTGACATCGCACGAGCTGTTGATGCGGTCGCTCCTGCGGAAAGAAAACGCATCCATACTTTCATTGCCACCAGCCCCTTGCATATGGAATTCAAATTGCAAATGAAGCCTGAGCAAGTGTTGGAAGCGATCACCAAAAGCGTGAGCTTCGCCCGCGACAAGGTAGATGATGTTGAATGGTCAGCTGAAGATGGCTCTCGTTCTGATCATGATTTCTTATGCAAATGCGTTGAAGCCGCCATCAATGCCGGTGCCAGCACCATCAACATTCCAGACACAGTTGGCTATGGCATCCCGACAGAATATGCATCTATCTTTGAAATGTTGCGCAATCGGGTGCCAAATATCGACAAAGCGATTTTGTCGACCCATTGCCATAACGACTTAGGCTTAGCTGTTTCCAACTCTTTGGCTGCTATTGGTGCAGGGGCTCGACAAGTTGAGTGTACCATTAACGGCTTAGGCGAACGCGCAGGTAACTGCGCCTTGGAAGAAGTTGTCATGAGCTTGCAAACCCGCCAAGACGTGATGCCTTATACGACTGGTATTGAAACCAAACACATCACAAAAGCTTCTCGTTTGGTTTCAACCATCACCGGCTTCACGGTTCAACCCAACAAGGCCATTGTTGGCGCCAACGCTTTTGCTCATGAATCTGGCATTCACCAAGACGGCATGTTGAAAAACGCTCAAACCTACGAAATCATGACTCCTGAATCAGTTGGCTTGAAAAAATCTACGTTGGTTATGGGCAAACACTCTGGGCGTCATGCCTTCAATGAAAAATTGAAGGAGTTAGGCTATGGCTTAGGTGACAACGCGGTCCAGGATGCCTTTAAGCGCTTTAAAGATTTGGCTGATAAGAAAAAAGACGTCTTCGATGAAGATATCATCGCCTTGGTCGATGACTCAGTCGTTCGTACCAATGACCGGGTTCGCTTGGTCGAATTGGAAGTTTCATGTGGCACCAAAGAGTCTGGCGCAAACTTGACCTTGGAAATCGACGGTGAAGAGAAATCTTGTGAATCCCATGGTGATGGCCCTGTTGATTCTGCTTTCCAAGCCATCAAAACCTTGTTCCCAACCGAAGCCACATTGCAGCTGTATCAGGTACATGCGGTAACAGGCGGAACAGATGCCCAAGCTGAAGTAACTGTGCGCTTAGCCGAAGACGGCAAAACCGTTAACGGTCAGGGTGCCGACACCGATACCATGGTGGCTTCGGTTAAAGCTTACATCAATGCCTTGAATAAGCTGTTGGTCAAACGGGAAAAATCTGCTCCTGCAGCTATTTCCGCTTAAGGAACTTGAGTATTAGCACCTCAGAGAACATGATCGTTTTCTGAGGTGTTTTGACGACAGCAACAGAAGAAGGGCTTTTAAATGACCATTGAGTTTCTCCTCACGTCTCTTGTTGTTGTTCTCGTCCCTGGAGCAGGGGTACTTTATACTCTCGCTCATGGGCTCTCCCTTGGTAGTCGCGCTAGTATTATCGCAGCATTGGGCTGCACTTTTGGTATTGTACCACACCTCGCCGCTGCCATCTTCGGCCTTGCGGCCCTGCTACACACCAGCGCAATGATTTTTCAAATCGTGAAATTCGCTGGTGTTGCTTATTTGCTCTACATGGCCTGGGGTATTTTGCAGGAAAAAGGAGCTTTAAATGTTGAGGGCAATGTAAAAGCTCGGCCTTGGATTGGCATTGCAACAAAAGGCGTTCTGGTCAATATCCTCAACCCCAAACTCTCAATCTTTTTCTTAGCCTTCTTACCCCAATTTATCGACCCTGCCTCAGGGAGCGTCACTATACAAATGTTAGGGCTTGGCGGGGTGTTTATGGTGATGACTTTTGTAGTCTTCGTTGGTTATGGCCTGTTTGCCTCTGCTGTTCGAAGCCATGTGATTTCCAAACCTAACGTCATGGCTTGGCTCAGGCGCACATTCGCCGGTGCTTTTGTCATAGTCAGTGCTAAACTCGCTTTATCTGATAATTAGGTCTCACCCCTATGGACAAAAACCACTTCCTGACCTTGGCCCGGTATAACCGTTGGACAAACAATAAGCTTATGATGTGGTAGAAACTTTGCCTGTTAACCCAAGTACCTGTGAGGGCCCCCTTGATGGATTTGGTTTATTACTATCTGGGCTGTGCAACTGAAGGGATTGGAGCTTAAATCTAACCCAGCCAGAAATTCTCTCTCAATCCATGAAATATCCACAATTTCACCTTAAATTCTCTGGATATTTACGACTATTAACCAATAATACACACATCATGTAGATGTTTAAGATGCAAATAAGTGAAAATGCCCTAGAAACCGAGGGAGTGACCACTTATAAGTATTTTAAGTTATGCGGGGGAGGTCCGGTTTTGACGGATTCCGCATTTTAAGATCGACGATAATGGTACTAACACCGGATTAGTGGGGATAAATGTTTTCAAGACTTTTCGGCTTTCTTTCTGCCGACATGGCTATCGACCTTGGAACAGCCAACACGCTTGTTTATGTCAAAGGACGAGGCATTGTTCTTAACGAACCCTCCGTGGTGGCGATTGCAGAGGTAAAGGGCAAAAAACAAGTCCTCGCCGTTGGTGATGAAGCCAAGCAAATGCTTGGACGGACACCGGGCAATATTATGGCTATTCGTCCCTTGCGCGACGGCGTTATCGCCGATTTTGAAGTCGCCGAGGAAATGATCAAACATTTCATTCGTAAAGTTCATAACCGCCGTAGCTTCGCCAGTCCTTTGGTTGTTGTCTGTGTACCTTCTGGTTCTACGGCTGTTGAGCGCCGAGCTATTCAAGAATCTGCTGAATCTGCTGGTGCGCGCCGAGTCTTCCTCATTGAAGAGCCCATGGCTGCGGCGATTGGTGCAGGCCTGCCTGTGACCGAGCCTACGGGCTCTATGGTGGTTGATATTGGGGGTGGTACCACCGAGGTGGCTGTTCTCAGTCTTGGCGGTATCGTTTACTCCCGTTCAGTTCGTGTCGGCGGCGATAAAATGGACGAAGCCATCATCGGCTATATTCGCCGCAACCATAACCTCCTCGTTGGTGAAGGTTCTGCCGAACGGATTAAAGAAGACATTGGTTCTGCCTGCCCGCCTGATGAAGGCGAAGGCGCAACCATGGAAATTAAAGGCCGCGACTTGATGAACGGCGTGCCGAAAGAATTGTTGATCAGCGAACGCGAGATTGCAGAAAGCTTAGCTGACCCTGTAGGCGCAATTATAGAAGCCGTTAAGGTTGCTCTTGAGCATACTGCCCCAGAACTAGCTGCTGATATTGTCGATAAAGGGATCGTCCTCACAGGCGGTGGTGCATTGCTTGGCAATCTTGATTTCGTTCTCCGCCATGCAACGGGTCTTCCTGTTTCTATTGCTGACGATCCACTTTCCTGTGTTGCTATGGGAACAGGTCGTGCTTTGGAAGAAATGAAGAAATTGCGGAACGTTCTTACCACAATGTACTAAGGTTATTTCAACAACTCTACATGCGTGAGCGGCAAATTTAATTTGCCGCTCTTTCTATTTCAGGGACACGTTTCTTCAAAAAATTATAGAAACGAAATCTCTAATCCAGCATGTAACTAACAAGGCCATCTCTTAACTTGGGCTCAAACCAAGTAGATTTTGGCGGCATCACTTCGCCTGCATCGGCAACAGAAATTAGGTCATCCATGCTGGTGGGATATAGGGCGAAAGCGACCTTCATGATGCCGCTATCAACCTTTTTCTCCAATTCCCCAAGACCGCGCATACCTCCAACAAAGTCGATACGATAATCGCGCCGTGGATCACTGATACCTAAAATAGGTTCTATCAACCGATCAGACAGGAGGCTAACATCAAGGCGGGCAACAGGGTTTTCTTTGCCAGGTAATTCTTCTTTGATACCAAGCATGTACCATTGCCCAGCCAAATACATACCAAACTTATTGGCTTGCTCAGGTTTGGCCTGACCTTCGGTTTTTTCAACCGTAAACCGCTCTTTGACTTTTTCAATGAAGGCTTCAGGGGTCAATCCATGAAGATCCCGCACAACCCGGTTGTAATCTAAAATCAACATCTGATCACTGGGAAAAAGCACTGAAAGGAACGAGTGATAAATCCCTTTGCCATGTTCAGCGCTTTCCTGGCGGCGAGCTGCTGCAGCGCGAGAAGCGGCAGCAGAACGATGATGCCCATCAGCAATGTAAAGACGCTCAAGGCTACAAATCGCTTCTGTTAAAGGCTGGATATGCTCTTCATCATCAACCACCCAAAGCATGTGCCCAATGCCATCACTGGCGACCAGATCATATTCAGGAGCACGGCTCGTGGTAATGCTATCAATAATCGCTTTCGCCTCAGCCTGTGGCTGGTGGGCTAGCAGAACTGGCCCTGTTTGCGAGTTCACAGCTTGAATTTGCTTTACCCGATCATCTTCTTTATCTGGGCGGGTGAACTCATGACGGCGGATACGATCATCGTCATAGGCTGAAACAGAAGCCCCGACCACCAAGCCCGTCTGAACATGCTCCCCCATAGTGAGGCGATAGATATAATAACAAGGTGTTTCATCTCGCTTGAGCACCCCTGCCTCAATCATCCGGTTCATATTTTCTGCAGCCTTGGCGTAGGCTTCAGGAGAGGTGTGGTCCATCCCCGGCGGCAAGTCAATTTCCGGCTTGGAGATATGGAGGAAGCTCCATGGGTTGTCCCCAACCATCACTCGGGCTTCTTCAGAATCAAGCACATCATAGGGAGGGGCTGCAACTTCTTCTACCCGCTCAGGTATCGGACGAAGCCCCATAAAAGGGCGGATTAGATCAATTTCAGGGGCAGGTAATTTGCCCTTAATGGTCGCTTTTGAGGTTAGTGACGACTTCACGCCTCGCTCCTATATTTAAGTGATTTTACACTTTGTAACGCCTCACCTAGCTTATGGCTAGAGAAGTCTGTGTGAATAAAAAAACGGCACTCTAAAGAGCGCCGTTTTCTTGATTAAAATGGGTGCATGCACCTTACTTTTTGGCGAAGCGGACTGCGACGAAGCGCAATCCTCCCTGGCCTTCGACAAGGAGCAGGACAGATTTACGACCCGAATCGCGGGCCTTTTTAACCTTGGCCTTAATATCTTGGGGTGTTTCCACTTCTTCTTGGGCAACTTCCAAGACAACATCTCCAACTTGGATGCCTTTCTCTTCAGCTGCTCCACCAGATTTAACACCAGTAATGATCACACCTTTAGCATCGTCAGCTAGTTCAAAGCGTTGGCGAATCTTATCATCGATGGTTGCGACGCTTAAGCCCAACTCTTCGATTTCAAGCTGAGAAGATTTGCCTTTCTTTTTGCCTTTAGGCCCTTGGGCTATTTTCTCATCTTTAAGTTCGCCAACAGTAACTTGCACTGTTTTAGGCTTCCCTTTGCGCCAAACGACCACATCAACCGCTTTACCAATTTCGGTCTCGGCAACGATGCGAGGAAGTTTGCGCATATCGGTAACTTCACGACCATTAAACTCGATAATAACATCACGCGCTTTAATCTTGGCCTTAGCCGCAGGACTATTTTCAGAAACACTGGCTACCAAAGCACCAATAGTTTTCTTCATATCAAGGCTTTCCGCGATTTCATCAGTCACGGTTTGGATACGAACACCCAACCAACCCCGTTTGACTTCACCATCATTCATAAGCTGAGTTACAACGGGTTTAACGACAGTTGCCGGAACCGAGAAACCAATACCAACACTGCCGCCTGAAGGAGAATAGATCAGAGTGTTTACCCCGATAACTTCGCCATCGGCATTAAACAAAGGACCACCGGAGTTGCCTTTGTTGATAGAGGCATCCGTCTGAATAAAATCATCATAACGGCCTGCATTGATATCCCGACCACGGGCCGAAATAATTCCAGCCGTTACGGTGCTACCAAGGCCAAAGGGGTTCCCGATAGCTATGACCCAATCACCAACGCGAGCTTTATCAGAATCGCCAAAAGTCGCTACAGAAAATTTATGGCCTTTAGGATCAACTTTAAGAACGGCAATGTCAGTTTCAGGGTCGGTACCAACTAATTTTGCCTTTAGTGACGTCCCATCGTGAAGAACCACCGTTATTTCAGCAGCATTGGCAATCACGTGGTTATTGGTAACAACAAAACCCTTCTCGTCGATAATGAAACCAGAGCCAAGTGAAGCAGGACGACGCCGTTGAGGGCGGTCTTGCTGTGGACGGTTTTTTTCAAGGAAATCTTTAAAAAATTCTTCAAACGGAGACCCTGGAGGGACATTGAAAGGTGATTGCCCTTGCCCATGATGATCCCCTTGCTTAGGTGCGCCTTGCGTAGAGGAAATAGTGACAACTGACGGAATAAGTTTTTCCGCGAGATCAGCAAAGCTTTCTGGGGTCGATCGTGCCTGGGCTGTCACTGTCATAAGAAGAAAGGCAATAGTTACAAAAAGCCCAATGGCCCAGTAAGCAATTGTGTTTTCACGCTCAGCGGCAATGGCTCGAGCTTGTTTTTGTTTGGTATGATAGGTTTGCTTCACACTTTTTCTCCGTGGTCTTTTAATAACATTTATTTTTGTCGCCCCCAATTTCCTATAATCTATATATGGGTAGGGAATATGGTAGAACTATGACAATTTATTTTTTCTATCCCCGTATCAACCAAACGATACCGACACCGATAATCGCCGAGACCAGTCCGGCGGTTCTGATGCTGCCGCTAGGCATAGCCATGACTTGCAACATCATCTGCTTCATCTTGTCTGGGATAAGTGCATAAAGAATTCCCTCAATCACCAAAACCAATCCAAGCGCTACCGTTAAGTCGTCCATAGGGTCCAATCAATTTGTACAAATTTAGAAAAAGGCCCGCCTGAATAATACGGGCGGGCCTTTTTTTCATTTAGAGAGGTTTACTCGTCTTTTTTACCAGGAAGACTTCCGAAATATTGGAAGAAATCACTGGTAGGAGAAAGAACCATGGTGGTTTCGCTGTCGAAAGCTTCTCGATAGGCTTCCATTGAACGGTAGAATTCAAAGAAACCTTTATCCCGTCCATAGGCTTCACCAAGCACTTTGTTCCGCTCCGCATCACCCGTACCGATGAGAATTTGAGCACTCTTCCGAGCTTCTGCCAGAATAATTGTGCGCTCTTTATCTGCTCTAGAGGTGATAGTTTGTTTAATCTCTTCACCTTCCGCCCGCATCTTATTGGCTTCCCGCTCACGCTCAGATCTCATCCGATCATAAACGTTTTGCGAAATTTCCTGGGGCAAATCGGTGCGAACGATACGAATATCAACCACGGTGATACCAAAGTTCTTCGCCGCAACGTTTAAGCGTTCCTGAATTTTATCCATGATCCCTTGACGTTCTGGCGACAACAGAAGGGTCAAGTTATGCAGACCCAATTCGTTCCGAACACCTGAATTCAAGTTACGACCAAACACATCTCTGAAAGCGGCTTCTGTTCTTACAGATTGGAAGAACTTAAGCGGATCAGTGATCCGATAACGAGCGAAAGCGTCAACCACAATCCGCTCTTTATCCGCCAACTGCATTTCCTGAGATGGCGGATCAAGGTTGAGGATACGCTTGTCATAGATAACAACGTTTTGGATGAAAGGAATTTTGAAGTTCAGGCCAGGCTCTTGGATAACCCTTTTAGGGTCACCAAATTGCATGACAATTCCTTGGGCGGCCTCGTGCATTCTAAACAAAGCGCCAGAAGCAAAAGCACCAACGACAACGACAACGACGCCGAGAACGGCTAATTTGGCTCTATTCATTTCTCGGCTCCTTCGCTACGTTTTTTGATTTCAGGCAATGGAAGGTAAGGCACGACGCCCTGACCATTCTTATCAATCAAAATCTTATTAGCCTTACCCAAAACTTCTTGCATGGTTTCCAAATACAAACGACGGATTGTCACGTCTTTTGCGACAGCGTAACTATCGTAAACAGAAACAAAGCGCTTCGCTTCACCTTCTGCGTCTTTAACCACTTTTTCTCTGTAAGCTTCCGCTTCTTGAACGATCTTGGCCGCTTCACCACGGGCAACCGGAACAATCCGGTTCTCGTAAGCTTGCGCTTCAAGTTCTTTCCTTTTGCGATCCTGCTCTGCACGACGCACTTCGTTGAAGGCATCAATAACAGGTTGGGGAGGTTCCACTTTCAAAAGCTTAACGTCTGTAATGGTCACGCCAGATTCATACTCATCCAGGCTGGCTTGCAGCACTATCCGAGATTTATCTTCAACCTGTTTCCGACCACCGGTCAGGGCTGAATCAAGGCTGGTTTGGCCGATCACTTCACGCATGGCACTTTCTGCCGCTAGCTTAATAGTGGTTTCTGGGTCACGAATGTTGAACAGGAAATGCCCAGCATCTTTCACTTTCCAGAAAACAGAGAAATCAAGATCGGCAATATTTTTGTCGCCGGTCAGCATGATGCTCTCTTCACGAACATCCTGAGACCTCGCGCCGTCACCGCGAACACCAATATCGATTTTGTTGATTACCTCAACATTTGGAGTCAGGGTTTCACCGATGGGGGCTGGAAAATACCAGTTCAATCCGGGATCAGTAGTGGCCACAAATTTACCAAACAGCATCACAATGCCGCGGTGTCCACTTTCCACCTTATAAAACCCACTGGCCAGCCATACGCCGATGGCGATCAAAATAATCAGGAAAATACCCCGAGAGGTGCCCGCACCGCCCGGCATTATTCTTCTGAGGTTGTCTTGGCCTTTACGTAGGAGCTCTTCAATATCGGGTGGCTGTTGTCCACCGCCGCCACCGCCGCCGCCACCGCCACCTTTAGGGCCTGAACCCCAAGGGCCACGATCATCGCCACCGCCGCCTCCGCCGCCATTTCCACCGCTACCACCACTACCCCACGGGCCGCCACCGCCGCCCTGAGAATTCCATGCCATTAGATTCTTCCTTTTTCCCTATGCATCCGGCCCCAATCTAGCACGTTTTGCTAATTGCAGGCCTTTCTGCGAAACTATATATGCGTCTTTTCTAACTAATCACTATTGCCTTACCGCTACATTGCCTTATATGACAGCAACGCGAGCTGTGCAACGTAAGGTATGCGATTGGCGTAGTCTCACTCAGTCTTTACACGATATTGCCTATAAAACGGAGAAATCAAGGATGACCGACGTAACCCAGGAACAAATTCTGGAAGCCCTTAAATCAGTAAAGGATCCCAGCTGCAACGAAGACATCGTAAGTCTTGGTATGATCCAGGGACTTCAACTCAAAGAAGGGCATGTCGGTTTCGCTATCGAAGTAGACCCTGAACGGGGCCCAAGCCTTGAACCATTGCGCAAAGAAGCCGAGCAAGCCGTTCATGCCCTGCCCGGTATTTTGACTGTTACAGCCGTTCTCACCGCTCAAAAAGCCGCCGGTGGCGATGACCATAGTGGCCACAACCACGACCATGGACATGATCACGGGCACAGTCACGGACAGCCTGCAGCAGAACAACCTCTGCTTCCTGATGTTAAATCTATCGTTGCCGTTGCTTCTGGCAAAGGCGGCGTTGGTAAATCAACCACATCGGTCAACCTTGCTCTCGGTTTTGCCTCTCAAGGTTTAAAAGTCGGCCTGCTCGATGCCGATATCTATGGCCCTTCGATCCCTCGGATGTTGGGTGTTGCGGGTACCGACCCCGAATCCGCTGATGGCAAAATGCTGGAACCCATTAAGTCTTGTGGCATCAAATGTATGTCTATTGGTTTCTTGGTTGAAGAAGATTCTCCCATGATCTGGCGTGGCCCCATGGTCATGAGCGCCCTTGAGCAGTTGATGCGCGACGTTAACTGGGGCGAACTCGACATTTTGGTCGTTGATATGCCTCCTGGAACGGGCGACGCTCAGCTCACCATGGCCCAGCGCGTCCCTCTCACAGGTGCGGTTATTGTTTCAACTCCTCAGGACATCGCTTTGCTTGATGCCCGCAAAGGCTTGAACATGTTCCGCAAAACCGAAGTCCCTGTGCTCGGCATCATTGAGAACATGAGCTACTTCTCATGCCCTCACTGTGGCGAACGCACTGAAATCTTCAGCCACGGCGGAGCGAAGAAAACCGCCGCTCAACTCGGTGCTGATTTCCTCGGTGAAATCCCTCTCGATATGGCCATCCGTGAAAAAGCCGACGCCGGCGACCCCATCGTCGCCTCCGTCCCCGACGGCGACCACGCCAAAGCCTACAAAGCCATCGCCGCTAAAGTCTGGGAAAAAGTGGAAACACTCACCGAAAGCGCAGGCCCCGGCTTAAAAATCGTCGTGGACTAAAAACACGTAATACCACGAGTGTCATACGCGGGCTCGACCCGCGTATCAACGCCTTCCTTTCTTAACTGAGAGGGAGGCGTTATTTTTCTTTTTTAGTGAGTGTTAGAGCAAGCATTTTAACTTCAGATATCAGTTCTTTAGGAAACTTATCTTCAAATTGTTCAATAAGTTTGATGGCATTTTCGTTTCCTTGCTCTGCTGCCAAAAATGACCATGCATATCCAAGCTTAATATCTTGGGAAACAATATCTCCTAACGTATAGCTCATACCCAATTTAAGTTGAGCTTCGGCGAAACCTTGTTTTGCGGCTTTTTGGTAGAATTTAAATGCTTTTTTTTCATTTTTTTTGATTCCAAACCCATTTTCATACATAGACGCTAACTGGAAACGCCCAATAGCGCTACCACCTACGGCAGCCTGACGATACAATAAAATTGCTTTTTCATAATTTTGATTAAGCTCATCACCATCTAGATAGAGGTTTCCTAAAATAACTTGGCTGACCGTATGACCAAGATCAGCAGCTTTTAAGTACCAGTGTTCAGCTTTTGACATATCTTTTTCAACCCCCAACCCATCGTGGTAGATTAGTGCTAACGTCTGAGCTGCCTCACTCTGATAACCCTCTGCTGCCTTAGTTAACCAATAGATTGCTTTTTTTGGATTTGCCTCAACACCTATTAATCCTTTTACCAAAATCGATCCCAAAAAAGCTTGAGCTCCAGCATGGTCTTGTTTAGCTGCCTTCTCTAGCCAGCTAACAGCGGTTTTAAAATTTATCGGGACACCCTTTCCTCTCATATACAACATGCCTAACCAAAATTGTGAATCTTGGTCTCCGAGACTAGCTGCTTTTTCAAACCAGTAAGCTGCTTTTTTATAATCTTGAGGCTTGCCATCACCAAAGAGAAAACTATTCCCTAAATCGTGATAATCGTAATGATCAAGTGTGGGATCTTCTTTTGAAGACGAATCAGCTTGCAAGTCTTCAGCAAATGACAATGGAGTTGCCAAAATCATGAAAATAATAATTTTGCTAATAAATTTACATCTCATTTTTCTCTCCAAGACATACAAATTCTATTCAATTTTAAAACTCATATTTCTAATTTTTTTACAACTTATACAGAACAAAGCACCAATTCAAACTTTCTATAGGTACATTTTGCATAGGAAGAGTAAATAGAAATACAGTTATCTTCAGAGTACGGACAGAGTCAGCAAGGTGGGAGAATACTTACTTAACGCTTACTGAAATATGCCAACCTTCTTTTCCCCTTCCTAATCCTTATTCAGGGGTATAGGCTCTAATTAACGAGGTTATTAACATCGGAAATATCTAGCGACACTCAGGGAGGTCTGATGTCTTCGAAAGGTTTGGGGCTTTTTCCGGCATCGACGGGTGACTATCGGGCACTAGCTGAAAAGCGGCTGCCGCGGGCGTTGTTTGATTATATCGACGGTGGAGCCTGTGAGGAAAAGACCCTTGCGGCTAATGTTGCTGATTTTCAGAATATTATGTTCAAGCAGCGGGTCATGCGCGATGTGTCGACCATAAACACGAAGACAACATTCTTTGGCAACGCCTATGAGTTACCCATGGTTTTAGCTCCCATTGGTTTGGCAGGGCTCATGGCACGTCGGGCAGAGGTTCAGGCAGTTCGTGTTGCAGAGGCAACCGGAATTCCCTTTTGTCTGTCAACGGTGAGTATCTGTTCTCTTGAAGAAGTGGCAAAGGCGGCGACCAAACCTTTTTGGTACCAGCTTTATATGATGCGAGATCGGGGTTATGTGGAGCAACTTTTACAGCGTGCAGAAAACGTTGGCTGCGATACTTTGGTGTTTACGGTAGATTTGGCAGTTGTTGGGCCAAGATACCGTGATGTACGCAACGGCATGACCGCAGAAGGCACGCCTTTAATTAAAATCCGCAAACTGATGAATTTACTCAGCCATCCTCAATGGCTTCATGATGTGGGTATCAAAGGCAAACCTCATGTTTTCGGCAACTTGTCAGAATTCGTTCCTGGGGCCCAAAAACTAGAAGCTTTTAAAAGTTGGGTTGATAGCCAATTTGACGCCAGCGTCACCTGGAAAGATATCGAATGGCTTCGTGGTAAATGGAAAGGCAAGCTCATCATCAAGGGTATTTTAGAGCCTGAAGACGCTCTTGAAGCTGTCGAAGTTGGTGCTGACGGCGTGGTTGTTTCCAATCATGGGGGGCGTCAATTAGATGGTGTCCAATCTGGAATTTCTATGCTTCCCCACATTGTTGAGGCCATTGGTGATAAAGCTGAAATACTAGTCGATGGGGGGGTTCGAAGTGGTCAAGACATTGCTAAAGCCCGCGCCCTTGGAGCCAGCAATGTGATGGTGGGTCGGCCTTGGGTGTGGGCTTTGGCCTCCCAAGGAGAAGCTGGTTTGCAGCAGCTCCTCACAACAATAAAAGCAGAACTAAACATCACCTTAGCCCTCACGGGGTGCCCAGATATTAATGAATTGAGCCCTGCCATCCTCGACAAATCTCAACGTTAAAGCCAAGATCAAAGGGCAAATGGTCCTTTGCGGGTATGGGCTGAGCCTGTAGGGGAAATTACTCAACCCCTGCCAGTTTCCTCGCCATGCCACGCTTGCCTTCTAAATCCATCCCCCGAGCGATCTGTACCCTTTGGGCTTGAGGCGAACCTGCGCCGTGCATGGATTCGGTTAAATAACCGACAGCATTGCGGCCCAAAGTGATATTTTCGATAAGACGGAGGATTTTCATGCGGTCGACGACGTCGGGACCATCTCTACCAACTAAGAACTTTCGCACCAATCGCCCGGCTTCCGGGTGGTTGAGGTCTTGTTCAGAGGGCAAAGTAACCATCAAGCCACCCGCGAGGTCCTGGGCAAGTCGCGAAATTTCATATGGAAATCTTGTGACGTTGAGCTTGCAGACGTTGGCGAGCATTTCATTGTTTAGGAACACACCGGAAGGCATTTCTCGGGCTTCGTGGGCCGAGGCCATACCAACGGCGTAGATGGTTTCGTTAAGGTGGGCCATTTCGATGAGTTTGTCTTTGATATGGGAGGCTTTTGGCACGCCATTCATATCAGCGATTTCAGCAGCAGCCCCAATCAAGGCATCACCGAGGCCGGTTTTGCACACATAGCTGCAACGGTGATAGGCAGTGAAGCGCTCGACCAAGGGAGCAGCGAATTCATATTCACCGTTCATAAACACACGATGCCAGGGAATGAACACATCTTCAAAGACAATCATTGCTTCCTGACCGCCATAAACCGCGTTGCCACTGTCGATGTTGCCTTCTTCCATGGCGCGCATGTCACAAGATTGGCGGCCATAGATATAGGTGACCCCTTCAGCGTCGGCAGGGATTGCACCAACAATCGCCCAATCCTTATCGGCTTCAAGTAAGCGAATAGTGGGCATAACAACCAGCCAATGGGAATTAATCGCGCCTGTTTGGTGCAGCTTGGCCCCACTGACATAGACACCTTCCTCGGTTTGCTTGGAAACACGGAGGTAAAGGTCTGGATCGGTTTGTTCATGAGGGGCCTTGCCACGGTCGCCTTTAGCATCGGTCATAGCGCCGTCAATCACTTGATTTTTCTTTTGCACCTTGGTGAGGAAGCTCAAGAAACGCTGGTGATAATCGGTACCGTGCTTTTCATCGGTTTCAAAAGTCACCGAATGAAGGGCATTGATAGCATCAAGGCCAACACAACGCTGGAAGCAAGTCCCTGTCATCTGACCAAGGCGGCGCTGCATTTTGCCTTTAGCGACCAGATCGTCTGGGCTGCGAGCGATATGGAGGAACCGATTAACCCGCTGCCCACAAATATCTGACTCACAGGAGGCCGCTTCTGGGTCTTCAATAGCCAGATCGTAAGTCGCTGCCATAGCATTCATAGAAGGGCGGATGATAGGATGGTCAACGGGTTCGTCTACCAATTCACCAAAGAGATAGATTTTCATGTCTCGCCCACGCAAGCTTTCCAAATACTCTTCTGAAGTGCTGATGGTGTCATAAGCCCCCCAGATATCGGAGCCTTCTTCAATCCATGGAACTGTTGTTGGGTTATCTTTCATCTCACCAAGTCCTTCATTAGGTACAACTTGGCGAGACAATGCCGTTATTGCCTCTAAGAGGCAACTAAAATTTACTTAACGGTATGTACTTCTACCGGATGGGCGGGAGATTTTTTCTTGGGCTTTTTTAACCTCAAAGCCAACAGAATAATCAGGATGAGGGAATAGATAGCAGGTTCACGTAAATCAGCTTTCACCATCATGATAAAGTGGAAACAAGCCGCCGGAGCTGCAAAATAAGCCAGACGATGGAGCTTGCGCCACCGAGCCCCGCCCAAACGCTTAACCATGGCGTTAGTCGAAGTGACGGCAAGAGGAATGAGAGCGAGGAAAGCCACCATGCCGACCGTGATATAGGTCCGTTTAATAATATCGGTCCAGATTTCCTGCCAATCGAAGAACTGGTCAATAGCGATGTAATTGAGGATATGCAGGGAGGCATAGAAAAAACCAAAAAGACCGATCATACGGCGAAACCGCGCAAGAGCATTCAAGCCAGTAAGTTTGCGCACGGGGGTAATTGCCAATCCTAAAATAAGAAAGCGTAAAGCCCAATCGCCTAAGAACCGATTGATATATTCGATAGGATTAGCCCCAAGTTCACCCATATAGGCAGCCCAAGCCAGCCAAATGGCCGGCCCTAAGGACGCAATAAAGACTAAAGGTTTCCCCCAAGTTCTCGACATAAGTTCTCTTTCCTATTGATAATCTTGTGGACACTCTTCATGTTGATTTAGTTTGATATAAATGTCATTTGATCACAATTGGGCGATGATAGGCAAAATTAAAGTGGGTAAGTTT
>JAPHRK010000066.1 GCA_026196105.1 Rhodospirillales bacterium | reverse complement strand
GGGGTCACCAACTTTAATCATAAGTCATTGATATTGCTCTATTTTTGAGAAACAATGGCTTATGGTAAAAACACCTACGATTCCCCTACGGGATACCAAATTCGGCATAATTTTCTGAGCCATTACCTTAGCTAAGACTTATAAGATGATCACCCCGATCAATAACTCTTCTCCTTAGAGAAAGCTATCAACGGGGTAGAAGACTGAACGCTTTTTTTTAGTCAAGTCGCAGGAACGTTCCGCATCTTCAGGCCGACCACATCCTGCATCATACGGATCACCTGAGCGCTATAGCCGTACTCGTTATCGTACCAGACATAGAGCACCAGTCGGTCATCTTCTACGATGGTCGCCAGAGAGTCGACGACACCGGCATGGGACGACCCCACTAAGTCAGATGAAACCAGTTCGGAGGAGGCAGTGTAATCAATCTGGTCTTGCATCGGAGAGTTAAGGGTCATACTTCGAAGATAGTCATTCACCTCGTTCTTGCTTGTCTCCCGCCCAAGATTAAGGTTCATGATTGCCATAGAGACATTGGGTGTGGGGACACGGATGGCGTTACCGGTAAGCTTACCTTTCATCTCGGGCAGGCATTTAGCAACTGCTGTGGCAGCTCCAGTGCTGGTGAGCACCATATTCAAGGCGGCACTACGGCCACGGCGATCACCCTTGTGATAGTTGTCGATCAAATTCTGATCGTTGGTATAAGAGTGAATCGTCTCTACATGGCCGTTGTTAATACCGAATTCATCATTGATGGCCTTTAGCACTGGTGTGATAGCATTGGTAGTGCAAGAGGCGGCACTGAGGATGGTATCGGAAGATTTGATATCATCATGGTTCACACCGTAGACAATATTCTTAACACTACCTTTTCCCGGAGCCGTAAGGATCACCTTGGAGGCGCCAGGACATTGGGTATGCTGACCCAGACCTTCTTCATCACGCCACATGCCAGTGTTGTCCACCACCAGAGCATTATTGATCCCATACTCGGTATAATCCACCTCTGATGGAGAATTTGCGTAGATGACCTTTATGTAAACCCCATTGGCGATAATGGCGCTTTCTTCTTCATCCACCTTGATGGTGCCATTGAAGGAACCATGGACGGAATCACGGCGCAGCAGACTGGCACGTTTTCTCAGGTCGCCTTCTTTGCCACCACGCACCACAATGGCTCGCAACCGCATTTTATTACCGGCACCTACCCGTTCGATCAGCATTCGAGCCAGCAGACGACCAATGCGGCCAAAGCCGTAAAGGACAATGTCTTGAGGCTCTTCAAGAATACTGCCCTTACCCGTATTGATACTCGCTAATTGTTCGTTCAGAAAGGCTTCAGGGGCACCTCCCTCCTGCATGTAACTGTGACAAAGTTTACCCAGGTCGACCCTGGCAGGTGCCAAATTCATACCAATCATGGCCTGTACCAGTTCCAGACTCTTGCGGATATCAAGTTCTTCCCCAACCATCTGGAGGGCATAACGATGTGCCTTAATAATATCGATGGTAGAGTTGTTTAGGATCCGACGCCCGAAAATCCGGATTGTCACGCCGTTGTCACGGTACAACCGGCCAACCAACGGAATCATCTGTTCAGCCGAACTTTGCTGCTCTTTCCACTTTGCAAAGTGCGAGGCGCTCGAATTCTTCATACTCATTTCTCTCTTTGTCATCTAATACGGTGCATGGTGAAATAACCACTACGAAGGGGCTGAATAGGTGTTATCGGTATAACCTGTCCTGATCCAACTTCCCCAGATGGGTTCTAAATTCGGTCCAGAACATAGACAAACTGGTTCTAAAAGGAAACCATGAACTGTGATCCAATTAGAAAGGAATTACTTTTGAAAACTTAAGAGTTTTATACATCTAATGGTCTGTTCATCTTAAAGACTACTTTGAGTGGGTGTTCTTTGCTAATAGTTCATAATCTAAAATATAGTCAGCACGACCGATCCATAGCCAACCTCAAAGCTATCTTCACTTAAGGCAGGCTTTGACCAGCTTAATGAAAGCGAAACGGCTCGTGAAAGGGTTGTTGGAAGAAAAACCGCAAAAGCATTCCGGAGATTAAAAGGCCCGTGCCGCTGCAATTTTGCCTAAATTGTCAGCCGCTTCAAAGAACTCACTCACCATTCCCTCAATAACTTCGGCAGCAGGGATAACTTTGTTTATCAGAGTTGAAGATTGTCCGGCTAGGCCAACGCTTGCTTCCATATCTCCGCCAAAGTACAGGTCTTGAATTTTAGCAAAGGTATCTTTTGGCATCACTCCATCAGCATATATTTTCTCTGTGCGCTCAGTTCGTAAAACACGAATACAAGGAGAAGAGTTTTTGTTGAGCATCAAGGTGCTGGTTTCATCTGCAGCAAGGATAGAGTTTTTGTAGTTATCGTGGACAGGGCTTTCTGCACAGGCAACAAAGCGGGTCCCCATTTGCACCCCTTCAGCCCCCGCCGCAAAAGCCGCCGCCATACCGCGACCATCTGCAATTCCCCCAGCAGCAATCATTGGCACATCTACCTCACGACGGATGGCTTGCAATAGAACGATCAAAGCCACCTCATTAGGATTTTTAAAGCCACCTCCTTCAGTGCCCTCAACAACCAAACCATCAACCCCTGCATCAACAGACTTCAAGGCTCCTGCAACGTTGGGCACAGCATGATAAACCGTTATCCCTGCTTCTTTAAGGGGCCCAATAAACTTCTGGGGGTTTCCAGCCGAGGTGGTAACAAACTTCACGCCACAGTTGGCGACAAAATCTATCATTGAGGGGTCTTTAAGGTGCAAAACAGGTAGGTTAACCCCAAAAGGCTTATCCGTCAGGCCTTTCATAGCCTCAATTTCTTGCTTGCAAATTTCCGTTTCCCCAGACGAGGTTTCAATCACCCCGAACCCACCAGCATTGCATACAGCCGCGGCGAGTTTAGAACGAGAAATCCAGCCCATTGGCGCTTGGACGATTGGATATTTGCTTCCCAAGTGTTGCAGAACACGATTCATTATTATTCTTTCCTAGGCGGTTTTATCTATATCTAAATGCAGGTCTTCGATCATGGTATCCCTCATAACAAATTTTTGAATTTTCCCAGTCACAGTCATGGGGAACTCAGTCACAAAGCGAATGTAGCGAGGGACTTTGTAATGGGCGATCTGGCCTTTGCAGAACTCTTTAATCTCTTCTTCAGTTGCTGTTTCACCCGCCGTAAGAGTGATCCAAGCACAAATTTCCTCACCATATTTATGATCGGGAACACCAAAGACCTGAACGTCTTGAATTTTATCATGGCGATAAAGATATTCTTCAATCTCACGCGGATAAACATTTTCTCCGCCGCGAATGACCATATCTTTCACTCGGCCAACAATATTGCAATAGCCTTCTTCATCAATAGTAGCGAGGTCACCTGTATGCATCCATCCGGCGAGGTCAATGGACTCTGCTGTTCGCTCATCATCATCCCAGTAGCCCTGCATCACTGAATAACCTCGGGTCAACAGTTCGCCTTTCTCCCCCGGAGGCATGACGCGCCCTTCATCGTCAACAATCTTCACTTCAACATGGGGCATTATCCGCCCAACGGTTGATACGCGCCGCTCTAATGGATCATCAGTGCCGCTTTGGAAACTCACGGGACTGGTTTCAGTCATGCCGTAAGCAATGGTGACTTCTGCCATATTCATTTCAGCCACCACCCGCTTCATCACTTCGATGGGGCAAGGCGAGCCTGCCATGATGCCTGTCCGTAAGGTGCTCAAATCATATTTGGCGAAATCAGGATGGTCCAATTCGGCAATAAACATGGTCGGCACCCCATGTAGCGCGGTACATTTTTCCGCCTGAACCGTTTCCAAAACAGAGAGGGGTTCAAAGGCTTCATCAGGGAAAACGATTGCCGAGCCATGGGTAGTACAAGCAAGATTACCCAACACCATACCAAAGCAATGATAAAGTGGTACCGGAATACAAAGGCGATCTTCTGACGTTAGTTTCATGGCTTCGCCAACGAAGAAACCGTTATTGAGGATATTAAAGTGGGTCAGCGTAGCCCCTTTGGGGAAACCTGTGGTGCCGCTGGTGAACTGAACGTTGATCGGGTCATCAAACTGCAGTTGACCTTGTAAATCTTGAAGCCGTTGCAAATCCCCTTCCCCAGCCATTTTGGAGATTGCCCCAAAAGCATACATTCCTGCGGCGGGTTCTTCCCCAATTTGTATCAAGGTTTTTAAATGAGGGAGTCTCTTCGAGCTCAAGACCCCTGGAGTGCATTGTTCAATCTCCGGTGCAATCTCGCGAATCATCCCCACATAATCACTGGTTTTAAAGGTCGCCGCCAAGATGAGCGCCTTGCAAGACACTTTGTTGAGGGCATATTCAAGCTCAGAAATACGATAGGCCGGGTTGATATTCACCAGCACAAGGCCAGCCTTCGCCGTGGCATATTGGGTAATGACCCACTCGCTGTTATTAGGCGACCAAATGCCGATACGATCCCCCGGCTCTAATCCCATCGCCAACAACCCGGCGGCAAAAGCATCTACCTCAGCCTGGAGTTCCTTATAAGTCCAGCGGATATTTTGGTGGCGGACGACAAGGGCTTCCCGCTCTCCCCACTGGGCAACAGCCCCATCAAAATTAGCCCCAATTGTCTCGCCAATAAGGGGAACCTCACTGGCCCCATGAACATACGATTGCTTAAGCATGCTGATCACTCTCTCCCTGTATCTTTATCAGTTTTGGGGAATGATACAGAAGGAGGAAGATTTGACAACTATACTATTGGCTCAAGAGGTTCTTTCGAGCTACCCAGGCTATGACCATCCAAACCCCCGTACGCAAAGTCATCGCCCCAACAGTTCTCATCTCAAAGGCCCTGTCATTAAAGATATGAAACCCAAAGACGACAAAGGTCGCAGCCGTCGCCACAAAGATAAATATAGCTAAATATGCACCCCACCGCGCTCGCATAAAAAGACCAATGGCAGATACCACATAGGCAAAACCAGCCAGAAAATTAAACCAAAGAACAAACGGAACATAATTTCCTGCCGCTATACGTTTCTCCTCAGGGCCAAACAAAACCTGCCCGCCAGAAAAAATAGTCACAACGCCAAAGATAAGAGCAATAAACGCCAGAACCTGTAACACCCGGGGACGTTGGTAAAATGTTGTCATTTTAGGTTCTGTCAAATTAGTGATCATTTACTCACTTGTATAATTCGAAATTCTGGACTTTGCAAACTCGAACACAACCTTCCCCGTCCTCTTTGTCATGCCGAGATAGCGGGAATCCAGATTCAGCAAGAAATATTTGAGAGTGAGACTCTGGCCCTCGCATCAAGTGCGGGGTGACTTGTAATGGTATGGGAGGCAGCTTTAAGAGAAGGAAGAGTTGGCTCCTTTCCTTGCCGCTCTCAGTCCATTGGGTTTATGATTAGCTAGCTAAATAATATGGACATCCAAAATGGAAAAAATAGCGAATTTTGCCCACCGAGAAATCCTGCCTCTTGAAAGTTTAGGGACCAGTCATGACTTCCCGGTCAACCTCTGGAAAAAAATGGGAGAAGAAGGATTACTTGGGCTTTATTTGCCGGAGGAGTTTGGTGGGCAAGGGGGCGATGAGGCAACCTTAGCCAAAGTAGCAGAAACCCTGGTTTCTGAGGGTGGGAACCTGGGCATGGGGATGTCTTGGTTTGTCCATAATGCAGTTGCTGGATGGGTGCTGGGGAATTTTGCTAATACGGAGCAGAAGAAGCGATGGCTTCCTGAGTTAGCTAAAGGTGAGATGACAATCTCAATGGCGGTTTCGGAACCTGGAATGGGGGGGAGCCCTAAGCGGTTGTCGACTACTGCTGATCTAATGGATGGAGGGTATCTTCTTAATGGAGAGAAGATGTACCTGACCAATGGGCCGATTGCTGACCTTTATATTGTTTTTGCTGTAACGGGAGAAACCGAAAGAGGGCGTAAAAGGTTTGGAGCGCTTGTAGTAGAGAATGACCGGGAAGGGTTATGCCAATCTGAAAGTGGCGCGGTGGATTTTCTGTTGCCCTCTCCCCACGGGGGAATCGTACTGGAAGACTGCTTTGTCCCTTATGAAAACCTGCTTGGGGCCGAAGGGGATGCATTTAATTTGATCTCTAAGCCCTTCCGTAAGGTCGAAGATTTATTAGGAATTGGCCTGCTGATTGGCGGTATGAAGAGGCAATTAAATTTGGTCGCGGGTACCTTAAGCAATGGCCCATGGGAGGTGTCAAAAGACGTTACTGCAGCCTTGGGGGAGATGACCCTGGATGTGGAAACGGTGGAGTTGTTAACGGCTCCATTGCTCGCTAATTTCAAGGAAGAAATCTCCGAGAACTCACCCTCAAAAGGGCTCCTTGCCGCCCGCCTTCAAGCAGGAAATTTTCAAACGAGATTTGGTGATTTCCTTGACCAATGGAAGCTGACAGGCGACCCTGAGCTTAACTTATTAACCAGAGATATGAGCAAGTTAACCGGATTGGGAGGGGGCATAAGTGCAGTCCATCATACCCGTCTTGGGCAAAAGCTCCTTAATGGGACAAAACAGTGACAGACACGACAAAAGCGACCAGCCCCTCGATTGAAGCCATCAAAGACGGCTTCGAGGGCATCGGCTATATCTGCGACGTTAAAATCGCGACTTCGGTTTACCTCTCCACCAACCTAGATAAACCGATCCTCGTTGAAGGGCCTCCAGGCGTCGGTAAGACCGAACTCGCCAAG
>JAPHRK010000067.1 GCA_026196105.1 Rhodospirillales bacterium | reverse complement strand
CATAACTTAGTTGTTAAGCCAAACCTGTTTAAGCTCCTATTTCAGGAGCTTAAACTAAGCAACTTCAAGTTTTCACTGAACTGGCGTGGGCAACAAGCTCACTTCGCAGAGCCACGGGTAATCTAAGAGCGTCACCGAGCCGTTCCATATAACGCTCCTCTTCTGGTGTATCTGTATCAATGGTTAACAATGAAGCCAGATAAAGCTCCGCCGCCTGCGGCTCATCCGATGCCAAATTAGCAATAGCGATAGGGTCACTTGGCGCACGCAATTGGTCGAACAAGAAGCTTTTCTCATCTGCCGCCAAGCCCATCTGATCAATTTGGTCCATAATAACTTTGTTTTCAGCCGCATCGATATGACCATCGGCTTTTGCAGCGCTTATCATTGCTTGCACTAAACTAAGGCGCATATCCTGACCACGCGCGTCAGTAATCTGGGCAGGATCAAAACCACTCTCAACCGGTGCCGGAGCCGGAGGCACCGTAGAGGGGTCAGGACGGTTTTGTGGGGCCGTTGAAGAGGGAGCTTGCGATTGATTGGTTTTGTAATTGCTATAGGCTTTGTAAGCGAGCCCACCTAAGGCCGCCATACCGCCATATTTCAAAGCAGCACCGCCATATTTACGTCCTTTTTTTGTTCCGAGCAACAGTGCCGCAATGCCTCCAGCCGCGGCACCACCTGCCAGGCCACCAGGCAAACCACTTAAAGCGCCTTTTGCTGCCGAACCAGCCTGTGAAGCAGTATTTGCTACAGACGCTCCAGCGTCGGAACCCAAAAAACCATTCAGTAAACGATTAATATCCATAACACCCCATTTCTTCTCATCAGTTGAAACCAAAACTTTAGTTATGCCTGTCTCAGGGGTTAATCAATGGTTCACCAGTGATATTTGACCATACTAAGTTTTCAACAGTGCACTGATCTCACCGGCCACCTAGAAAAACTATGGACAATCACCGTACCACTGGATATTTCATACCAAAACCTGACAAAATTCATATCCATTTTGAACTACGCAGGTTTAAGCTTGGGACACGACCAAAGCGCATATGCCACGAACAAAAGAAATATTTTCTATTCACGTATAGGAAACCTATCTTCCAAAAGGTAGTTTTAAATCAATGGAGAAAACAAATGGGCGATCCTCAGCGATTTTGGGATAGATATGCAAAAGGATACGCAAAACGCCCTATTGCCGATGAAGCAGCTTATCAGACGAAACTTAAGTTGACACAGGAGCACCTCAAACCTGATATGGAGGTCCTAGAGTTCGGCTGCGGTACAGGCACAATAACCCTTCACCATGCTCCATTTGTGAAACATATCCGTGCCATTGATATATCGAAAAACATGATTGAGATTTCCAAGACCAAGGCTAGGGACGCAAATGTTACCAACGTGGCCTTTGAACAGCTGAAAATTGATGACTTAAAAGAGAATGACTCAACATATGATGTCGTCATGGGTCATAGCATCTTGCACTTGCTAGACGACAAAGAAAAAGCCATCAACAAGGTTCATCGACTTCTAAAACCCGGCGGTTTATTCATCTCTACTACCACCTGTCTTGGCGGCAAGTTATGGGCATTACGAGCCATTTTACCCATTGGTCATTTTTTTGGTTTGCTTCCCATGGTGAAGTTTTTTACCAAAGAAGAGTTGGAAACCGCACTAAAGGACAACGGGTTTCAAATTGATCACATATGGCAATCAGGAAAGCCCAAAGGCATCTTCATCATTGCCAGGAAGACCCAATAGTTTTTCACACTCTAAAGTACCAAGACGAACTGGACTTGCATCACCAAAGTGGAGAGTCACTGTCGCGGATTATGCCGTCATAGCTTCGACACATTATAGGCGACAATTATGTGGCATCAGTACATTAATTTACCAAAGCTATGCATGCAGGTCAGCCGCTGACTCACAGCGCCCATTATTGGGCTAAAAGATTTTTTACGTTTCTGTCTGCTTTCGAGATGTTGCCAGGGATGTCTTCCATCCATTGCCGCTGAACAGATTTTGAGTAGTTTAAGTATAGCTTCCCTCCAACGATTTGCCATGCCTCCGGATCAGTCGGCGCTGTATACCCTTGAGACACCGCCCAAGCGCAGTAACCGCCATACTGAGGCGCAAAAGAGTCTGGATTGGCTTTGAATTTCGCGAGGTTTTCTGCGTTAGCAAACCGCCATTTGGTATCTTTCCACTTATAGGTAAATACCTTTGTTCCTTTAACGGGCTTACCATCCGTAAAGTAGGCAACACTATCATACCCACTAACAGCGAGAGTGCTAAGGGTTGACGTATAGATCGGTTTCTCTTTGGCAATGGCAGGCTGGACAACCATCACCAACGCTGTGATCAGAACAAAATACAGGTGCTTCATCATTATGTCTCCTAGAATTAACAAAGCATAAAATGCCTTTTCTATGTTCCAAACGCCAACCACAACTATTCACATAATAGTGAGCCGCTCATTGATTTAGTCAGTATTTAGTTTACAGCAGGTGGAACTTCCTTAGGAATTTAATGCGGCCAGGAGGTCCAACGCTTCACGGAATAGAAGAATGGCGAAGATTACCAAAGCAATCGCCAAACCACGCATAACGTATGTGTAATATCTACCGATTAACAAATTCCGGTAGTGCCCGGTCAGAACTACCACCGCAGCTTTTGACCCAACTAAAAGAAAGTAAAACCCGATTACAAAACCCCAAGGTGCCAGGGCTGATTTTTCATGCATTCCCAACACATATGGAACACCCACCGTACCCCAAAACAGGTAGGGGTGAGGATTAAGAAAATTGATTATTGCTCCACGCCTTAGGGATGATGGTGCAGCTTCTTCTGTGATCTCCCCCAAGGTTTCTGTTTTGGCAGTCTCGTAAGCCAAGTAAAGCGCATAGAGCGCCCCTACTATGCTAAGCCCTCCAAGCAGTTGACTAGGGAGTTCACTAAGCAAGAAGAACAGAAGTAATACGATGGGAATATCAGTTACGAGCGGCGCGACCGCAACCAACAGCCCTTCGCGAACACCGTGGCGGAGGGTCTGTGCGATCGCCAAGGTCATCAGGGGGCCTGGGGCCATACCTGCCGCTAATCCTAGCGTCACTCCAGTTACAGCCGCCATAATAATTTCGGTCATGCGACGTTTATACCGATCAGTATTGTCCCACTACCAACACTTGCCGAAGTGAGTATTATCAAATGATTGGCACGACGATCCTGTAGCTCACTCTTCATAACATTGATCTCTCCGGTTACTTCGTCCATCAAAAATAAAAAGAGGGTTGATATAGAAAATTGCCGAAACAGTATCTTCCCCCCAGCACTTCTTTGACTGGATCACCTAATGCAAAAGCTGCCTGAAATCAAATTTATGCTGTTCAGCAGAACGACTAATGGCTATTAGCAAATCTTAGAAAACCTCTTCATCCTAAGAGCAATAAAAAAAGCCGCCCCAAATTGGAGCGGCTTTCCGTATTTGTCGGCAAGTTTGAAGCTTAACGCTTGGAGAACTGGAATCATACAGTTTGTTGTTATTTTTCAATGCATTAACGGCATTTAAAATTTGCCTTGTGAAATATTTGTGAAATCAAGAAAAATAACGTGAATTTTGAGCTTCCAGTTAACGGTATTATGGGTTCGTTAACTGGAAACTATCAATTTAAATTGTACAAACGATAATATCTATTTTGATTCTGCCTGACTTATGATTTTGTGTTCCTTAAGCTTTTGGAAGGCAAACTCAGCAGCCCGATCTTCCGACATGTCCATAAATGAACCATTATCCGCAAATTTAAAGGCATCAGAAAAAACTGCATAATCGTCAGCAGTATATCCGTTCTCGATCCACTCTAGCGCAAACTCTTTCGCCTTTTTCTCTGTCATTCCCATATATGATGAGTTATCGGCAAATCGGTATACCTTACGAAAAATGATAAATTCTTCAAAAGTCCGGTTTTTTGTCCATTCGTCAGCAAACTGTTTCGCCTCAGATTCCGACATGTCCATATATGAGGAATTATCAGCAAAACGATAAATTATCTTGTACCTTTCAAGATTTGATAGCTTGCTAATGTCTTCCGGGTCTTCAAATTCAATTTTATTTGTTTTTTTGGCCGGGGGTGGCTTGCCTGTTTCCATAGTTGAAACGACGGCCTCAAGTATGGAGCTTTTTGTATAGCTTCCGTCCGCGAACTCAGCAGCTATGATAGCGTAACCTACACTAGATTTTTCCTGCAAAGCCGCATTACTGATCTTAGACAAACTTTTGTCCATGCTATACGAAGATTCAATTTCTTTAGCTGCACTTAAAGCCAGTTTAAAATCTTGACTTTCTAGTGACTTATCAACGCTACGCACCAAGCCTTTATCTTTTGAATACGAGTTAGGCATGGCTATCGCAGCTCTATACATAATGTAGGCCTCATTTCCAGTCTTGAAGTACTCTTCACCTTTTATGGTCAAATCAATACTTTTCACAGCAGTATTGGCTTCTTCGGTAAAACGCTCAGGCAGACTATCTAGCGCATTTGGTGTAATATTTAGATACGTCAGTATCGCTACAAATGACGCTACAATAGCCGTTAAATCTAAGAAAACTCGAAACAAAACCTCTCCCCCCTACTCACTTATATACAACCTACTTAAGAAACGGCATCATCTATACAATACTACTGTTTGACGCGAAGGTTGTCTAATAGAGCGACCCCCCAACTGATTTCTATTACGTTCTTTTGTGAACTGTATGTGAAAGATAAATTGGTCGCTAAAAAGGAAAGACAACCTTTGCAATGAGTTGCACTTATTTTGTGAAACTTTTGCGAAACAAAAAAAGGCCTGCGCAAATTGCACAAGCCTTTGATTTATAAGTGTTTTTGCAAGCTTCACACTTAGCAAAATCGCCAAAAATTCTACCGCTTGGAGAACTGGAAGCTCCGGCGGGCTTTGGCTTTACCGTATTTTTTCCGTTCAACAACGCGGCTATCACGGGTCAGGAAGCCGCCTTTCTTAAGAACCGGACGCAAGGTTGGTTCAAAAGTAATCAGAGCTTTAGAAATACCGTGACGAACAGCACCAGCTTGGCCTGAAAGACCACCGCCTGTAACTGTGCAAACGACGTCGTATTGATCTTTACGCTCAGCAGCTTCGAAAGGCTGGTTGATGATCATACGAAGAACAGGACGGGCGAAGTAAGTGCCCCAGTCGCGACCGTTAACGGTGATACGACCTGCACCAGGCTTGATCCATACACGGGCGATAGCATTTTTACGCTTGCCAGTGGCATAGGAACGGCCTTGTGCATCAATTTTAGGTTCAACAGGAGCAGCAGATGCATCATCAGTGGCGACAGCGCCATCGGTAGCAGCAGCGGTACCTGTGGTGAGTTCCTTCAGGTCTTCAAGACCTTTCTTTTCCTCAGCCATTCTTAGGCGCTCCTTTTGTTTTTCGGGTTCATAGCGGCAACGTCGAGGACCTCAGGCTGTTGAGCCGTGTGAGGATGCTCGGTACCGGCATATACATGAAGTTTTTTCATTTGGGCGCGTCCCAAAGGATTACGGGTAATCATCCGCTCAACGGCTTTGATGACAACGCGCTCTGGGTGGTCACCATCAAGGGTTTTGCCAGCAGTCCGGCTTTTGATGCCGCCTGGGAAACCTGTGTGCCAGTAGTAGTTTTTGTCAGTCAATTTACGGCCGGTGAGGTGAACCTTCTCGGCATTGATGACAATAATGTTGTCGCCACAATCAATGTGGGGGGTGTACATGGGTTTGTGCTTACCACGCAAACGCATAGCAATTACAGAGGCGAGACGTCCTAATACCACTTGTTCGGCATCAATGACGTACCATTTTTTCTCAACCTCTGACGGCTTAGCCGAATAGGTTTTCATATCAGTTACGTTCCTAAAGGAATTGAATTCTGTTCACAACAAAACCAGCATTTCAAAGTGCTTTGTCGTAAGGCGGCGGAGTATGTCAGAAAAAAATTCAGTGTCAACAGCAAAAAACCGTTGTTTTTCAATGCGCTTACATACGAGGTATTTGAATACCGTTGTTGTAAGTGCCTGTTTTATAAATCCTTTAAGAATCAGCTTATTAGCAACAAAGTCTGTATGATGAAATCTCCTAAGGAGGAGGGAAACCCTCCCACCCCTTTCAAAGCATCGAGTTTTAAAAGTAATTATAAGTCAGTCTTGTTCTTTCCAACACGCCCTTTGTCGGCCTTCTCATAGAAGTTATCCAACAATGCCGTTACGGGTGGATTGGCTGCACCTGAATAACCTGTGAATGCTTCATAAGCCAACTGATCATCCAACGGCCGACCGATTACATTAAGCACGGTTTCTTTAGCTGACCGAATGGCCCATGTATCATTACGAAGAATCTTAGCTGCCATCTTTTCAGCTTCTTCCATCAAATTCTCATGGGGGACAACTCTTGAAACCATATTACATTGCAACGCCCGTTGAGCATCAAGGGCTTCACCCGTCAATTGCATTTCCATGGCAATTCCTGCGCCACATATATTAACGAGCCGAACAATTCCACCGTCACCATGATGGAAACCACGTCTTACTTCAAAAGAACCAAACTTAGCCTTTTCTGAAGCAATGCGGATGTCACAGGCAAGTGCATTTTCCAAACCACCAGCCAAAGCCCAGCCATTGATAGCACCAATAATTGGTTTGTAAATTCGATGAAGGCCCCTCGTGATCCCCCCTAGACCATCAGCAATCTTTTTGCGCGGTAGCATAGCATCGGCTTCTCGTATCCATTTCGGGAAATGAGTTTTTAAATTAGCGCCAGCACAAAAGGCCTCATCACCTGCCCCGGTAACAATAGCTAATTCCATAGCATCATCTTGATCAAAGTCTCTCCAGGTCTCCCAGAGTTGTTCATGCATCTCTAAATCAATTGCATTCATATTCTCAGGATCGTTGAGGGTCACATAGGCAATCTTTCCACGTTTTTCATATATTACTTTACTCATACCAATCTCCGTTAATTTACATTGTTCATATTTTTAAACATTGTTTAATTTTTTTGTCAACGTTTATCTTGAGGTTTATCCCCTCCCACTGTATCTCTTAATCAATGACGTATTTTACGTGGAGTTGGGATGATTAAGTCTGTAGATCGGAAAGATCGGCTTAAGGCTTTTAAGAAAGAAACAATCTTACAGGCGGCAAAGGAAGTCTTTGCGGCTAAAGGATTGTCTGGAGCATCAATACGTTCAATTGCTTCAGCCTGCGGATATACCCCTGGTGCCATATACTCTTACTTTGAAAGCAAAGAGCATATATATGCTGAGATATTGGCAGGTGTCCTTGATAATTTATATGACGAAATGGCCCAAGCTATTGAGCACGCTGACGTGCGCGGGAAAGCTGCTCTTGTCGCAATTTTTAAGTTTTATGCAGCTCGGCCTGATGAATACCATCTTAGTTACTATTTATTTGAAGGCATGCGCCGTAAGGGTCTGACACCTGAGCTTAATAGTATGTTGAATGACAGGCTGAATCGTTTGGCTGACGGGCTCACCAATGCATTAGACAGCCTCCCCTCATCAAACAACTCTACCGCACCGTCAGCCATAGGTATTTCAGCTATGGCCCACGTTTCAGGCGTACTCCTTTTACACCATACAGGGCGCCTAAAAACCTTCAAACAAGATGGGTTGTCTTTAGTTGAACATTATTATTCTCTATTGGCGCGTCCTTAGTTTCTTGGAGGAATAGAGTAAGTCCCTGTCGCATGTGCGATGGGGTCATGCTCATCATCTGCTGTAAACAAAGTCACTTCCATAACGGCGAGCCTTTTCCCCAATTTAATCATCCGTCCTTCAGCCAGAATATCTGCCTGAGGGGGTTTGCGAAGAAAATTAATGTTAAAATTGGTGGTAACAGCCAACTCTACCGGTCCAATTTGAGAGAGCACAACGGCATACATGGTAGCATCTGAAAGAGCCATCATAGCAGGACCTGAGATGGTCCCACCTGGTCGAAGGTGAGTGGGATCATAAGGCAATCGCAAGGTCGCAACGCCATCACCTATTTCGGTACATATGGTCCCAGCATCTTTGGCCGCGGGAAGGCCAACATGCATAATCTTATTAAACTCTTCGATCGTAACCTTCGGCATTCACTTGATTCCTTTCCTGGCACTCGCTAAGTTTACGCGAACGTAAACGTAAAGGTCAATGCTATAGACCTTACCTGTTGAAAGGCAATTAGTCAGAGAGCTTTGCCTTATACGCCACTCTTCCTTATATATATGGGTTAGAACGAACATTATTATTGGACATGACATGACTGATAAAACTGACACGCCTTTGGTCCTTCGTGACGACAATGACAACATTGCCTATCTTACATTAAATCGCCCCGGCAAATTCAACGCTTTGTCCCTGGGGGTCCTTGACGCCTTGACCAAAGAACTCCAGGCGATCGGCGAAGATAACTCCGTTCATGTGGTGGTTATTCAAGCTGGCGGCAAAGCCTTCAGCGCGGGCCATGATTTAAAAGAAATGCGCCAAGACCCGAGCAAAGAAGCAAACAAACATCTTTTTGATAAATGCTCTGTCATGATGAAAACAGTCGCTTCTATCCCCCAACCCGTCATTGCCAAGGTTCAAGGGATCGCCACAGCTGCCGGGTGTCAGCTTGTTGGTGCTTGTGATCTGGCCATAGCTTCAAACGAAGCAACCTTCGCGACATCGGGAATTAATCTTGGCCTGTTTTGCTCAACCCCTTCTGTGACCGTAAGCCGCAACCTCCCACGCAAAGTTGCTTTTGAAATGCTGGTCACAGGTGAATTTATCACTGCAGAAAAAGCTGTCCACTTTGGTTTTATTAACCAAGCCGTCCCCGCTGAAGAACTAGATACAGCCACGGATATACTGGCTCGACGCATTGCTGAACAACCTGCCATTTCAATCGCCTATGGAAAGAATTTATTCTATCGCCAGCTAGAAGCCTCATTGGGCGTAGCCTACGACATGGCTTCAGAAACTATGGCCTGTAATATGATGACAGAAGATGCCCAGGCAGGAATTGACGCCTTTATCAACAAACAACCTTCCCCAGATTGGAAGGGTAAATAAAAATCACATAAAGAGTTTACGGGCCTCTGCCAAAACCTCGGCATCACCTTGATCAATAAGTTTTTGAATCCCTCTTTGCAGACCTATGGCTAAGGGACCACCACTGTTAAGAATTCGAACAGCGTCATGAAGGGCCTGTTCCATACTTGGGTGGATTTTAATCTCTTTTGTTGTTAGCTCTTTAACCCCTTTGCCGATTAAATCAGGTTCCATCTCACGAACCATTAAAGGGTCTTTCTTCATGATAAAGTTAACAAACTGGCTATCTTTGATCAAAATATGCCCCGCTAACCAACCTTCTAAATAAGTCAGCACTTTCCCTATATCGATAATTTCGGGGGTATATGTGTAAAGCTCTTTTAAGGCACGTATCAAAGAACGGAACTTCTCGTGATCACGGCGATGAGATTCAAGGTCAGGGTAACCACCGCGTTGCATGAACAACTCTTCACGATCAAAATGGTCGTGGGCATACATCAACAAAGCATCAATACAGGCAAGAATTAGTTCAGGCCCTGCCCCTGACTCGTGCCTTAGCCTCAATGTCTCAGCCGTTTCAAATAGAGCACGGTGATCATCGTCGATAGGTCTAATATTACATGCGTATTTAGCTGACCATGCAATGGGCCTCATAGTCACGATATCCTAATTGTCATTTGAATAGCTTTGCGGTTTTCTACCCTAAGGCAAACAACCTCAATAGAATCTACCATACATTATAAGGCAAAATAAGCATACCCTACAACACGGACAACAGCTCCGATTAATCCAATGAGCTTAGACGTAACTCCCCGAACTTAAAGAGAAGTTATTTAATAGCCTCACCAACCCATTCGGCCATGTGCTCTGGACGTGTGCGGTGAGAGAAGGAGTTTATAAACTCTCCTTGAGGACCCATTAAGTAGAAATTAGCGGTATGATCCACCAGATACTCATCCGCCGCAGCTCCCTCTTCCAGGTTTTTCCGATAGCGCACTTTGTAGAGCTTCGACATTGCCTTAACGCTCTCAACACTACCCGTTAATCCAATAAGGCGAGGATGAAAATTGCTCACATAGTCCTTCATAATCTCGACAGTATCTCGTTCTGGATCAATCGAAACAAATAAAGGCTGAACTGATTTCCCTTTCTCAGCCATAATATCGATGGCATCTGAAACCGTTTGTAATCCTGTTGGGCAAACATCAGGGCAATAGGTATAACCAAAACTTATCAGCAGGTATTTACCTAGGTACGTTTTTTCCGTCACTGTTTCACCATTATGATCCAACAACACAAATGCCCCACCGAGCTTTGCACCTGCGGCCACAGGTGAAACACTAAAAAGCAGAACGACTACGGGAATAATAAAACGGTTAAAGATCTTCATTTCTACCAAACCATAATTAAAAAGACTGTGCCCAGATTTTACCCTAAACAAAAACAAAAACAATTTTTACTCTAATCAAATCGCTTAACTCTTGACTCCCGTCAACCTCCAAGTCTTCTTTCAAGGCTTATATTATAAAAATCTAAGTTAACAACGAAAGATCATTTTCTTTATGCCCCCCTCCCCTCTCCTTGTATGGTGGCTTGGCATCCGCCCTAAAACCCTTTCCATCGCTGTTGCTCCAGTCATCGTCGGCAGCGCAGTAGCTTGGGCAGAAACGGGAACGATCCTAATTACACCCATGATTGTGGCATTATTAGGGGCTGTTTTTATCCAGGCAGGTACAAACCTTCATAACGATTCTGCTGATTATCGCAAGGGCACAGACGCCCCAGGACGCCCTGGTCCTAAGCGTATTACTGCCGAAGGATGGGCCACCCCAAAGCAAGTCACAAAAGCCTCCTACATCGCCTTTGCTTTTGCCGCAATTGCAGGCTGTTATCTGATCTGGGTTGGAGGGTGGCCAATCTTGCTCTTGGGACTTGCCTCAATCTTAAGCGGACTCGCCTACACTGGCGGCCCTAGGCCCATTGCCTATACCGGATTAGGAGAGCTCTTTGTTTTTCTATTTTTCGGCCTTGGGGCTGTGATGGGAAGCCACTTCCTGCAAACAGGTGCCCCAAGCCTCCCAGCATTCTTAGCAGCCTGTGCTATAGGCTTCCCCGCCGCCGCAGTCCTAACGGTTAACAATTATCGAGATAGGGATGATGACCAAAAAGCTGGAAAAAACACCTTAGCTGTAAGAATAGGCAGCACAGCAACCAAAGTAGAATACATAGCCCTCCTCCATCTTCCTTTTATTTTCTTGTTTCTAATAAAAGACTTAGCCCCCTGGGTTTGGCTACCTCTCCTCTCCTTACCGCTTGCAACCTACCTCTGCCACAAATTTACGACTACTGAACCAGGCCCAGCGTTTAATACTGTCTTGGCTCAAACGGCAATGTTCCAATTAGCTTTCTCATTGCTTTTTTGTATAGGTTTAACAGTTTAAGCTAGACTAGAGTAGTTAAGACAATCACTTACACGTTTCTCCAAGCCCCAATTGAGCAATCGCTTTTCTAGATAGTTCAGAATTCTTTTTCCCGTTACGGCTAAGAGTAAAACCTAAACGAAGTTCAGCTTCATATACTGGAGGTTCTAGCCTTACAATATTAGAGGCAAAATGCGGATTTTCGCCCATAAGAGAATTGAACTCGCGCTCTGAGAAGGTAATAAAGTCTACTCGTTTACTGACCAGCATTTTCAATAAGGATAAGGTACTGCTAACTTCTATCGTTTTGACCGTTTTTTCATCAACCCATTTTTGAACTGTTGGCCCATTATAAAATCCATTACCTGTACCAAGAGTTTTTCCTTTTAACTCTTTCAGGCTACCCCAGTTAAAAGTTTGATTTTTAAGAGTGAAAAGAAATCTTCGGTCGCAAAATATGGGAGATGAAAAAGCCATGTAACTATGGCGGGATGGCTTATTAGCGCTTAACAAAACACCACCAAGCATTCCTTTTTCAGCAAGCATTAAAGCACGTCTAAATGGAAGGTTCGAGATAGTTAATTCAATTCCCATTTGGGAGAAGATTTTATTTGCTTTATCTACAGCAACTCCCTCCAATTCACCATTTTTCTCAACGGTATAGGGTTTCCACTCATTTATAGCCATTTCGATGGCAAAAGCTGAAAAAGGGATTGTGCATAAAAGAACAAGAAAACTTACCGCACAAATAGAAAGTTTCATGCTCTCTCACCATAAATAGAATGCTGTTACTTACAATCTATCATACAAGTTGATTTTGTCTCTCATAAAAGACTGTAATCTTGTTAACAGGTTATAAACCAAACTATTTTTTCCGTTTAGCTAACGGATGCGCGTTCTCAACTAGGTTTTTCTTTTTTGACTCAAGAACATGGGTATAGATTTGAGTAGTGGCGATGTCAGCATGGCCTAGCATTTGTTGGAGGCTTCTTAGGTCGGCACCATGAGCGAGTAAGTGGCTGGCGAAAGAATGGCGGAGGACGTGGGGGGAGACACGGCTAGGTTCAATGCCTGCTTTGATGGCAAGTTTTTTAAGGGTTTGGGCAAAGCCTGCGCGGGTCAGGTATCCGGTTTTTGATTGTGCCGGAAAAAGCCAACGCTGTTGGTCACGGTTTGAGGTTTTCTCATCTAAGAAAAAACCTCTCACTTCTAGGTAGGCATCTAACGCCTCACATGCCGGGCCATGGATGGGAACCATGCGTTCTTTACCGCTCTTTCCCTTAACCAACAGCACTCCGTTATCATTACGCAAAGCGGAAAAAGGTAATCCAACAAGCTCTGAAACCCTTAAGCCCGTAGCGTAGAGCACTTCGAGGAGAGCCGTCATCCGCACCCCTTTTGCCCCCTCAATCTCTCTTGCCGCACTAAGTAGGCGCTCGACCTCCCCTTCACTTAAGTACTTCGGTAAGGGTTGCCCTAACTTAGGGCTATCTAACGATGCACAAGGGTCATCACTGCGGACCCGCTCGGCAAACAGGAATTTATAAAATTGTCGCAAGGTAGAAAGACGACGGGCGCTGGTCGAAGCGGCTAAACCTTCTCGATTCATCGCCGTGAGATAGGCCCGGATATCATCAGCTCCGGCGGTTTCCAGGTCTTCACCTCGGCGGGTAATGAAATCACTAAACAGGTCTAAATCTCGGCGATAGGAGTCAATTGTATTAACAGCAGCACCTCGCTCTGCCGCCATCATCTCTAGGAAATTCTCACCATGAAAAGAGGCAGACCGTCCAGTTTTATCAGACGATCCACCCATCCTTACAACCCTGCGGCGATGGCTGCCTCTAGAGCCAAAGCGCGAGCATCTTTCAACAATCCAACTCGGACTAAAGACTCAAGCACATGGCGCAAGAACATCGGTTCCATCACCGTAGAGCCTCCCTGTCCTAAGCCAATGGCTGTTAAGGCAACGGTTTCACCGACCCTCACATTATTGGAAGCACTTTCTAAGGCAAACCAGAGTGAAGGGCGTTGCAAGACACCTGAAACCTTTTGAGGACCGGACAAAAGGTCTTGCCATAGGGTCTGGTCAATAGGGTCACCAAAGGTCTCCAGCAACACAAAAAGCAATTGGGCTTTATCACGACCTTCCGCTTTATCCCGACGTTTCTCCCACCAAGCTTTTAACTGAGTTTGCCCCCAATTTTGGGCTTCTTGATTCCCTGCTATCCTCGCAAGCGGCATCAGGTCATCATAGAGAGCCTTAATGTCTGCTTTAAACAAGGCCCCAGCTCGTACCAGCTTGAACCATGCATCAGCGGCCTCAACATCCCCGACAGAAAGGAACGCCCGGATAGCATCAGGCGCGAACCATACGAGTTCATCGCCTGCATTCATTTTTTTCAAGATAGGCAAAAAAACACGGACACCGGACTCATAACGACCACCTTCCCTCGCTAAACCTAACGCTTTTTGCACAACTTCAGCTAAGGCCGTCGGAATATCTTGGGCAATTGCAGAACGATAAAGAAGGGCTCGTCCTTTGGCTCCCCGAATTTCATCCGCTTTTGTTAAAGATGAAGCCAAATCTTTTTTGCTGAACTTCACGCTTTTATAGATTTGTCTAAGCTGCTCCGTCGGCAGAGCTCCAGAGGCTTCAGCTCTTTCTGCAGCATCGACCCTGACTTCCAACGGTAGGTTAGGACTAGTCGCGATCACTTTTAGTACGGCTGAGTTTGACGACCAAGCAGCATCGGTTGGCAATTTTACTTTCGCTGCACGGGCCATGGCGAGGTAAAGAGGCTTAGGACTCACCATACTTTTAAGAACAGGCTCACTGTTCCCAGCTATCACATCCAGAAGTTCAAAAAAGATCGGGTCTTCTGAGCCAGTTTCTTGCAACAAATCAGCCCCCATTGAGGCTTTATCATGTTCCCCCGCAAGAGCTTGGCAGAAGATATACGCTTTTTGCCAAAAAGGATCGTCACCTTCACCTAGGTTTTCGCTGGCAAGGGCACAAGCTCGAGCCAAGTCATTAGCAAGGAAAAGTGACCTTGCTTCAATGCGCAATAACCCCTGATTATCTTTATGGCCTGGAATGACTTTTAAAAGATCAGCGACACCCGCTAAATCACCCATAGCAGCCAACTTCTCAACTCGAACCGTTAAGAGGCTGCCTTTCGGTGTTTCTCCTTCAGCGATTACAGGCGGCGCTGAAATTGAGAGAAGCAAACGACGCATCATTTGGCGGAGTTGTGGAGATGATGTTTCAGCAGGTAATTGTGGCAACAAGCGCTCAACCAATGACCGGTTTGTCCCGGTCCACATCTCGATACCATAACCTCCTTCCCCAAGAGAAAGAATTCCAGCGGATTCTGGATCAACTGCTCCAAGGGTATCCATCTGCACAGCATCCCCTTTTGGTTTCGTGATTGTTTCTTCAACTGGTTTTTTAGTTGGGGAAACAAGCTCTTCTGCAGAGGGCGGCTCTAGCTTTAAAGGTACAATTGAGCCCTGCGCCCATGCCGAAGCAGAGGTAAAAGCTAAAATTGCGGTTACGCTTGAGGCGATTGAAAGATTTTTAAGGGAATGCCTGACCTGTTCCCAATGACCGAAATTATCTAGGGAACTTCTCATTAGGTAAAACTCTTTCAATAGGGGCTGTTGGTGCTGGAATATCCCAAGTCGCAAGGAATACAGCCCCTCCAACAAGAATAAGAACCACAAGCATCAAGAACAAAGAGGATATTTTTTTCATTGGCTAACGATCAATTCAAATCTGAAGCAGTATAAGAAGCTGTAAAACACATGTTTATAGGGTATACCCCGGAGTATCTATTGTCATAACAAAATGCGCGGTTAAATTATAGTAATGATGAACCATGGCAATTTTTCGGCAGTGTATCGGTTTGAGCTTCGCCTTTCAACGCAGTATGTAGAGTCAAAATAATCGTGAATGAACTAAACAAGACCTCATCAATAAAAAAATCAATCGTACTGATTGGGTTGATGGGTGCCGGGAAAAGCAGCGTAGGTAGAAGGTTAAGCGGCTATATGGGCCTTCAATTTGTTGATGCTGACCATGAAATTGAAGCCGCCGCCGGATGTACTGTCTCAGATATTTTCAAACTCTATGGGGAAAAAGCTTTTCGCGATGGGGAGCGAAAGGTCATTAAGCGATTGTTAGAAGACGGCCCTGTTATCCTTGCGACAGGTGGTGGTGCCTTTATGGATGATGAAACGCGACAGGCGATTAAAGAAAAGGGCATATCTGTTTGGCTTAAGGCTGATCTGGAAATACTGATAAGCCGCACAGAAGGCCGACCCCACCGCCCTCTTCTCCAGCAAGGCAACCCGCGCGATACCCTAAAACGGTTGATGGACGAGCGTTATCCCGTTTATGGACAAGCTGATATTGCTGTTGATGCCAAAAACGAAAACCCAGAAAACACAGCCCAACGAGTTTACGACTCTATCATGGAAAGCTTCACAGATGACTGAAACTCATGAAACCCTTGAAGTCCAATTGGGTGACAGAAGCTATGAAATCCACGTTGGGGCTAATCTGATTGATCGGGCAGGTGAATTTTGTGCTCCGCTGATCAAGTCAAACAAGGCAATCATTGTTACCGACAGCAACGTTGCTTCTCTCTATCTTGACCGGGTTAAGGCTTCCCTAAAGGAAAAAGGGGTTGCAACTGAGCAGGTCATATTGCCTGCCGGAGAAAGCACCAAAGCATTTGGACAGTTCCAAGAACTTTGCGAAACCATATTGTCCTTTGGCATTGAGCGCAAAACAATGCTTATTGCTTTAGGGGGCGGTGTCATTGGTGACATTACCGGGTTTGCAGCAAGTGTTATTCTGCGTGGATTGGACTTTATCCAAATCCCAACAACTCTCTTAGCCCAAGTTGATAGCTCTGTCGGCGGGAAAACAGGAATCAATACGGGGTATGGTAAAAACCTTGTAGGAAGCTTTCACCAACCTCGCCTTGTTCTAGCCGACATTGATACCCTTGATACTTTACCTCGACGTCAACTCCTCGCGGGATACGCAGAGGTTGTGAAATATGGACTTATTGACGATTTCGCATTCTTTGAATGGCTGGAAATCAACGGTAAAAAAATAATTGAAGGCGACAAAGAAGCCAGAAAATATTCTGTCCTTCATAGCTGCGAGGCTAAGGCAAAAATTGTTGCTGAAGACGAGAAAGAAAGCGGCAAGCGTGCTTTGTTAAACTTAGGCCATACCTTTGGCCATGCTTATGAAGCCGAAACGGGTTATGGAGACACCCTCCTCCATGGAGAAGCAGTCGCCATCGGTATCCATCAAGCCTATACTTTATCAACGTTGCTGGGCCTATGTCCCTCGCAAGAGGCTGAGCGGGTTTCCCATCATCTTGAAAATATGGGTTTAGAGACAGGTATTTCTCGACTTAAAAAGCCTGACTGGACATCTGAAAAGTTGGCAGCTCATATGGATAAGGATAAAAAAGTGTCCGATGGCAAAATTACATTTGTGATGGCTAAAGGGATTGGACAGTCATTTCTGACAAATGAAATTCCCCGTGATAGATTGATTGAAATACTAAACAACGCACTTAACGAGAAATCATGATCACCACCATTGGGTTTATTCTCCTCCTGCTTATCCTTTCCGGCTTTTTCTCAGGTTCTGAGACTGCCCTAACCGGGGCATCAAGGCCATTGATGCACCAATTGGAACGAAAAGGAGACAAAAAAGCAGGGATTGTTAATCAGCTTTATGAAGATAAGAACAAACTGATTGGTGCGATCCTACTTGGGAACAACCTTGTAAATATCTTGGCGTCGGCTCTCGCAACAAGTATTTTAATTACGTTGTTTGGCGAAGCTGGTGTGGTGTATGCCACCATCGCCATGACCCTCTTGGTATTGATTTTCTCAGAAATCCTTCCAAAAACCTACGCCTTTGAAAATGCTGACCGTTTGGCCCTCACAATTGCACCGGTTATTCGCCCAATTGTTTTAATTTTATCCCCAATCACGAATACCCTTCAAGCGATTGTGTCCTTAACTTTAAAGATTCTTGGTGCCTCCCGTGGGGAAGGTGATAATGACAAGAGTATTGAAGAACTACGTGGAGCCATTAGCCTCCATGAAGGTGATGATGTAGAAGCCATCCACCATGAACGAGCCATGTTGAGCAGTGTTCTGGACCTCAATGAAGTTCAGGTGGTGGAAATCATGGTCCATCGCAAATCTATCGCTCTTATTGATGCAGATTTACCACCTGATGAAATCGTTGATCAAGCTTTAGCCAGTCCCTATACCCGAATCCCTATTTGGCGAGAGAAACCAGATAATATTATTGGCATCATCCACGCTAAGGCCTTACTCCGTGCCATTCGTGCTCAAGACGGAAGACTAGAAGGACTTGATATACTCTCGCTATGTGTAGACCCCTGGTTTATCCCAGAAACAACAACTCTATTAGATCAATTGCAGGCCTTTAGGGATAAGCACGAACACTTTGCACTGGTTGTAGATGAATATGGCTCCATCCAGGGAATTGTTACGCTAGAAGATATTTTGGAAGAAATTGTTGGCGATATCTCGGATGAACATGACATACTTGTTTCAGGTGTTCGCCAACAAGCTGATGGCTCTTATATTGTCGATGGAACGGTAACTATTCGTGATCTTAACCGTCAATTTGATTGGGAAATTCCAGATGAAGATGCGGCGACGATTGCGGGATTAGTTCTCTTTGAATCTCGCAGAATCCCTGAAGTTGGCCAGGTATTCTCCTTCCATGGATTCCGTATTGAAATTTTGCAACGTCAACGAAATCAAATCACCTCCATTAAGTTAGCCCCACTTACTTTAAGCCAATCTTCAGAACCTATTCCAAGCCCTCAAAGTACTGATAGCAAGTAGGTAGCGCTCCTTTTAAAACTCCTCTAGTGTAAAACAATATTTTTGCCTCTTGCCATAAGAGATGTTTCCCCATCATACTACTATTGCAAAGGACTTCTTTTATAGAAGTCTATACGAAGATAAGAACGGAGAGGCGCGGATGGCTCGGAAGATTATTCCCGATGTTGTAAACAAACAAGAACTATCAAACCTAACCCCAAAAGACACGGTTAGGGCTGCAGCTCAACTCATGGGGCAAAAGCATATTGCGGCTGTTTTAGTTGTTGAAGATGACAAACTTGTTGGGATTATCACCGAAAGGGATTTGACAACAAAAGTTTTAGCGAAAAATGTTGATCCAGATACGACAATGATTACTGATATCATGACCCCAAGTCCAGACACGCTGGCTCCATCAGACAGGCCTAGCAACGCTTTAGAATTGATGAGCGTCAGAGGCTACCGCCACTTGCCTGTCACAGAAGATGGTAAACCAGTTGGCATCGTTTCAATTCGTGATCTCTATGCCATTGTTAAAGATGGTCTAGAACAAGATGTCAAAGACCGCGACGCCTTTATTTTTGGTGAGACCTACGGCTCAAGCCACAAATAATAAAACCTCCCATCTTGTAGAAACAACGGATGTTGCTAAGGGGTTATCCCCCTTAGCTCATCATTATTTTGAATGTTTTAGGTCGTGCCCTTACCCCCAGCAGAACCCCGTGAACGTCGCCACACTCGATCCATAGAGTTTCAAGGATTTGAACGCGAAGATGGCCTTTTTGACATCGAAGGGCATATCACTGATAAAAAAGACTATGCGTTTGAGAATAAACAACGCGGAATGGTGCAACCGGGTGAACCAGTGCACGACATGTGGGTTCGCGTAACAATTACCCAAGATTTTGAAGTCAAAGACGTTATCGTCTCCATCGATACCGGCCCTTTCGATATCTGCAGTGCGGTTGAGGATATATACAAATCCTTGATTGGGCTTAAGATTGGCCCCGGCTGGTTTATGAAGATTAAAAAAGAAGTTGGCGGTGTTAAGGGGTGTACTCACGTAGTCGAGTTATTTGGTCCCTTAGCTACCGCAGCTATCCAGACAGTTATCCCTACGCTACGGCGACGAAAGAATGAGCCTTCTGAATTTAAAGACCGTCCTTACCAGCTTAACGGCTGCCATGCGCTTGCCAGTGATGGTCCCATGGTCAAAGAGCGCTACCCTGAACTTTACACCGGGGAATAATTGTTATTCCCCAGGCGCTTTGGTTGACATCGACAAAGCGTGAATTGGCCCTGCCATTTCTTCAGCAAGAATTTTATAAACAAGCTGCTGCCTTTGGACTCGGGATTTCCCGGCAAATGCATCTGCAACAATTTCTAAATTAAAGTGGGTTTCGCCCTCTGGCTTCGCCCCAGCATGTCCCGCATGCTTATAGGATTCATCTTCCACTTTAAGCATTGCAGGCTTAAGAGCAGAGGTGATCTTCTGGTGAACCGTTTCAGCAACAGTCATTCATAGCTCCAATCTATTTTGCTTTCTAAGCATCGACCTATACGCAAATCACGTAGATTTGTAAAAGACATAATGTTGGTTTTTTCACATCAACAACAATCTAAAGTAGAGTTGAAATCGTATATTCATATAAGGCAATATTTCCCCATTACAACAGACAGAGCAAAAACATACTATATAGCAGACAAAACAAAACGTCACTTGTGCTTACATTTAAGTAAAAACAAATCAATTACTATATATAAATAAGTAATTGACACATTAAAATCAAGTAATAGAAAAAATAAACTCTAGGTTTAAAATACAAAAAAAGCTATCTAAATGAGAAAAACGTCTTTCTTTTGAGATGACTAACGCTTAATCTGAATTATTAGGGACTAAGACAAGTATACGTAGGTATATACCCTGTATACTACTGTATAAGATTAAGGCCTGGACGTTCATGGACACGAAAATCAATAAAAAGAAAACAATTAGCATTGATCATCATGTAGGAGCTCGCATACGCGAAAGGCGTGTCTCACTCAACCTTAGCCAGCAAGAATTAGCAAAGTTGATTGGTGTCACATTCCAACAAGCACATAAATATGAGAAAGGAATAAATCGAGTTTCTGCAGGTCGACTTTTTGATATATCAAAGTGCCTTGGCACAACTGTCGATTTTTTCTTTGAAGGGCTAAGCCATTCAGCAAATTGCCTCACAAATAACCAAAGGCGCAGTCTGGAAATAATGACTCATTTTTCCATGATTAAAGACGAAAGCCATCAAGAAGCTCTCTCTAATTTAGCACGTGCATTATCAGATAATAGCAAGAAAGAACGTGGAGAAGGGTGATTTTTTGAATCTTTCTAAAAATTATTCCCTACCCCTTGCTTATCTTATTTTTTCATCTCATTATTACCCATGGTCAAGACTGATGGAAGATTAGGCCGTGGAAGCCCCTCATTTCCCCCAAACCGCTTCAACAAAAAGAGTGAAGAAGCGAAAGTTTGCAATTGGGATGGCTGCACTCTAGATGCCGAATTCAGAGCGCCAAAATCCAGAAATGAACTAAAGGACTATTTATGGTTCTGTTTAGAGCATATACGCTTATATAACGCCTCCTGGAATTATTATGAAGGCATGGATGACGATGAGGTTGAGGTAGACCGCCGAAGTGATACGACATGGAATCGGCCTACCCAAAGATTTGGTAGTCGCCATCCTTTAGGAGGTGGACACATTGACGATCCCCTTGGACTCTACAAAGAAAATATCGACCCTCTTTGTGACCAAAACAACACAAGAACGTCGGGGAATCCAAGGCCTCGACCTCATTCACTGGAAGAGATAGCTCTTTCGACCTTAGATTTAAACTGGCCTGTTACGGTAAAAAAGCTTAAATCACAGTACAAGAAGTTGGTAAAGATACACCACCCAGATGCTAACCAAGGAGATAAGCTAGCTGAAGAACGGTTTAAAAAGATCTCAGAGGCTTATTCAAATTTGTTACGCTACTTAGAACAAGAGAAAGTAAAGACCTTATGACAACATCTTCTGCCGTCCTCCCTGGCGACCCGTTTCCATTGTCTGCACCAGACATTAAAGTGTCTGTTCGCCAAACCTTTGGCATCGATTCAGATATGGAAGTCCCCGCCTTCAGCTTGCGCGACGATCACGTCCCGGCAGAAGATACTACTTATCAATTTGACCGAGACACAACCATGGCCATATTAGCCGGCTTTGCCCATAACCGCCGGGTCATGATCCAAGGTTATCACGGTACGGGTAAATCCACCCATATTGAGCAGGTTGCTGCCCGTTTGAACTGGCCTTGTATCAGGATTAATCTTGATAGCCATATCAGCCGTATCGACCTGATCGGTAAAGACGCCATTGTCCTTAAAGAAGGTCAACAGGTTACCGAGTTTAAAGAAGGTATTCTTCCTTGGGCCATTCAAAACCCTACAGCCTTGGTCTTTGATGAATACGACGCCGGTCGTCCAGACGTCATGTTTGTTATCCAGCGTATCCTTGAGGTCGAAGGAAAGCTGACGTTGCTCGATCAAAGCCGTGTCATCCACCCAAATAAATATTTCCGTCTTTTCTCGACGGCAAATACTATTGGCCTTGGCGATACAACAGGTTTGTACCATGGCACTCAGCAAATCAACCAAGGACAAATGGACCGTTGGAATATTGTCGCAACCCTTAACTATCTACCTCATAGTGACGAGGTCAATATCGTTACCGCTAAATTACCTAGCTACAATAACGCAGAGGGTAAGGCAAAAATTGCATCTATGGTTGAACTTGCTGACCTCACCCGCGAAGGGTTTATCAATGGTGATATCTCTACGGTTATGTCCCCACGGACAGTGATTACCTGGGCAGAAAACGCTGATATCTTTAACGATATGGCTTTTGCCTTCCGTGTGACCTTCCTCAACAAGTGCGACGAGATGGAGCGCCCTGTGGTGGCTGAGTATTATCAGCGTTGCTTCGGGGAAGAACTACCTGAGAGCTCAGCGCGCGTGATGATGGCATAAGGTAAACATACCGGTGTCTCTAACCCATAAAGAAGATAAGCAAGAAACCTTTAAGCGGGTCACCTCAGCAACGATCAAGGCCGTCTCTCGACGCCCTGAAGCTGTGGTTAATTTTTCGCCAGGAGTTAACTCGGCAAGTGGTCATACTGTCCGCCTACCATCACCTGCGAAAAAAATGACCTTGGAAGATATCGGTCAATTACGTGGGATGGCAGATGCAGCGGCTTTGCGAATGCGTTACCACAACGATGCTCTTCACGCAAAACTCTTGCCCAAAGACCTGAGCGCACGGGAAACATTTGAACGGGTTGAACAGGTGCGGGTTGAAGCCTTAGGAGCACAAAAATTCCCTGGGATTGCAACCAATCTGGAAATTGCTCTCAACGAAAGATGTAAATCAAAAGGTTTTGATAGGGTCACTCAACGAGAAGATTGCCCTTTATCTGAGGCTGTTGGGTTACTGGCCCGTGAAGTCGTAACGGGGCAAGCTATTCCTGAAATTGCCAAGGATATGGTCGATTTATGGCGTCCCTGGATTATGGAGAATGGGGCCAAAGAGTTAGGCCATTTAAAAGATTGTACAGGCGACCAAAATAAATTCGCTGATGCTCTTTATGAGTTGCTTATTGCTCTGGATTTAATGGCTGCTTCCGACGGAACTTCTCAAGACTCAGATGATCAAGGAGAAGAGGAAGAAGACAGCGACGATAATGAACAAGATGGTCAAGACTCGGTTGACGAAGAAGAAAACCCTGGGGAAGCTCAAGCAGGTATTGAGGCCGAAAGCGGTGAAGGTGATGGGGACGGCGATGATGAAGAACAATCTTCTTACGCTGAAGGGTTAGCAGAAAGTGCCAAAGGTGATGAGTCCCCTGCCGGACCAAGAGGCCGATACGACAACTGGCTAGATGATGAAAAAGGCCTGTCCAAGCTCTATAAAGAATATACAAAAGAATTCGACGAAATCATTTCGGCTGAAGACCTTTGCGACGCTGAAGAATTAGCTAGACTTCGTCATCAATTAGACCAACAGCTCTCACATCTTCAAGGGGTGGTTGGACGATTGGCGAACCGTCTGCAACGAAAGCTCCTCGCACAACAAACCCGCTCTTGGGATTTTGACCTGGAAGAAGGTCTACTTGATTGTGGACGTTTGGCTCGGGTCGTTGTTAACCCCGAAATGCCTCTTTCCTATAAATGGGAAAAGAATACAGAATTCAGAGATACAGTTGTCAGCTTGCTTATAGATAACTCAGGCTCCATGAGGGGCCGTCCGATTACTATTGCCGCGATTTGTGCCGATATCCTTTCCCGGACGCTAGAACGCTGTGGTGTTAAAGTAGAAGTCCTGGGCTTTACCACTAAAGCCTGGAAAGGCGGGGGAAGCCGGGAGAAATGGGTTAATAACAACAAACCCGAAAACCCAGGCCGCCTTAATGATCTGCGCCATATTGTTTACAAAGGGGCTGATACGCCTTGGCGCAGGACCCGCAAAAACTTAGGTCTGATGTTGCGTGAAGGTTTACTTAAAGAAAATATCGATGGTGAAGCCCTTATGTGGGCTCATGAACGCCTCATTGCCCGTCCTGAACACCGCCGTATCCTGATGGTGATCTCCGACGGGGCACCTGTTGACGATGCGACTTTATCAGCAAATCCAGGTAGCTATTTGGAACGACACCTACGTAATGTTATTGAGTGGATTGAAACACGCTCTCCAGTCGAGCTAACCGCTATTGGGATCGGTCATGATGTCACCCGTTACTATAACCGTGCGGTAACGATCACCGATGCTGAAGAGTTAGGCGGAACCATGATGCAAAATTTGGCTGAGCTATTTGACGAAAACTACAAACCATAATAACCACAGTTACTCACCACCTCTTCACTTTTTCCGTACAAATTCTACCCAAAAGCACAGGCTAAAAAATTATCGACTTCTGTTTCAGGTGTTAAAAAAGTTTATAATGACGTCCGTGTAGAGACAGATATCGATAAGAAAAAAGGCACCGTCGAAAACGTTGTAGATGATACTGTTATTGAAACCAAAATGAATGCCCTGCTTCTTGATGCCAAAGGTGTCAATGCAACGAATTTTCGATATCTCTCAGTCGGCGGGCATGTTTATCTCTTTGGTCGCGCCTTTTCCCAACAAGAACTAGATAAAGCGATTAAGACTGTAAAAGGAATTGAAAACGTAATATCTGTAACAAGCCGAGTGAAGATAAGAGGCAAGTAAGAGTTACGGTTTTAGCCATAACTCTTTTTGATCAAAAGGCGTTTCTTTAGTTAAATCTGGGTTGGCGAGAGAAAATATTTTTCGGTTCTGAAGATTAGCGCGATCTAAAAATTCCCCATGGTATTCATAAAATAATTTATCCAAGGTCCCATCGGCAACCATCCCCATCAATCCCTTTTGTAACCTAATAGCTAAATCAGGTCTTTTGGGTGTAACAAAAAAATAGGTCGGCAGTGGTAGATAAAGAGCTAGTTTTTCTTCTATCTGCATCATTGGGAATTTTATTTTTCGCGTATCGAACTCATTAAAAATTTCATTAACGCCTCTTGGAAAATAATCAAACCGTCCAAAATTGAGCATGGTGAACAAACCTTCGTAATCTGTCCCTCCGGTGACACTAAAGCCAAGTTCTTGTAGTGCCTTAGTCGTACTCCATTGCGCTCCAGAACCAACACGCATGTTTTTAAGCTCTTGCACATCTTTAATTTGAGAAAACTTGCTTTGGGCACCATCACGAATAAGGAACAATCTATACCCTAAAAGACCCTTTCGAATTGGGATACGAATAGGAATAGTCTTTTCTTCCCACTCTCTCCGTGTGGGGGTGACAAAAATAGTCATCGTCCCTTTAATCAATTCATGAAGGGTACGTTTGCGAGACAACTTATCAGGGTAAGGCTCTAACCTAAAATCCCCAACACCACTTATTGTATGATTTAGGGCCTTCTTTAAAACTTTTAACGGATACTCAAACCTTCTGTCGTTCTCTGACATCGTAGAATTGGTTATAATCACTTCTTCAGCATGAGAAAGATCAACTAAAAAAAATGACAAAAAAAGCCCAAAGATCACAGTGGAAACCCAATAAGGGGCCGTTTTATTAATTTTCGCACCTTGAATAACCACCCAACTTCCTCCTAGGTAGGAAACTCAATTATAGCAGTCAATAGTTGTTTTTATTAATTTGGCACATCTTATTATTGTCAAAAACCTTATCATGTAAATTAGAAACAATGTAAGCTATTCAAGCTAAGCTCATCGGATTGTCCTTACTTGAGCTTTAACTATTTTTCTCTATTCAAAAAAACTAATATTGCACTGCAAAATAATAATAATCAATTGAAAAACATAAAGAAAAATGGGGTTATAAAATGATTAATTGGGGAAATGTAGCTATTCGCACCAAGCTAGGGTTTATCATTGGTGTCGTCTTAGTTGGTTTAGGGATAGGCTCAGCCTTCACTCTTCTTGATATCCACAACATCCTTCTCACCGACCAAGAAGCAAAAACAAAAAGTATTGTTGAGACAGCCCATGGTATTGTATCTCGATATGAAAAATTAGCTTCTGAAGGCAAAATGACCGTTGAAGAAGCGAAGACAGCGGCAATGGAGACTGTCCGCTCTATGCGCTATGACGGCGAAGAGTACCTTTGGATAAATGATATGGCTGGGGTCATGGTAATGCATACCACCAATCCAAAACTCCAAGGTCAAGACCTCTTAAACCTAGAAGATAAATCCGGCAAAAAATTATTCAAAGAAATGGTAGACGTCGTTAAACAAAAAGGAGATGGCTCGGTTTATTACTACTGGTCAATGCCTGGGGAAGAAGACCCTGTTGAGAAAGTTTCATATGTTAAAGGCTTCAAACCTTGGAGTTGGATCATCGGCACAGGTGTTTATCTAGATAATGTAAACAGACACTTCATAAGTTCAATGACCACTCTCTTTGTGTTTGGAATTATTCTCATCGTTACTATTACGGGCCTGTTTTACATCGTTGCTAGTGATATCGGCGGCGGAATTCGGCGGTTGGAGCAAGGTATGCTTACCCTCGCTAATGGCGATACGTCTGCAAAAATCGCAGGCAATGACCGTAAAGATGAAATCGGCGCCATGGCACGGGCTGTAGAGGTCTTCCGCGAAAATATGATCAAAGCAAATCGTCTGGCTGAAGAACAGCACGAGACTCAAGAGAAGCAAATCAAGCATGCAAAAGCGATTGAAGATTTAACCAAAGTTTTTGATAGTAATGTTTCCAGCATGCTTCAGTTGGTTTCTTCTGCGGCAACTCAAATGAAATCAACTTCTGAAGAACTTTCCACTACTGCTGAAGAAACCAGTGGAAAATCCATGACAGTTGCGGCTGCCGCAGAGCAAGCAACCTCAAATGTCCAAACCGTTGCAACAGCAACTGAAGAGCTTGCCAGTTCTGTTTCTGAGATTTCCCGTCAAGTGAATATCTCCAATGAAATTGCGCACAATGCTGTATCTGAAGCCCAACGGACCAATAAAATCGTTGGAGGCCTCACCGAGGCCTCCTCCAGGGTTGGCGAAGTCGTTGCTCTGATTAATGACATTGCTGAACAAACCAACTTACTTGCGTTGAACGCAACTATTGAGGCCGCTCGTGCAGGTGAGGCTGGTAAAGGTTTCGCAGTCGTTGCTTCTGAAGTGAAAAACCTTGCGAACCAAACAGCAAGAGCAACAGAAGAAATCACGGGTCAAATCAGTCAAATGCAGTCCGTCACTGGCGAAGCTGTTGGAGCTATCCAAACCATTGGTCAAACCATTGGGCAGATCAATGATATCGCTGGTACCATTGCCGTTGCAGTTGAACAGCAAGGGGAAGCCACCAGAGAGATCGCCTATAACGTTGAAGAAGCTGCTACGGGAACAAGCGAAGTATCCTCAAATATTTCAGATGTTACTCGTGGTGCCGAACAAACAGGAGCGGCGTCTTCTGATGTTCTCGGAGCTGCCAACAGCATGTCTGAGCAAGCTCATGACCTGCAACAAACAGTTCAGCAGTTCCTTGATGACGTAAGAGCTGCATAGAGGCTTTCATTAGGGGTAGGATTTGGATATTATTCGTCAATCCTACCCCTAAAGTGAATGAGCCATTATGCCTGAAGCCTCCTTATCTGACAGTGCGAAACAGTCAGACGATATAAACTACTTCAGCAATGCCCGGCGTGATGCCCTCCCCCTGCTCAATTTCAACAATGGTAGAGTCCTCGAAATTGGATGTGGAACAGGGGCTACCCTTAATTTCTTAAAAGAAAATGGCAAAATTTCATGGGCGGGTGGAGTTGAAATTTCTCCTATAGCGGCTGAAAAGGCCAAAGAAACCCTCGACCAAATTTGGCATGGTAATGTTGAAAATATTGACCTTGAATCTGAGATAGAAGAAGGGGCTCTTGACGCTGTCCTTTGCATGGATGTCCTGGAGCACCTCATTGATCCATGGGGCATGGTTGGAAGGCTTCACAAGCTGTTAAAACCAGGTGGTGTCCTGGTCGCAAACCTCCCTAATATCCGCTACTATAAAATTCCTTTGGGATTACTGTTTAACGGTAAATGGAAATATGAGGAATCTGGTATTTTAGACAGGACTCATCTGCGATTTTTTGTCAAAGACAGCATGGTCGAATTAATGGAATGTTCAGGCCTGAAGGTTGACAGCATCCAACGGTTTCCAGAGCTAAAACCTTGGAAAAACAAATGGATTTACAATAAACTCACCTTTGGTATTTTTAAGGAAGCATTCCCAACCGGGTATATGCTAAGGGCAGTTAAGCCAAAGCAATAAGGGGGTTTTATCAATGCGATCTACCCTAATTTCCTTACTCCTGGCCATCAGCCTCTACACCCCTGTTTTTGCAGCCGCTATAGAGGTACAAACAGACCCGGTGAACTTTAACCCTGAAAAAGCTTCTATATCCTCCTTAGGGAAGTTGAGCTTTGTTAAAGGGGTTGAATATAAATCTGACTCCAAGAAATTCGGAGGCTTTTCCGCTCTGCTCTTTCAAGGGGACCAGCTTTTCTCAGTCACAGATAAAGGCCATTGGTTAAAGGCAAATATTGATTTCTCAACCCTTGCCCTCACTCAGGTTACCCTCTCCCCTCTTCATTCCAAGAAAAACAAACCCTTAATTAAGAAGAAATCCAGTGATGCAGAGTCCTTAGCCTCAGATGGCACCGGAGGATTTTACGTCACCTTTGAGCGCAAACATAGGATAACTCACTATAAAGACCTCTCTGGCCCCGCAATTACCCTCCCTCATCCTCAAGGGCTTAAGGCACTCGCAAATAATCATGGCGTAGAAGCCGCCGTCAAACTCAAGGATGGACGCCTAGTTATCTTCGCGGAAGCCTCAGATGATGAAAATTTTTCTTTAGCATGGTTTCTTAAAGATAAAGAGTGGAAATCGTTTAGCTACCGCCGCTACGATGATTTCAAACCAACAGGCGCAGCTCTCCTCCCCTCGGGCGATCTTTTAATTTTGGAACGGCGCTTTACCTTATTAAGCGGCATAGCCATTCGACTAAGAAAGGTATCTCTGGATCAAATAAAACAAGGGAACCAAGTTGAGGGAGATTTATTAGGAGAATTAGCTCCCCCCCTAACTGTCGATAATTTCGAAGGAGTTGCTGTTCGTGTTAACAAACAAGGAGAGATCTTAATCTATTTACTTTCAGACGATAATTTCAGCGCCCTGCAACAGACTCTACTCATGGTTTTCAAGTTAGAGAAATAAAAAAGCCCGCCTCGCTGAGACGGGCTTTTAAAATAATCTGTAACGTTTGCCTTAAGCGGCAACAGCAGAAGCTTTTCTGATCCGACGTTTCAGCTTGATTGCTTCAGCAGTCAGCTTTTTGTCAGAAGTCTTCAGAAGGTAAGCATCAAGCCCACCATTATGCTCAATAGAGCGAAGAGCATAGGCTGATACGCGCATGCGAATCGAACCAAGAGTATCACTCAAAACCGAAACGTCCTGCAAGTTAGGCAGGAAACGACGGCGTGTTTTGTTGTGAGCGTGGCTCACATTGTTTCCGGATTGAACGCCTCTTCCGGTAATCGCGCAACGTCGTGCCATTGCTTCATCCTCGATTTAAAACATAGAAAATTCATGCCGAACTACCTTAGGCAGCTCAAGAGACGCGGGTTGTACGTAATTGCAGTAAGACAGTCAAGGCCAGAATAGCATTATAATGCTCTTAAATCGGCAAAAGGCTCACAAACATGCTATAGTCTTAAAAAATACAAAATCACAGGGCAGGAGGAACGTTGATGCAGCAGTATAGAGAGCCGCCTGATTTTGGCGATAAAACATTTCGGGTAGCTTTGGTCAACATCACAAATGCTTGTAATCTCAAATGCACCCATTGCTTCATCTATCGAGATGGCAATCCCAACTCGACCAGAGATAAAATGGATGACGACACCATGCTCTATCAGCTTAAAAAGCTGAAAGAAAAACATGGTATTGAATTTATCTATCTCATGGGTGGGGAACCTATGATCCGTGAAAAATTGGTCATGAAAGCAGCTGCTATTTTTGACTCTTGTCAGGTGGTCACCAACGGTACCTATGGCCTTCCTGAGTTGCCCGGCAAGCTGGTTACGGTCTCCCTGGATGGTCCTAAAGAGATGAACGATCCCATTCGGGGGGATGGGGTTTTTGATAAGGTTAAAGAAGCCGTGTTTGCTCGCGACCCCCATGATGGCACCGAAATTATTGTTCAGATGGTCCTTACTGCTGAGAATCAACATGGCTTAGAAGCATTTATTGAAGAAGTAAAAGATTGGCCCATATCAGGCGTCGCCTTGACTTTTTATGTCCCCACCAAAGATGATGATTCATATCTTGCTTGGGAGGATTTACGCAATCGTGACGAAGTGCTCCATCGGGTCATAACCCTTAAGCAGAAATACCCAGACCTGATTAAGGCAAATCGAGGCACCTTGGAGCTTATGATGTCAGATGTTGCTATCGAGTCCACAGGTGAAAACGGCGAAAAATGTCCTCTCGTTGGTAATACACTCAATCTCTACATGGGTGATGGCGGAGAGTTTGAAAACACCTTCTGCTGTTATGGTAATGACGTGGACTGTGGCCGTTGTGGGACCTATCTTGCCTTTAATGCAGCCTATAAACAAAGGTGTGGCGAGCAAAAATCCCCCTCCAAGGAGAAGCCCAAGCGGTTAAGAATCGTAGGGTAGCCGCGGGGTAATACCCATCACCCAGACTGGAATAGTTTAAGGAAAGCAACCAGATCAATCAGGCTGCCATCAATATCGATTTCTCCACTGGCATAAGCAGCACCAGGATTGCGCATTTGGGCGAGAATTTCTTTCCACACCTGCGAACTCACCGTCACTGTAATATCAGCTTTCTTCGGTAAACGCTTTTGCACCTCAGCAACGCCCCGCCTTAAGTGAACGAAGTAATTTTCTTTGATATCTGGGAATTTAAAGGCAACAACAATATTTTCCTCCAAGGCCTCTTCCGCCCGTAAATTAACCGGCAAGGCCGCCATCATGTTTTCCATGGGGAAACTGTGGAGGATTTCTTTGGGATTTTTCGAGGTATCGAGCTGCGGGATTTTAATCGTTCCATCTAGTTCATAGGAACGGGTAAGGTAGTAGTTCCGGCCATTGGCACTTATTTGGGTTTCAGCCAAAGCTTTTAAGGCCTGTGCTTTTAAGTTCTTTGCCCCTTGCTTATCCTCTGAGACCAAAATCAAGCTATCGGCAAGTTCTGCAGCCCACTGGTAGTCTTTATCGGTTAAAGCATTTTTCGTAGCCTGGAGTAGTGAATTCCCCGAAGAGGACAGGACAGCCAAGCGCTTAGCTCTTTCACTTCTACTCAAGGGGTGTAACTCAGCCGCATTACCACTGAACCATCCAAGATAGCCTGTAAAGACCGACCGAACGGACCAATCGACCATGCCATAGAATTCTTTGAGGTAGGGGCTTTTGGCCAAGTGTTTAGGCTCAGGACCCATTAAATTTTAAGATTCCCAATTGAGCTAATCTGTGATTCATTGAGGCAAAGGAGATTCTCTCAATGAATGACTTGTTTTAT
>JAPHRK010000025.1 GCA_026196105.1 Rhodospirillales bacterium | reverse complement strand
GAACATCCAGTTTAGAGTGACTGCCAATATCCGTTTTAGCCGACAAGGACACATCATAAGTTTTAGTCGAACCCGTCTTCTGCTTGCGGATGTCGAGCGCTAATTCTTCCAGAGTCAGGAAGCTGATACCCATGGGATGAACCCAGGGCTTGTCTGTATGGCCCTTGACCTCAAGATCGGTTTCTTGGCCGCCCTGCGAACGATCAACGTCAACTTCGACAAAGAACGCTATGTCTTCATTGGCAATCCTAAGCTCGGCATCTCCCGACACTTGGAATGCGACCCCACGTTTACCATCTGGCAATTTGCCCTTAATACCTAAGTGCCCGTTTTTGAAGGCGAGATATTCTGTCATTTCCTGGATACGCGGGGGGGGAATATCAAATTTTAAGTCCAAGCCATCAAGGACCGCATTGCGAACTGCTTGAGTGTTGACCGACTGAGCAAACATCTTCGGGCTCAGGCCACCGTTTAACGGCAGTTCCAGGTGGTTCACGCCGAAGGATTTGAGGATTGTCGCCATCTCACCTGTGGGTGCGACGTCCACAGTGGCAAAGAGGTTTAGTCCGGGTTTCAGGGCAGCGTTCTGGTCGATAACCTTTGTCCAGACATTATCGGACTTGAAGACCTGATGGACCGTTTGGGTCGTCTTTGCCGGGCTATAGATGATGCTCACGTGGTGAAAACTGATGCTTTTGAGTGGCGTATTATCCGCCCCAGGCACCAATTCGCTTAGTGTGATCGCTTCTGCAGGCCACAGCAAGGCATAGGGCTTAGATTGGCCGGGAACTTTATCAATGCTAAACCAGTATTTCTTGTCACGAATTTTGAGGTTTCCGGAAAACTGACCCGGTTCAATGGCAAAACCAGCAAGCTTGATGTTATCAAAATCCGGTACACCTAAGCCGCCGGTCAGGTTTTTTGTCGTTACGCTAGACGCGACCCAGAGATAGGGTGCCTTCACTTGAGAATAAGTGACATTCACAGCCTTGCTGCGGAAAGTTGTGTCGCCGTGCAGAAACCAGATGTAATCATTGTTTCGCTTGAACACCTCCAGCTCGAGATTCTTCAATGTGAATGACTCGATCAGTTTAATGGTTACAGGTTTGGCTTTGGGTTGTTTAGCGATCAGCTTGAATTCCTCAGGCTTGCCCTGAGGCTTAGTGAGTTCAGCTTGATAATCAAAACTCAGCTTTTGTCCGGTTACGTCAATATCCAATGCTCCACCAAGTGCAACATCAATAGATCGTGTGCCATTCTTATTTTCACCCTTAATGGACAGTCTTGTGCTTTGAATGTTGGCAATCTTGGTAATGCCGGGCACATTGATTTTGGGTAGAGGGATATTCAGATCTAAACTGTCAATAATTGCATTTTTGACGGCGGTTATGTCTTTAGAAAAAACCTTGGGACTGAACGTGCCGTTCAATGGCAACTTAACATCCCTAATGCCCGCCATTTTCAACAGATTTGCCATCTCTCCAGATGGATGCACCGCCAGGGTGCCATAAATATTTAGGCCCGGCTTAACGGCGACATTCCCATGAAAATAAGGTCGAAGAGAAGCAGGGAAGGTATTGAGCAGGCCCGCTTTATTTGTCGGGTTATAAAAAAGAACAGCTTCCTCAAAATCTGTATCCTTTAGAGGGGTCTTGTCGGCGCCCGGGATGAGAGCAGCAATTGAGAGTTTTGGCTTGGCACCCCGCAAGATGAAGAAAGGCTTCGCTTGGCCAGGGGGCTTGAATAAAAGGCCATAAAACCTTTGCCCCTGAACTTCGATCCCCATACTGAAATAATCCGGCGATACACCTAGTCCGGAAAACGCAATATTATCAATTTCTGGTACGCCGATAGAGCTGCCCGTGAGGGCTTTAAGCGTTAATTCTTTGGCGGCAACATAAATATTTGGTTTAGGACCAATATTTAAGCCCACCCTAACAGGCTTCCCCCTAAACGTTGAACTTCCAAGCAACTGGCCATTATACTTGCCGTTTTGCTTGGTCAATTTGAAGTCCAGATCTGTGACCTGGAATATTTCAAGCAATTTAATGGTGACAGGTTTGTTTTCAGGCTGCTTGGCTGTCAGAGCCAATGAATCCGGTTTCCCTGATTGTTTGTGCACAACCGCTTTGTAATCAAGTTGAAGTTTGGTTCCGGTCGTGGTGATATCAAGCTCACCGCCGACAGCGACATCAATGGAGCGCACACCTTTTTCGTTCTGGCCTTTAATTGCAAGTGAAGTGTGCTGGATCTTGGCAATAGTGGAGATGCCCGGGATATTAATCTTGGGCAATGGGATGTTCAGGTCAAGATTGTCCAAAATCTCATTTTTAAGCTGAGCTGCATTCCCTTTCTGAAAAATGGCAGGGCTCAAGTTTCCAGCGAGCGGAAGTGCACTTTTGTAGAGGTTGGCCATGACCAGCAGCTTGCCAAGCTCACCGTTCCGGGCAATGCCCATCTGGCCAGTGACATTGACGCCTGCCTCAACATTTATCGTTGTCCCCGCCTTCCTGACCACTGTTGCAATGGCCGGGGGTAAATCAGATAAGGTCAGGTGGCCTGCCGGCGTGCCTTTGGGGGCCCAAAGATAGGTCATGGCGTTAAAAGGCACATCGTCGAGGGGTGTCTTGCCAATAGTTGGGATTAGGTTGGAGATGTGAACGGGCTTGGGTGTCGTTACAGCGATCAGGGTTTTTCCTCTATGGTTAAAACCAGCAACCACTGCGTCCATATCTTTGATCTTGCCGGAAACCAGGAGAGAGTCTTTAGCAACCTCAATGGTATCGAATTCTACGTCTGTGACGCCGGGAAAGGAAGTGCCGCTTGGTAACAGATCAGCAAGTTTCATTTTCGTTGTGATAAAGGCTCGGTCACCAACTTTCGGATCATGACGGACAGATACGGCGATGGTTTTACCTTTCAGTTTCGCACTGGCATTTACCACCGTGTCCCACTTGCTGCCTTTCTTCTCGGCAACCAGTTGCATATTGGTGAGGCTGAGTGCTTGATAGAAGGGTAACTTGACCGTGTCTTTGCTATCCGCCGTAATAACAGGTTTGAACACCTTGCCCGGATTGACGGCTAAAATACCAAAATCGAAGCCGTGCGCAGTGCTCCCTACCTTGACATTGAGGTCACCGGTCACTCCGGCGAAAACCTCTGCTTTACCTTTCACCTCGCGCCCGACAATCGTCAGGCGTGCATGATTGACAGCAACGGAATCCGGCATTCCGGGGATCTTCAGTTTTGGCAGTGACACGTCAAGTTTGAGGCTTTGCAGAAGCGCCCCCTTGACCTTGGCACTCGCTTTCTTTGGGTCAGACTTGAATATGTCGTTAGAGAATGTACCCACTATTGGAAGCTTGAACTGGCTGTAGCCGATAGTGGACATAACCTGATGGATCGACTTGGATGGCTGGAAGTTGCCCACGCCATGCAAATTAAACCCCTCATTAAGGACCACCCCTGTAGTGAGGTGTGAAAGGGAATTCTGTAACGTTTGCGGATAGCCCGAAAGTGGCACCGTTAAGGGCTTATGGCCTTTTGGCAAATAGATGAACGCCATATTGCTGAGCGACACGCCATCAATAGGGGTCCCATGGGGAATGGGAAAGACATCCGTCAGCTGAAAGTTGCTCGGCACCATTGCCCCGAGTGTTACACCGTTTACCTGAAAGGTCATTACTGTTGCCGGTTTACCGCGGAAGGTCACACTGGCTGTTTTTTCTTTCGGGCCCTTCTTGACATTATTTGCCGGCAGCGAGGCCAGTCCGAGAACATCCTTAAAGAGGGGGAGAACCTCGGACAAAGGTTGAATTTGTTGCGCTACTGAAAGTTTGGCGAACAGAACAAGTACCGCAACCAGTGTCGCAGCAAAAACATAAAATCTTTGCAAGGTATCAGCCTTCCAGCCGGAGCTTTGTGTGTAACTTCAATTGTATGATTGCGTCGCAACAACAAATATTGAATGTGAAAAAAATATCACAAAGATTACCTAATGAACAAGCACCTGGCTGTGATTGCCATCACAGTTGTCGTGATCCCCCCCCTCGGCTTTAAACTGATTATCTGATGCAGTCCTAATAAGGTATTTGCCTAGCAATTTCAAAAGTGGAAATTATTTTACTGGAGGCAGGAAAAGACCAAGCACTTTCAACATTCTTCTACCGTTTCCCATCCACACCTATAGCCAACTTTTGAAATTGTTAGTATGGCTTTCTTATCAAGTTTTTTGCGTAATCGGCTAATCAGGATATCAACGGCTCGAATGGATATGGGCCCATCTCCTGTAGAAATGGCGTCCACGAGATCACCTCTTGTGATTGCTTTTCCATCAGCATTTGCCAGCACCTAAATAGTGAGAAACTCCGCTGGTGTAAGATCAATCACCCTACCATTATCCCTCACAACCGACCGGCTCGAATAATCAAGGGTGACAGGTCCAATTTTAACGCGCTCGCTTACGCAGGATTTCCCCTCGGCACGCTGCAAAACCAACCGCAACCGCATTTTCAGTTCTCTAAGGTCGACAGGTTTGACGATATATTCGTCTGTCCCCAGTTCAAAACTAGCTATTTTATCCTCAATCTGGTCCCGCCCGGTCAACACAATGATAGGTACTTTTGAACGTGCTCGGACTTTACGAACCAAAACAATCCCGTCCTGATCTGGTAAGCTCAAATCAATAATATGGCAATCATAAGCCGAGGCATCAAGGGACTTAAACAGGCTGATAACAGACCAACCCCTGATTGTACTCGGCAAAAATGGCCACATTCAGTGACAAAATCAGCCAACCTTTTTCTACTACATAGTGACCTATTAGAAACCTTAGGAGGGGATTACTTCGATCTCTTAGAAATTGTTCGAGAAACAGCGTCTTTCCAGCCAGCATATTTGCTTTCTCTGTTTTCTTCTCCAAACTCAGGCGTAAAGCGGCAGTCCAAGGCCCAGGTTTCAGAGAATTCCTCTAAATCTGGATAGAACCCAGTATGTTTGCCCGCAAGATAGGCCGCACCCAAGGCTGTTGTTTCCAGAACTTTTGGGCGATCCACTGGCGCGTTAAGCAGGTCAGAAAGGCGTTGCATAGTCCAATCTGAAGCCACCATTCCCCCATCGACGCGCAAAACGGTTTGGTTTGACGATTGCCAGTCACCCTGCATGGCTTCTAGCAAATCTCTGGTTTGGAAACAAACACTTTCCAGCGCAGCTTGGGCAAACTCTGCGGGGCCTGTATTTCGGGTCAAGCCAAACATAGCTCCCCGGCATTCTGCATCCCAATAAGGAGCCCCTAAGCCGACAAATGCAGGGACAAGATAGACATCTTGATTGGGATCAGCTTTTTCAGCCAAAGCACCAGATTGAGCCGCATCATTGATCAGGCCAAGCCCATCGCGCAACCATTGAACAGCAGCGCCGGCAACAAAAATAGATCCCTCTAAAGCGTAGCTTGGTTTTCCATCCAGTTGATAGGCGATCGTGGTCAAAAGTTTATTCTGTGACTGAACAGGGCGACTGCCCGTATTGAGCAAAGCAAAACAACCCGTGCCATAGGTGGACTTCATCATCCCAGGATTGAAACAAGCTTGCCCAACGGCCGCCGCCTGTTGATCCCCTGCAATACCAGTAACCGGGATTGGCGAACCAAATATATCCGTACTTGTTGTCCCGAAATCAGCGGCACTATCCTTTACTTGGGGTAGAACGGTTAGGGGAACTCGCAATATTTCGGCCAGTTCTGGGCTCCACTCCCCTTGATGAATATCATACAAAAGCGTCCGGCTTGCATTGGTCGCATCAGTGGCGTGAACTTTTCCTCCTGTAAGCCGCCAAAGCAAGAAGCTGTCCACGGTACCAAAGGCCAAGCGCCCCTTCTCAGCAGCTTCCCTAGCCCCCTCAACATGATCAAGTATCCAGGCAACTTTCGTTCCAGAAAAATAAGGGTCTAATAATAACCCTGTTTTCTGCGAGAACAGAGCTTCATGACCATTGCCTTTTAACTGGGTGCAAATTTCTGCCGTTCGCCTATCTTGCCAAACGATGGCACGGTGAAGGGCTTTGCCGGTTTCCCGGTCCCATACCACAGTTGTTTCACGCTGATTCGTAATGCCAATTGCTGCGATATCACGACTTGTTGCTCCAGCTTTTTCAATAGCCCCACGGCAGGTTGCCAAAGTGGAATCCCAGATATCTTCCGGCTCATGCTCAACCCAACCTGAATTAGGGAAATGTTGCCCAAACTCCTGTTGAGCAATAGACACCACTTCATAATTCCTATCAAAAACGATCGCACGCGACGACGTTGTCCCTTGATCAATGGCAAGAATATATTTGCTCATTGCATCCCTCCCAGTGGTCCAAATCAAGCTGTCAAATCGACAAGAATAGCATAGTTCTCTTGGAGCCATTCGTCCAAAAAGAAAATTTCTTCTTTTGTCATTTTAAGGCCTAACTTGCTGCGCCGCCAAACAATATCTTCAGCAGTCAACGCCCACTCATGGCGCACCAGATAGGTAACTTCACTTTGATAAAGCCCAGCCCCAAAATGCAAACCTAAGTCATTTGGCTCCTTAACATCCACCAAAATATCTCGCACACATGTTCCGTAACTGCGAACCAAACGTTGTATCAACGCCTCGTCAATCATTGAGAATTCAGTCTTGAGCGTAGCGGTCAAATCGGCCAACCCTTCAACCGGGAAATCTCCTCCGGGCAGAGGTGCGCCACTTGTCCAAACAGTGTCCTTCCCACTCAGCCAAGGAGAAAGTTTTTTAAGGGCTTCTTCAGCCAAGCGGCGATAGGTGGTGATCTTACCACCGAAAACATTAAGTAACGGTGGTTCTCCAGGTTTACCTTGCAGATCAAGAACATAGTCCCGCGTTGCTTCATGAGCTTCCCCTCCCCCTTCATCAAACAAGGGGCGGACACCAGAATAGGTCCACACAACATCATTGGGGGAAACCGGGGTAGAAAAATATTTACTCGCTGAAGCACATAAATAATCAATTTCACCTTGAGAAATTGATGCTTCACTTAACTCCCCTTTATAATCTTCATCTGTTGTCCCGATGAGGGTAAAATCATTCTCGTAAGGGATTGCAAATATAATTCGGTCATCAGCATTTTGGAAAATGTAGGCCCGGTCATGATCAAAAATTTTGGGGACAACGACGTGGCTTCCTTGAACCAATCTGATGTTGAATTTTGAAGGTAAGTTAGCCTGCTGCGAGATAACTTCAGACACCCAGGGGCCGCTAGCATTCACCAGTGTCTTAGCATGAATGAATTCTTTCTCACCAGATACATTATCTACTGTTACGAGCTGCCACAGGTCGCTATCCCTTTTGGCCGCGATAACTTTCGTTCGGGTGCGAATATCTGCGCCTCGTTTAGCTGCATCCATGGCATTGATGACAACAAGACGCGCATCATCAACCCAACAATCGGAATATTCAAAGGCACGAGTGAAGTTTGAATTCAAAGGATTACTCGCTTCATCCTTCGTCAAATCGAGACCATTAGATGGGGGTAATACTTTACGCCCTCCAAGGTGGTCATAGAGAAAGAGTCCTAACCGGATCAGCCAAGTAGGGCGAAGGTCTTTATGATGAGGAAGGATAAATCGCAAAGGCCATATGATATGTGGTGCCATGGCCCAGAGGACCTCACGTTCTTTCAGAGCTGAGCGCACTAACATAAATTCGTTATGCTCTAAGTATCGCAGTCCTCCATGTATCAGTTTGGTCGATTTGGACGAGGTGCCACTAGCTAAATCAGATTTTTCAGCAACAAAAACCGATAGGCCTCGACCACTAGCATCACGTGCGACTCCGCAACCGTTTATGCCGCCGCCGATCACCGCTATGTCATAAACACGGCCTGCCACGCTTTTTCTCCAAAACTATCAAAAGTAAATCTTTAATGAGGGAGAATACTAAACGAGCATTTTCGAAATCACAACGAAATTAAACGAAACCTTTCGAAAATGAGATTGTTATGTCGATATCAATTCAACGTCATTCTCTTTGCAAATTTGAGTAATCTGCTTTGGTGGATGTCCATTGGTTACGAAAGTATCTAACTGAGAAAGGTGTCCAATGCGCACTGGAGCCGAGCGTTCAAATTTGAGGCTATCAGCAACAAGGATAACATGACGCGCATTTTCAATGATTGCTTGCGAGGCTTGAACTTCGCGATAATCGTAATCTAGCAAAGCTCCATCTGCATCAATGGCGGAGACGCCGATAACTGCATAGTCAACCTTAAACCGTTTGATCATTTCAACTGCGGCATCCCCAACCACACCGCTATCTGATCTTCGAATAATTCCACCTGTCACTATGATATCTATTCCCGGTTCGTTATGTAATATATTGACAACATTAATATTATTTGTCACGACCATGAGATTTTCTTTGCCTCTCAGGGCGAGAGCAACCTGTTCAGTTGTCGTCCCTATATTAATGAGCAAGGAACAGTTATTTGGCACAAGCGATGCAGCCATGGCACCGATTACAGATTTCTCTTCGGCAGCTACCATACGCCGAGATTCATAAGCTTGGTTCGAAACACCTGAGCGAAGCATTGCCCCACCATGGACACGCTTTAGGATGCCACGGCCACATAAATCATTTAAATCTTTTCGGATTGTCTGGGGTGAAACTTCAAATGTTTCAACCAATTCCTCAACTGATACTCTACCAGATGTCCTTGCCAGTTTTACAATCTCTAATTGGCGCGGTGATGAATTTTCCACAGACACAACCTTTTCACTTTCGACTTCATGTTAGAAAAAATAGCCCACTTTCCGTGATAATACCAATACAATTATGGTTGCAGTAATTTTCAATTGATTTTCGTTTCGTTTCGTATGATAGTAATTTCTTCCACTTATTCGTGGGTAAGGGACTAGGGAGAAAATAATGAAAACCAAATTAATAGCGGCCGTAGCTGGCGCGACATTGGTGTCGCTCTCTACTATGGCTTTTGCAGGGTCAGATGAAGCCAAGAAGTGGGTCGATTCTGAATTTCAACCATCATCACTTTCTAAAGCCGACCAAATGAAAGAAATGGAGTGGTTTATCAAAGCCGCGGCTCCTTTCAAAGGCATGGAAATAAATGTGCTGTCGGAAGGTGTTCCGACACATGACTATGAATCAAAGGTTTTGACCAAAGCCTTCCAAGAAATTACGGGGATTAAAGTCAATCACCAAATCTTAGGTGAAGGTGAAGTTGTTCAGGCTGTCCAAACGCAAATGCAAACAGGTCGTAACCTTTACGACGCCTATATTAATGACTCCGACTTGATCGGTACGCACTCCCGTCTTCAATTGGCAGTTAACCTAACCGATTGGATGGCAGGCGACGGCAAGGATGTAACAAATCCTATGCTTGATATTGATGATTTTATCGGTAAGTCATTTACTACAGGCCCCGATGGCAAACTCTACCAACTGCCGGATCAACAATTTGCCAACCTCTATTGGTTCCGCAAAGATTGGTTTGATCGTCCAGACCTCAAAAAAATGTTCAAAGCCAAATATGGCTATGACCTTGGCGTACCTGTTAACTGGTCAGCGTACGAAGACATTGCCGAATTTTTCTCCGTTCACGTAAAAGAAATCGACGGCAAGAAAATTTATGGTCACATGGATTATGGCAAACGTGCTCCTGACTTAGGTTGGCGCATGACTGACGCCTGGCTATCAATGGCTGGTGCAGGTTCTAAGGGTGAGCCTAATGGTGTACCTGTCGATGAATGGGGCATCCGCATGGAAAAAGGCTCTTGTAACCCAGTGGGTGCTTCTGTATCCCGCGGTGGTGCTGCCAATGGACCAGCGGCTGTTTACGCTATCCGCAAATGGGATGAATGGCTGCGGAAATATGCGCCTCCAGGTGCAGCAAGTTATGATTTTTATCAATCATTGCCAGCCCTTTCTCAAGGTAACGTAGCCCAACAAATTTTCTGGTATACGGCCTTCACAGCTGTAATGGTTGAGCCACAAAGCAAAGGTAACAACACTGTCGATGCCAAAGGCAAGCCCCTCTGGCGCATGGCACCTTCGCCACATGGCCCATACTGGCAAACGGGACAAAAACTTGGTTACCAAGATGCAGGTTCATGGACTTTGTTTAAATCCACCCCAGTTGATCGTCGCAAAGCAGCTTGGCTCTATGCACAATTTGTTGTGTCAAAGACCCTTGATGTGAAGAAAAGCCACGTTGGCCTGACCTTTATCCGCGACAGTACCATTAACCATCAATCCTTTACGGATCGTGCACCAAATCTTGGTGGGTTGGTTGAGTTTTATCGCTCTCCTGACCGTGTAATGTGGTCACCAACAGGTATTAATGTTCCTGATTATCCTAAGCTGGCCCAAATTTGGTGGCAGCAAATTGGTGATGTAAACTCCGGTTCATTCACACCTCAACAAGCTATGGATCGTCTTGCAAGCGAAATGGACCAAGTTATGGCCCGTATGCAGTCAGCAGATGAAAAGGGCAACGTTTATGGCGGATGCGGACCTCGTCTGAACAAAAAATCCGATCCTTCAGTTTGGCTGAACAAACCAGGTTCTCCAAAGGCAAAATTGGCTAACGAAAAACCAAAAGGTGAAACCGTTGCCTACGAAGAACTCATCAAACGCTGGGCTAAGTAAGTTCGGCAACAAATTCGTCAATATTCTCTATCGGCGTAACAAATTACCCGGGGGATCCCATAGGGTCCCCCGGGTAATTACCCCTCATAAAACAACAAGTTAATTTATCGGAATTTTTGTGAGAAATTATGTCTCTTGAATTCAAAAATATTGTTAAGCGTGTAGACTCAGAGACACACATTTATGCCACGGACCTTAAAATTGAGGACGGTGGTTTTAATATTCTTCTGGGAACAACATTATCAGGAAAAACAACCTTGCTCCATTTGATGGCCGGGTTGGACAAACCCACTTCCGGTGAGCTTTGGTTCAACGGAAAAAATGTGACGGGGGTACCAGCGCAGAAACGAAATGTGTCAATGGTACATCAGCAATTTATTAATTACCCAAATTTTACTGTTTTTGAGAATATCGCGTCTCCTTTGCGCATTAGCCGCATGCCCTCTCCGGAGATAAACTCTCGGGTCCAAAAAGTATCTGAGCTTCTTAAGCTTACTCCTTTGCTCCAACGTAATCCGAGCGAACTGTCTGGTGGTCAACAACAGCGGACTGCCTTGGCACGCGCTTTGGTCAAAGATGCTGATCTCGTCCTTCTAGATGAACCGCTCGCCAACTTAGATTTTAAGTTACGCGAAGAGCTTCGTGACGAATTACCCCGAATTTTTGGCGATCGGCATTGTACCGTCGTCTACGCGACCAGTGAACCAAGTGAGGCTCTTTTATTAGGTGGGCACACAGCAACCCTTCATGAAGGGCGCGTAACCCAATTTGGCGAAACCTCAAAAATTTATCGTCATCCTAAAGATTTGCAAAGTGCTAAAGTTTTCTCTGACCCCCCAATTAACTCTGCAAAAATAGAAAAACAGGGCGGCACTTTCACCCTAAATGAAGCCATAAGCTGGCCTGTACTTGAAAAGCACAATACGATGCGTGATGGTACTTACACGGTTGGAATTCGCCCTCACCATATCTCTACCTTAGCCGGGAGTGAAAATATGACATCCATAAAAGGCAAGGTAGTAACAACCGAATTTAGTGGCTCTGAAAGCACTGTTCATTTTGGAGTGGGAGATCAAACTTGGGTGTCCCAATCACGAGGCATTCATCCCATTGAAATTGGGGCCACTACGGATTTTTATTTGGATATAAGCAGGTGCCTTTACTTTGATACAAACAACGAGTTGGTCTCCTTATGAAACACTCCAGCGCAATAGTACCAGCCCTAAAAGCAGGAGACCGTAATGTCTAAAATTAGTTTACGTGGTCTTCGACACAGCTACTTAGACAACCCAGCCAATGATGCTGATTGGGCTTTAAAAAGCATGGACCTAGATTGGCGTGACGGTGGGGCTTATGCTCTTCTCGGCCCTTCAGGGTGCGGCAAAACAACTCTGTTAAACATTATCTCTGGTCTAGTTGTTCCGAGCGAAGGACAAGTCCTCTTCGGCGATCAAGATGTTACGAAAATGCCGACTGATCAGCGCAACATTGCACAGGTTTTCCAATTCCCCGTCGTTTACGACACCATGACGGTATACGACAACTTAGCCTTTCCACTGCGTAATCGTGGTTTCGCTGAAGATGATATTGATGTCAGAGTTCGCGAAACAGCTCAGACCCTTGACCTTGAAAAAACCCTTTTTAATCGAGCCTCAGGATTAACCGCCGACAGTAAGCAAAAGATATCCCTCGGTCGTGGCCTTATCCGTCCAGATGTTAATGCAATTTTATTCGATGAACCCCTGACGGTCATCGATCCTCATTTGAAGTGGGTTTTACGCTCTAAACTCAAAGAAATTCACCGCCAAGTTGGCTCAACAATGATTTATGTAACACACGACCAAACAGAGGCCTTAACATTTGCCGATAAGGTTGTTGTTATCCATGATGGTACTGTGGTTCAAATCGGCACCCCTATCGAACTGTTTGAAAAACCAAAGCATACATTTGTAGGCCATTTTATCGGCTCACCGGGCATGAACCTCCTTCCTTGTGAGTTAAACAATGGGGTTCCCCTCTTTGCTGGCCAAGTCGTAGAGACTGAAAACGGAATACATTCTCCTCAAGAATGTCAAAACCTTGAAATAGGTGTTCGACCTGAGTTTGTGTCATTATCTGAGAGTGGAATTCCTGTTAAAGTCGTTAATGTCAGCGATACAGGCCCTCATCGGATTGTCGATACGCGCCATGGCGATGTCCGCATCAAGTTACTCATCACTGAAGATGAGTCCATTCCTGCAGATAATGTTCACATCACATTTGATCCTGCCCATACCCAGATTTACGCAGATGGTTGGCTGGTTTCGGAGGCATCAAAATGAGCCGTAAAACAACTAATCAAAAAGCTTGGCTTTTTGTTCTTCCCGTTGTTGTCCTTGTCGCCTTCAACGCGTTGATACCTTTGATGACAGTGGTTAACTACTCGGTCCAAGAAACTTTCGGCAACAACGTTTTCTTCTTTGAAGGGGTAAAATGGTTTGAAGAAGTGCTGCACTCCGAACGCTTTCATGCTTCCTTGTTACGCCAGCTTACCTTCACCTCAATTATTTTGATCATTGAAATTCCTTTAGGCGTTGCTATTGCCCTCACCATGCCACGCAAAGGGCCCTGGGTTTCAGTCTGCTTGGTGTTGATGGCCTTACCTTTATTGATTCCTTGGAACGTGGTTGGCGCCATGTGGAATATTTTTGCTCTTCCTGATATTGGTTTGCTTGGTAAAACCTTGAACAGCATGGGTTTTGATTATGATTACACTCAACAACCGCTGTCCGCTTGGTTCACAGTTATTTTAATGGATGTCTGGCATTGGACTTCGTTAGTGGTTCTGTTGGCCTATGCTGGAGTTAGTTCAATTCCTGAGGCCTATTATCAAGCAGCGAAAATCGACGGAGCCAGCTCCTGGGCGATCATCCGCTACATCGAATTACCTAAAATGAAACGGGTGCTAACCATCGCGATTTTACTTCGCTTTATGGACAGTTTCATGATCTATACTGAGCCTTTTGTTCTCACCGGGGGTGGTCCTGGAAATACAACAACATTCCTCTCCATTGACTTGGTTAAAATTGCACTTGGGCAATTCGATCTGGGTCCAGCGGCAGCCATGTCACTGATCTACTTCATGATTATCCTCTTGCTCTGCTGGTTGTTCTACACTTTGATGATGAAAGACGAGGAAAAGTGATGAAACGTTTTACTTGGGCTGCTCCAACTTTTTATATCATATTTTTGATGTTACCCATTTACTGGCTTCTCAACATGTCTTTTAAAACGACTAATGAGATTTTGGGCTCCTTTACCTTGTGGCCAAATGAATTTACTCTCGAAAACTATATTGCGATTTTCACCGACCCTACTTGGTATAATGGTTACTTCAACTCGCTGACATACGTCGGGATCAATACGGTCATTTCAGTCACAGTAGCTCTACCAGCCGCCTATGCATTCTCACGTTTTAGGTTCCTGGGTGACAAACATTTGTTCTTCTGGCTTCTGACCAACCGAATGGCCCCTGCCGCTGTATTTGCTTTACCTTTTTTCCAATTTTACTCAGCGGTAAATCTATTTGATACTCACATTGCAGTTGCCCTTGCTCATTGCCTTTTCAATATCCCTCTTGCAGTATGGATTTTGGAAGGCTTTATGTCAGGGATACCTAAAGAGCTCGATGAAACAGCTTATGTAGACGGTTATTCCTTCCCGCACTTTTTCGTCAAAATTTTCATCCCAACCATTCTCGCTGGCATCGGCGTTGCTGCCTTTTTCTGCTTCATGTTTTCCTGGGTGGAGCTTTTGTTAGCAAAAACACTGACCTCGGTGGCTGCAAAACCTATTGCTGCCGTCATGACTCGAACGGCCAGCACATCTGGTTATGAGTTGGGATTGTTAGCTGCCGCGGGGTCGTTAACAATTATCCCAGGTGCTTTCGTGATTTATTTTGTCCGTAATTACATTGCCAAGGGCTTTGCCCTGGGAAGAGTTTAACATGGTAGAAGGCGTAAAAAGATGAACCTATCGTGGATGGCATGGACTTGGCCCACGGCGGCCTTTTTCCTATCAATTCTCTTTGCCCTGATCTGCATGATGATTTGGGAATGGAAAAGCCCTGGCGGGGGGCCACGTCGTGGAATTCTCGGCCTGGATACCACAAGGGGTGACCGGCTGTTTATTTCTATTCTTGGCAGCGCCTTCATTATGCTCGGCTGGCTTGGCATTTTCAGCACGCCCCTATGGGGAGGAGCTGCAATCTGCATCCTTTTCGGCATCTCCGTTTTCAGGTGGGTCTAGAGTTGGATGGGACAGCACGAAACCTATGACGTTACGATTGTTGGCGGTGGGGTGATTGGCTGCGCCATCGCTCGCGAACTCACCCGTTATGATCTCAAAACAGCCTTAATTGAAAAACAATGTGAAGTTGGATTTGGTACCAGCAAATCCAACAGCGGCATCATCCACGCCGGTCATCATAGTTCCTCAGATACTTTAAAAGGTCCTCTGGAATGGGCCGGAAATCAACTTTGGACTCAATTGCATCAAGAGCTAGATTTTGGCTTTGAACGAGTAGGTGAGTTGATGGTGGCTTGGCACCCTGAGCAATTAGAAACTCTAAAGCACTACAAAGAACAAGGTGAAGCACGCGGCGTTTCAGGGCTAGAGATTTGGGAACGAGATCGTCTGTTTAAAGAAGAACCCAATCTTAACCCAGACATATTCGCGGCCCTTTTTGCTCCTACTGCTGGGGTGGTTAACCCTTATGAAGTTTGCTTTTCACTCATAGATAGTGCCAGACAAAACGGCCTGGATTTATATGTTTCTTCTCAAGTGGAGAACTTGAGTCAGATTGATAATAGCTGGCTGATCAAAACAGCAAATAAAGAACTCAAGACCCGGTATGTTATCAATGCAGCAGGCCTTCACGCAGACACAATAGCTGAAATGGCCGGCCTGAAGACTTACGCCATCAAACCACGTAAAGGTGAGGAGTACATGCTCGACGGTCGTCTCAAAGGCATCGTTAAGCGCATCATCTTCCCCTGTCCATCTGGTGTCTCTAAGGGGGTCCTCGTCATCCCCACATTCAATGGCACAATCATGGTCGGCCCTACTGCCCAGAACATTGAGGACAAAGAAGATCTGAGCACCAGTATGGAGGGCTCTAGCACCATTTTTTCCCAAGTTAAACAAGTTGTTCCTGGCATTAATGAGCGAGACTGTATAGCTGAGTTTGCCGGATTAAGAGCGGTTGCAGATGGTGAGGATTTTATTATCGGCCCTTCTGCCAAAAAGGGATTTATCAACGTCGCAGGCATACAATCGCCTGGCCTTACAGCAGCCCCAGCAATCGCTATCAAAGTGACCAATATATTAAGTGATGAAGGCCTGCTACTAAACCCCAACGAAAATTTCGAACCAACGGTACCCAAGCGGGTCATCTTTGCCAATTTGAAAACTGAAGAGCAAATTGAATTGGCTGCTAAAGATCCCCGCTACAGCCATATTTGTTGTCGGTGTGAAGAGATCACCGAGGGCGAGGTCGTTGAAGCTATTCATATGGGGGCCGAAACTTTAGACGGCATCAAATTCCGGACCCGAGCTGGTATGGGGCGCTGTCAGGGAGGTTTCTGTACTTGGCGCTGTATGGAACTGATTTCACGGGAGCTTGATATCCCGATTACGGAAGTAACCAAACGGGGCGGCAATTCCTGGATTATTTGTGAGCATGATTTGGAACCCAAAAGCGGGGACAAGCCGTGATTACAAATCGCCCGGTTCATCTGCGCAAAAATTATGATGTTGTTATTTCTGGAGGCGGCCCTGCAGGGATGGCAGCAGCTTTAGGAGCTAAAGAAGCCGGAGCCGAAAAAATCCTGATGGTTGATCGAGAGAAAGAAGCTGGTGGAATTTTGTGGCAATGTATCCACAATGGTTTTGGCCTGCACCACTTTAAAGAAGAGCTAACCGGCCCAGAATATGCTCAACGCTACTTAGAGCAAGTAATAGAGCATGAGATTGATATTCTTACCGATACCTACCTCTATGACATTGACCGAGAGAAGAACATTAAATTGATGTCCGGAGAACATGGTATCAATTTGATCGACTCTAAATCCGTAATTTTGGCCATGGGAGCAAGAGAGCGAACCCGAGGGGCTGTCCGCATTCCCGGTAGTCGTCCCGCAGGAGTTTTAACCGCTGGTTTGGCGCAAAAATTCGTTAATATGAAAGGCTATCTACCTGGCCGTAAAGTGGTGATTCTAGGTTCAGGTGACATCGGTTTAATCATGGCTCGGCGTTTGGTGCTTGAAGGCGTTGACGTGGTCGGGGTTTTTGAAATTATGCCCCATGTCAACGGCTTGAGCCGTAACGTGGTCCAATGTCTTCATGATTTTGACATCCCTCTTCACCTTTCAACAACCGTGGCTCGTATCCACGGCAATGAGCGAGTAGAACGTATAACCGTCGCCCCCGTAGATGAAACCATGCAACCTATTTTGAGCAAGAGTTGGGATATTGAATGCGATACGCTCCTCCTGTCTATCGGTTTAATTCCTGAAAATGAATTATCGCGACGTATTAACTTGCGGTTTGACCCCGTAACCACCGGCCCAATTGTTAACAGCTCTATGGAGACATCTATTGACGGGGTCTTTGCTTGTGGCAACGTTGTGCACATCCATGACCTAGTCGATTTTGTTAGCCAAGAATCTCTGTTGGCAGGTCGTGGTGCGGGTGAATTTATAACTGACAGCCGCAATCCTGCTGACAATATACGGCTTATACCTGGCGATAATGTCGCCTACTGCCTACCCCATACCATTTCAACAGACCGGGAGCACACAATCTATATGCGGGTCCGAAAACCCATGGAAAAATGCACTATCCAGTTCGGCGACGTTTACGGACGCAAGCTGGCTTACGTATACCCCGCAGAGATGGTTACCATCAAAATGCGCCCTAAACTTCTCCAAGATTTCCATGGTGATTTTTTGCGAGTTAACGTGGTGCCAAGATGATCAAGATTACGGAGTATTCTATATGAGTAATGATCATGTCAGCAACTATCTCTGCATCGGCTGCCCCCTTGGTTGCCGCCTCGAAGTTGAAGATGATAATAAAGGAGACGTGGTCGAGGTAAGGGGATTTACCTGTAAAAAAGGTAAAATCTATGGAGAACAAGAACATACTGACCCAAAACGAATGGTAACAACAACAGTACGGGTGATAGGCGGGAGATGGGATAAACTTCCCGTTAAAACCAAAGCCCCCATTCCGAAAGATTTGGTTCTTAAAATTTGCACTCAACTACGCGAGATCACCATGGAGGCTCCCGTTTCTATGGGAAACATTATTTGCAAAAATATCCTTGATACGGGTGTAGATATTGTAGCCAGCCGTGACATGCCTGTGAATAGCTAAAGACCAAAGCAAAACAGCCCTCGTATTCACTCCAATTACCTTGCTAGAGCTTGCTCAAAATAGATTTCGTGTACCTCCATAAAATCCGTCTTGAATAAAAAAATAGGGGGCTGTCACGGTTAACTACGTTAAATACTCTCTAACCCATTGCCTTAATTGCAATAACTGAGATGATGGGTCGCTGTTGTTAAAACGCCACTCACATTCCTTCAAAAATAGCCTGAAATTGTCTTTAGGAACACCATTAAATTTCCTCATGTGACGCTTCGCTTGGTTCCAGAAATTTTCGATGCCATTGATGTGATTCGTTTTGTCTGCGAAAAGTTTGGAGTGGTTGATTCTGAAATGCTTAAAGTCCGAAATATCCAGCACATTATAGCCACGCCAGCTGTCAGAATAGACGATACTATCGGGTATAACTTTGCGCTCAATGATGGGAAATAAAGTCGTAGATAAAGCATCAGGAATGATCTTCATGTAGACCTTGCCACTTCGCTTTAACAAGCCAAGCACTGGGACCTTGCCTGCAGCACCCCAACCTCGTTTCCCTTTCCTCCCACCACCAAAATAACTTTCATCGACTTCGATCTTACCACCAAAGCCCTCATGGCATTCTTGTTCAAGCTTTGAGGCTATGGTTTCACGTAGACGAAGATAATAAGCAGCTGTTTTACGATTCACACCAGACAAGGACGCAGCACATCGGGCTGTCATGCCAGCTACAAAATGCTCTATCAAACGCTCTTGCTTATAACTACTCAGTCGGCTCTTTCTCATATTTCCCATTGTAACACCTTTTAGGCATTAACTGGGACAGCCTCAAAAACAGTTTAGACATTTCTATCTAAATTTTTGATATTATTAACCTTTGACCAAATTTAACCTATGCTGCTTTGCTCGTCGCGCTTGCTCCATTTCCGGTTCACTTCAGTAGCTTGTCGTGAACCTTGGAAACCAATCAAAATGACCGCTACCAGAAATGAAGCTGACCAAGTTTTGCAAACTCATTCTGGGTTGCTTTTGACCCTAAGCAGATACGGTCTCCCTATGAAGTCAGAAACAAAATCACACTTTCTTATCTAATTTGTTCCAGTCACACCCTCGTTAGTCGGCACGAACTGTTGCCATAATGGGGAGTCGACGATGATATTGCGCCCGCCGAGGCTATTTGATATCTGCTGATTCATTCGAATGAGACGGTACTCTTGCTTATAGGGATCAATCAGGAAACGGTCCCTCTCGCCATTTTGGTTTAGAGCATCCCGGGGGTTTACGACATTACTTCCAGGTCCATTGGGTATTCTCGGAAATAGCGCTCCTATTACTCCCCGATCGGTATTGTCTCCAAGTTTGAGAGCTGCGCCGACCACTGACTGAGCTCTTGGCAAGCGTTTTCGGCCTCCTCCTGCTACCCCTGGTGTAGGTGCGCCTGTAATGAAGGCTCCATTAAACGTGAAGGGACCAGGACCATAGGGGCCGAAAGAAGTGGCTCTTTGGGCCGCTGCCGCCCCCGTAAACCCCGCAAGAGTACCGTTTAAAACGACTTTCACCAAGGGCGTGCCGCCGCCATTTCCCCGCAAATTGAGGGTCGCGGCATTAACCATGGTCGGGGCAGAACTGGTAATATTTTTGCCGGTGATATCAAAAGTATTCAGCGCCGTCGTGCCGCCGACATTGGCGTTGAACGTCACGTCGTCAGCTGCGGCAATCGTTAGGTTGAAGTTGCCGTCAATTGTCGCGCCGGTCGTCACCGTGGAACCAGTGGTGACATTCAACGTAGAGGCTGGAGAATTGAGCGCTGCGGTAACGTTAACTGCCCCGGCGTTAGCAGCACCCACAACCACTGTCCCTGTCGCGACCCTGCCCAACTCGGCGTTGGATAGTTCCAGGGTATCCGCTGTGGCATCCGTCGCATCGCCCAAATCAATGGCGTCACCGTTGGTCACGGAACGCAATGTCACCTGCCGCCCGGTATTGGTGACGGTACCGGCTATATCCATATCATCACCACGAAGAACGACGTTACCGCCACTAGTTTCCACATCGGCCGTCGCGGCAACCCGTACCATTGCATTCGCACCACCGGCGAGCGTAACACCGGTTGTTGCGGCGACATCGTTAGCGGCGGCGGTATTGGAAACAGTCAACGCACCGCCTGCCGATAGCGATACAGCACCCGCGTTGGTGTTGATGCCATTAATACCGTTTACCGTGCCAACGGTCAGAGCATTTGTATCGGTGACGGTAACATTGCCGGTGGTCGTATTTACCGCCAAGGTGCCAATGTCATTTGTCGCCACGTCGAGCGCCACTTGCCCCCCCGCCGATACTGAAAGATTGGTAACCGTGGTAGCTTGGGCATCGCTTATGGTGGTACCGGCTATAAGGTTAAGAGTCGCCGCCGTCGCACCGACAACACCGCTCACCGTCGAGATATTCAGATCATCAGTATCACGGAAGGTGACGGTCTGGCCCGCTGCGCTGACTGCAAAATTGTTAACGTCGTTCGTTGCGACATCCAAGGTGGTCGCTGCTGCCGTATTGGTCACCGAGAGGTTGGTGGTGGTTATCGCCTGCGTATCGGTGAGTGCACCGCCTGTTGTCAGATTAAGTGTGCCTGCCGTGGCACCAACAACACCGGCAACCGTATTGATATCGAGGGCGTTTGTATCACGGAAGCTAACCGTTTGATTCGCCGCGCTAATAGCCAAATTGGTGACATTGGTCGTCGTGTCAGTGATATCCACCGCTCCGCCCGCCGTGACCGCCAGATTGGTGGCGATGAGACCGCCACCGGAAGCCAAATCGGCATCAACCGTAGAACCGGTAACGATAGCAAGCGTTGCCGCCGCCGAAGTCATATCCGCTGTAACGTTGACCGCACCGGCGTTAGCGTTGCCGACAACCACGGTGCTTGCTGCAACACGGCCAAGCTCGGTGTTGGAGATTTCCAGCGTGTTGGCGGCTACATCCGTCGCACTGCCAAGATCAACCGCATCACCCGCCGTGTTGGACGCAATGGTTACCGTTTGGCCTGTGGCCGTGATGTTGGAATTGATGGCGATATTGTCAGCGGTATAGGTGTTGCTGGCCCCGGTGCCGCTGATTGCACCGCCGATGGTCAACATATTGCCGTTGCCACCTGCCGTTAACGATACACCACCTGCCGTGGCAGTGGTTGTACCAACCGTTAAGTTATTGGCATCAACAACGGTAATGTTGCCGGTGTTGGTGGACGAAATCAGTGTGCCGGTAATATCGTTGGCAGCGTTGTTAAGGGTGATACCGGTAGAGGCATCCAAGGTTACGGAACCAATGGTGGTTGCCGCTGTCTGTATCATGTCAGCGTTATTTTGAATCACCCTGTTGTTGCCGGTGAAATTGGAGATACTACCTGAGAAAGTAATCTGACCAGTGCTGCCTAGAGTGCCAATATTGATTACATCAAGGCTCTGACTACCTAAGTTAAGACGTCCGAGTTCAGCATTGGTCAGTTCCATACTTCCGTTACCAGCCGCGTTCGTAGCGCCAAAGTTGATTTTCTGACCTGCTGTCGTTGTTTGGATGTTTAAGGTGTGGATGTTCTGGTTTTCATTTGTGCCGAAGCTTCCTGTTGTCGTGTTTATCTCTAAATCATCGCTAGTCAAGGTCATGATCCGGTCGCTCGTAGCGGTGAGTCGAAGGGCTGCATTGACGAAGGTGGTGGCATCAGCACCATTGTTGGTGACAGTAACCTCCCGATCTCCGGTGATCCTGTTATTGATAGTCAACGTTCCTGAGTTTGTTACCCTAGCACGCTGGGCAACAATGCCATTTATCCCGTTCACCAAACCCACGGTCAGATCGTCTTTATCCACGAAGCTAAAGGTTCTCCCAGTAGCAGTAGCAGCTATTGTGTCGACGTCATTGGTGGCAACATCTAAGAGCGTGTTTCCTGCTGTATTGGAGATGGATAAGTTTGTCGCTGTGATCGCCTGAGTATCACTTAGGCTCCCACTCGTTGTGAGAAATAAATTCGCCGCCGTTGCACCAACAACACCGTTGACCGTATCAATATTCAGGTCGTCAACGTCGACAAATGTTACCGTTTGTCCGGCTGCACTCACAGCCAAATTATCAACATCATTGGCGGCCACGTCTAAGGTAGTTGCCGCCGATGTATTTGTAATCGAAAGGTTGGTGGCGACGGTTCTCTGGGTGTCAGAT
>JAPHRK010000031.1 GCA_026196105.1 Rhodospirillales bacterium | reverse complement strand
TGAGGAAATTTGTCTGTATTAAACTTGTTGATGCAGAGTTCTTAAAGAGCTTTGCTACTGTTCTTATCAGGAAAAACGCCAGAGCCACCATAACCGTTGGTATAAGCATAAACCACGACCGGGACTTTGCCATTGTTATGGACAACGATAGAATCACCTGCAAGAGGTTTCATCAAAGTTGCAAACCCGATACCGTCAACTGTGAAGCTTTTAGACGGTGTTTTTTTGCGTCCTGGTGTTTCGTGAGAAACCACGAGGGGAACGTTATCAGATGATTCAAATTGGAAGTGCATGGGAAGGTCATCCCCTTGGTCAAGAGCCACACGAGTGGCACCGCCAGGGGTGACAATAAACTGATAGGTCCAATCCACCGTTGTTTGAGCTTTGGTAAATTGCATGTCGTTGACAATAAATCGGGCTTCCTCAGGCTGAAGTTCGGTCATTACCGGGTTCACCATAAAGAGTGCAACGGCGGCAATAGCAATGCCTGAGGCAAAAGATAGTGGTTGTATGGATAGGCCATCTGGGGAACGTAGCCACTTCCAGGCTTTACCTATAAGGCCTACTTTTGGTTTGGCTTCAGCTTTAATCATGGAAGCTTGGATTTCAGCCGCGAAATCACGGGTTAGCTCTGTCTCAGTTGATGTTGCAGCTAATAAAGCTAAATCGTTTTCCAGTTCAGCGAGTTCACCTGCTTCCACACGTGCCTCATCGTCCTTAGCCACCAGCTTATAAAGCTTGCGCATTTCCTGGCGGTTAAGATCGGCATCAAGGCCTCGGCTGATTAGTTCCTGTTCGTCTTCTTTCATGGCTTATCCACTACATCAAAATCTAACTGAACTCTAAGTAACCGTTTATCGAAATTGGTTCACTATTCAATAAATTCTTCCTTATCGTGTTTTTTAAGATGTTCACGGAGCATCTTTCTGGCACGGAAAACCCTGGTTTTCATCGTTCCAGTTGGAATGCCGACCACCTCAGCGGCTTCTTGATATCCCATACCCTCAAGAGACACCATCACCAAAGCCTCGCGAACATCTTCAGGCAAGGTGTTAATGGCCTCTTGAAGAGATTGGGCAAAAGCTTTGTTCTCTGTTTCCCGGTAGGGGTCAGACTTCATATCAGGGGTTTCGGGGATTTCATCGTCTCCCACATGGGGATAACGATACTGGGGAGTGCGACGGCGGTAATTGCGGGCGATATTTAAGGCGATGCCTAGAACCCAAGTTGAAAATTTTGAATTTCCCTGGAAGTTGGCTAATTTGCGATGGGTTTCAAGCAGAGTGTCTTGTGTGAGGTCCTCTGCATCATTTGGGTTTTTTACATGTCGAAGGATGAACCCATAAACACGCCCTTGCAGCCGCCCCACCAAAGTGCCGAACGCATTTATATCACCCTCTAAGGCGGCAAGAACTAACGGGCCGTCAGGGTCGTTTGGCTGGGGGGTTAAAAGAGCCACTTTAGGGTCTACTCACATCACTTCAATGAACAGGAAATTTTTTTATCATTTCCTTTGACCACCAAGGTGTCATCGGCTTTTAGCTTTCCTTTGCATTCTGCTAACCAGCCAGGTCGATTGTCTTCAGCAACTGGGATATAACGGGTGACCACAAGAACGGAGGTTTCCTTCGTTTGTTTGTTTCCTTTGCAAATATTAGCCTTGCAGCAAGAATTTTTTTTAGGGGCTATATCCGCATTATAACCACTGGCGTCTAAAGCAATAACATGGAGCTTTGCTTGTGATTGATTAAGGATGCAAAAAGCTTCTGCCTTTGTTGGCAGAGCCAAAACAAAGAAAGCTAACAATCCCCAACAAGTTAGGTTTAAACGATTCATCCTATTTCCCTTGCCTAGTAAACGCTGGTTTTCTCTTTGTAACCGTATTTTGAAATTGGTTCACCAAGAGTGCCTTAAATTATGGACCAAAAAATGATAAAATAATCAAAAAAAATGTGAACCACTTTTATCCCTCTGACACATATGGAGTATCAAATGAGCAAATTTTGATTTTAATTTTAAAATAATTGGAGAAAAGAAGATGAAATTCAGTGCTCTCGGACCGATCGCTCTTGGCTTAGCTATTGCCCTTAGTGCCGCAGCTCCTTCTGCTCAAGCTGCAGATGGTAAAAAAGTTTTCAAAAAATGCAAAGCTTGTCATACAGTGAAAGAAGGCGGCAAAAACAAAGTCGGCCCAAATCTTTATGGTGTTGTTGGTCGTGCTGCAGCTGCAGTTGAAGGTTTTAAATATTCCAAAGCTATGAAAAAATCTGGCCTGACTTGGGATGAAGCAACCTTGGATAAATACCTGAAAAAACCTAAGAAATTGGTCCCAAAAACAAAAATGGCTTTCGCTGGTTTAAAAAAAGCTGGTCAAAGAAAAGCGGTTATTGAATATATTAAAGCTCAATAGTTCTGTTTCTAAAAAAACTGAGCCGCTGCTCTCCCTCGCGGCGGCTCAGGTTGATAACCAATCAAGGCAAGCTGCCTCAAAATCTTCAATTGGTAATAAATCTAGAGCGTCTTTTGGTCGCTCAAAGACGACTGCTCCAGTTTGATTAGCAATATCAATTACTTTTTCGTTCTTTTCACGAATACTGATAGCTTTAATTCCAAGTCTAAGTGCATTCAGCGCCAATCCAGGTTCATCTCCGCAATCTAAAACTGAAGCGTAATCAGCTTTTGGGTTCATTTTCCCAGCTATATCAATAATGGTTTGAAAGACTTCAGCACCCATTTGTTGGGCGCCATTAAGCGGGCTCAGCAAAATGACAGGAACCTGATATTCTGCAGCAATTTTTAAGGCCGCTCTGGCATGCTCCAGGCGGTAAATCGTGATCGCTTTCATGTTCATGGAAGAGGAGGGTTACATAATTTTATTAAAAAAAGGCGAAGCTTTTTTTGAAGCTCCACCTTTTAAAAAAGATACGATGTGTTTCGTTTATTTGGCGTTCATCAACGCAATAGCGGTATCGCTCATGCGATTAGAGAAGCCCCACTCGTTATCGTACCAGCTGAGGATACGGACGAAAGTACCTTCCATAACTTTGGTCTGTGTTGCATCAAAGGTAGAAGAGTGCGGGTTGTGGTTGAAGTCTACAGAAACCAAAGGAGCCGTTTCATAACCAAGAACACCTTTAAGAGGGCCTTCTGCAGCGGCTTTCATCGCTGCATTGATTTCTTCTGCCGTTGTGCTGCGGCTTGCAACAAACTTAAGATCAATCACTGAAACATTAGGGGTTGGAACGCGGATAGAGGTTCCATCTAGTTTACCCGATAATTCAGGCAGAACCAAACCAACGGCTTTAGCTGCACCAGTTGAGGTTGGGATCATTGAAACAGCAGCAGCACGCGCCCGACGTGGGTCAGCGTGTAGGGTGTCAACGGTACGTTGGTCCCCTGTGAAAGCGTGGATGGTGGTCATGAAGCCATGTTCAATGCCAACTGTTTGATTAAGAATATTAGCGACTGGTGCTAAGCAGTTTGTGGTGCATGAGGCATTAGACACGACTGTGTGCTCAGCTTTTAGTTGGTCGTGGTTAACGCCATAGACAACAGTTAGATCAGCGTTAGCGGCGGGAGCAGATACCAGAACTTTCTTGGCGCCAGCGTCTAGGTGTACTTGTGCTTTTTCTTTGCTGGCGAAGATGCCTGTGCATTCGTAAACCAAATCTACGTTTAAATCACCCCAAGGTAGTTTAGATGGGTCGCGCTCAGAGGTAACTTTTATCGTGTGTCCACCTGCCTTCATCACATCGCCTTCGATATTAACATCCATAGGCAGGACACCGTGAACGGAATCATATTTTAAAAGGTGTGCGTTGTCGTCGATGGAACCAAGGTCGTTAATACCAACCACTTCTACGTCTGTTCTTCCGGACTCTAAGATCGCCCGAAAAGCTAAACGACCAATACGTCCAAATCCATTGATAGCTACCCGAACCGCCATTATATCCTCCGTTAAATTACGTTCTCCGCTTAAATGCAGATAAATTGTACATTAGAGCTATGCAATGTACAGCTCTGTGTGAAAAATCACTTAGATTAAAAGTTGTGCGAACCATCCCTGTATAGCCCTCATTCGTCAACTGGATTCTTGAAGGTTTAGGGCCTTTGAGCTAAAAAAAAACTTATGCTGGGTGATATAAAAACTTATGCATAGCCTTTTTTCGCTCAACTTACGTGTTAATTTGTGCTGCCAAGCCTTTAAACTGTTGACGAAAATTCCTCTCGGAGCCTATTCTTGCCCAACCTTGGAGCTTTCGATCAATAATCAAGGCAATACAGAGAGGCAAAAGGCTGGTGGTCGACAAGACAAGTGCAAATTCAAGTCGTCTGGAAAAATCTAAAAAGCGATTAGAACAGGCTGTTTCTCGCTTGGAAAAAGCGATGGAAGTCCAAACTCCTGCCGATCGTTTGAATGAGATGCGTCTAGAAAATGCAGCCCTAAGAGATGCGACCAGTACTGTTTCAAAGCGCCTTGATAAGGTGATCGGACAGCTTAAAACGTCAGTTGAGAGTTAAAATTATATCTACTTGGCAGGGGAAAGTACCAAGCTATGGCCCATATCACTGTTACAGTTAATGCACGCAAATATGAAATTGCCTGTGATGATGGGCAAGAAGCTCACCTAACAAGACTCTCCCAGTATGTTGATAAACGCATTCAGGAGTTGGTTGCTGCTGTAGGGCAGATTGATGAATCCCGTTTGCTGTTAATGACCAACCTTCTTCTGGCTGATGAACTCTCTGATGCTTATGCTGAAATGGAAAAAGTTTCCTCAGGCAGGGTAAGCCAAGCGAAGGAAGCTCAGCTAGATGCAGAGCTGAACAATGCTATGGGTGATTTAGCAGAACGCATAGAAAGCATTGCAGAGCAGGTAGAGGCGTTATAAATAAGGACTGTGGTTGCTGCGCTTTGCGTTAGGTTTATTTATCCCTAGGGCCAATACTTAAAATTAGGGAGCTGTCCCTGTCGGGCCCGTGGGCTCGTTATTTACGGCACCCACCTGTTAAGGTGGGCCTTGGTTGGATTCTACAAGCCGACGGCTGTCGTGGCGCCACACTTTACTCTCGTGTACAAAATATAAATGGTTCAAACTTCTTCAATAGATGTAAATAAGAAAAAGCTAAGACAGGAACTTTTGGCGCGTCGGGTCATAGCGAAGAAGGAACTTGGGGAAAAGGCCAGTGAAGATTTCGCTGAAAATTTATTCCAATTCTTAAGAACAAACTCTCTGTTAAAAACTGAAAATGTTCTGGCTGCCTATTGGCCAATCAAATCTGAGATAAGTACCGAATCGTTTCTTCAAAAAGTTTTTCAACACAATATCCGTTGTTCCCTCCCTGTGGTTGAGGAAGCAGACCAAGCATTATCTTTCCGGTCTTGGACACCAGATACTAAACTCGTATGTGGCAAGTTCGGTGTGCTCACTCCCCCGGAATACAACGGAATTCTCCTCCCTAAGATTATAATTGTCCCCCTTGTTGGTTTTGATATGTCAGGGGCGCGTTTAGGGTATGGGGGAGGTTATTATGATCGCACCCTTGAATTATTACGCAGAAATGAGGACATTCTTGCCTTCGGTGCTGGTTTCTCTTGTCAACAAGTTGAAAAAGTACCGACAGGCCCTTTTGACCAAAAGCTTGATGGGGTGGTGACAGAAGAGGGGGCTATTAAGTTTTGAATATGTTTAAGGGAGATTTTGAGTGAGAATTCTTTATTGCGGTGACATCGTTGGAAAACCAGGTCGCCAAGTTCTCCAGGATAACCTTCCCCGTCTTCGTGAAGAGCTAAAATTAGATTTTGTTATGGTAAACGGTGAAAATGCCGCCCATGGTTTTGGTATTACTGCGAAAATTTGCAAAGAAATATATGAGGAAGGTGCCGACGCGATTACCACAGGAAACCATGTATGGGATCAGCGTGAAATCCTTTCATATATTGAAACAGACCCAAAATTAATTCGTCCCTTAAATTATCCTGCCGGAACACCGGGCAGGGGTGCACAGCTTTATACAACAGCTAAAGGCCGTAAGGTCCTTGTGATGCAAGTTTTAGGGCGGTTGTTTATGGATGCCATGGATGATCCTTTTGCAGCCGTGGACCGAGAGCTAACAAAATACAGGCTGGGTTCAACTGTGGATGCAATCCTAGTCGATATACATGCTGAAGCGACCAGCGAAAAATTTTCAATGGGGCATTTCCTTGATGGCAGGGTTTCTATGGTTTGTGGCACCCACACTCACATTCCCAGTGCCGATGCTCAGATTTTACCCGGTGGCACTGCCTATCAAACCGATGTTGGTATGTGTGGGAACTATAACTCGGTGATTGGCATGAAAAAGGAAGTCGCAATTGCCCGCTTTACGAAGAAAGTCCCTGGCAATCGCTTGGAACCTTCTGAAGGGGAGGGGACGCTCTGCGCCTTTTATCTAGAAACCGATGATCGTACAGGTAAGGCGACAAAAGTTTCTCCCATAAGGATTGGCCCCCGCCTGATTCCAATCATGCCTTCGTAGCGAACTTCCTGTTAAAGTAAAAAGCACAGTCATTCCCGCAAAAGCAGGAAACCAGCGTAAGTGATAAACGGTGGAATTTGTGACTCTGGATGCCCGATCAAGTCGGGCATGACGTTTGGTGCGTAAATTAATTACCCAGTCCGAACTGCGGTAATGAATTTCTCTACTTCACTTGATAGGGCGTCGGCGTGACTTGAAAGTTCTTTCGCACCTTTTTGAATTACTCTTGCCGTTTCATCAGTTTGGCGTGCTGCTTCAGTAACTCCAATAATATTGGTTGAAACTTCTTGAGTACCGCCAGCGGCTTGTTCAACGTTACGGGCAATTTCCTGGGTAGAGGCGCTTTGCTCTTCGACAGCCGCCGCAATGCTTGAAGAAATATTACTGATTTCTCCAATGGTCACTGTAATATGCTCAATGGCATCAACCGCGTGTTGGGTTGCCCCTTGTACTTCATTGATTTGGCCATTGATTTCGTCGGTGGCTTTTGCTGTTTGGTTGGCAAGATTTTTAACTTCAGAAGCCACTACTGCGAAGCCTTTACCAGCGTCCCCGGCTCTGGCAGCTTCGATCGTCGCATTTAAAGCCAGTAAGTTGGTTTGTTCAGCAATATCTGTGATCATACTCACCACATGGCCAATTTTCTGAGAAGCTTCAGCCAAGCCTTTGATTAGCTCATTACTTTGTTCCGCTTCTTTCACTGCATCGGCAGCAACACGAGTTGAATCAGCAACACGGCCGCTAATTTCACTAATTGAACTGGACAGTTCCTCTGCAGCAGAAGCCACAGTTTGTACATTATCTGAAGCTAACTCTGAGGCTGAAGCAACAGAAGTCGAACGTGTGTTGGTTTCATCGGCATTATCAAGCATGGTCTGAGCCGATGTCTGCATTTCATCTGCTTCGGTTGAGAGAGCTTTGACTACATTACCGACACTTGTTTCCAAGTCGCTTGCCATTTTGTCCAAGACTTGTCGTCTAGCGTCAGTGGCTTTTTGTTCCGCCTCTTTTTGCTCAGCTTCTAGGCGTTTTACTTCAATGGCATTTTCTTTGAACACCTCAACGGAACGAGCCATACGCCCTATTTCGTCTTGCCGGTCCAAGTCTGGGATAATGACCTCTAGATCCCCTTTGGAGAGTTCACGCATACGTTCGGCCATGACGTTAATAGGCTTGGTAATCGTTCTGGCAAAGAACATGCCGATAATGCCGATAAGGGCACCAATAACCAAAGCAGAGACCACTAAAGTAATCTTAAGAGCTTTAACTGGTTTATCAACTTCGGCCATCGAAATTTCAGCTATAGCAGCCCAACGCACTCCCATAAAATCAATGGGACTATAAGCGGACAATGAGTTTACCCCCTTATAATCATTCGTTACCATAATCCCTTTTTCGCCTGCTAATGCTTTTTCAACAGAGGCTGACTTTGCTTCAGTTTTGAGAATTGTTGGTTCTTCGCTAAGGCCTAAGTTACTTCTCATTAAGTAATCAGTACCAACTAAATATGATTCACCAGTTTCCCCCATACCAGCTCTGTTTTGCATGATCCGGTTGATACGATCAGCGGGCATTTGGAAAATGAGTGCGCCTAGGAACTCTTCACCATCAACCATGGGAGTCGCAATAAAACTTGCAGGTTCATTGTCTTTGGCAGGGTAGGCTTTCACATCAGTAAAAGCTACGAACCCGGGTTTAACATTCTTTTTTAGTTTTTGAAATAAAGTGTTCAGGTGGCTTTTTTTCCAGGGGCCAGTTTCAATATTTGTGGCGTAGTCATCCCCTTTGAACACGGTATATACAATATTTCCGTTGGCATCGATCAGGATAATATCTTTGTAACCGCGGCGTTCAACAAAACGGTGAAATACAGGATGGTTTGTGGCGTGGGTTTTTGAATACCGAGTGCTACCCGACTTGGCCATTTTATATCTTTCGGCCTTTTTGTTTGGGTTTTTTGTCACAAACATATCTTTTAATGTTGGTAGCCCGCCTTTAACCGACTCAAAGGTATATTGTAGATCGAGAACTGCATCGACGATCATTGCGTTCTCAGACATATTTTGGATGTCTTCTTTAATCGAACCGAGATAGCTGCTTAATTGAGTTTTACGTGCTTCTTGGACAGCCTCTAATTTTCTAAGAGCGGAGTCCTCTAAAGCCCTTGCTGCTTGCATTTCTGATATTACCCCGGTTGCTGCTGTTGCAACGACAGCAAGGATAACAGTGACTAGAGGAAGCTTAGCTGAAATACGCATCAAAACTCTCGCATCGTTCAATAAGTTAAATAAACCGGCGGCGCTAGAATACTCTAATCCTTTCTACAGAACTTAACTGTTATCAAGAAACCCTACAAAAACCTAGGGTATACCCGGGTATTTATCTAATATACGTTAAGTATGGTTTACTAGAATTTATCCAGTTTTAACTGCGACTAAGAACCTTTCTACTTCACCTGCAAGCGTTTTTGCTTGTTCAGAAAGCTCGCCTGTAGCCGATAATATTACATTAGCAGTTTCGTCTGTACGTGATGCAGCTTCGGTTACACCGCCAATATTGATTGAAACTTCTTGTGTCCCGCCAGAGGCTTGTTCAACATTTTGAGCAATTTCTTGGGTCGCGGCACCTTGCTGTTCAACGGCAGCGGCAATCCCAGATGAAATTTCATTGATATTACTGATTGTTTTAGTAATGCGGTCGATAGCACCAACTGCGCTTTCAGTCGCTGTTTGTACTTCATTGATCTGCGTATAAATCTCTTCAGTCGCTTTCGCTGTTTGGTTCGCAAGGTTTTTAACTTCAGAAGCAACAACAGCAAATCCCTTGCCAGCTTCCCCTGCACGGGCAGCCTCAATGGTTGCGTTCAAGGCTAAAAGATTGGTTTGTTCTGCGATATCAGTAATTAAGCTTACAACGTCGCCAATTTTTTGTGAGGCTTCAGCTAGGCCTCGAACAAGTATGTTGCTCTGTTCAGCTTCTTCAACGGCATTGCCGGCAACTCGCGTTGACTCTTTGACTTGGCGACTAATTTCATTAATGGAGATGGATAGTTCTTCCGCAGCAGAAGCTACGGTTTGGACATTGTTTGAAGCTTGCTCAGATGCTGTCGTGACCGTTTGAGATTTATTGATGGTTTCTGCAGCATTAGTGAGAAGAGTTTGGGCAGAGGACTGCATGTCTCCTGCTGTCGATGAAAGAGCTTGAACAACGGAACCAACACTAGCATCAAGATTGTCAGCCATTTTATCGAGCATAACTTTGCGGGCTGCAGCGGCTTTTTCTTCTGATTCTTTTTGCTCTTCTTCCAGTCGTTTAACCTCTAAGGCATTTTCTTTGAAAACGCTCACAGCACGAGCCATGCGCCCAATCTCATCTTCTTTCTCAGTGTCAGGGATTTCAGTTTCAAGGTTACCTTTTGAGATATTGCGCATAACGTCAGCCATACGTTTTAAGGGGTTTGAAACTAGAGTCCGAAGGAGAGCAAGGATGATAAAAATACTCAGTATCAGAGAACCAAATTTTGCAAAGAGGCTCCAGTTTTTAGATTGAGTTTGGACGTCGCGGAGGGACTCTTTGGCTGCAGCCATTTCTTGCGAATAACTTTGTGAATCTTGTACAATTTTGGCTTGTCTTGCTTTATTACCTGCCAGAAGTTTCTTCTCTTCATCAGCTTGATGCAGGTTTAATTTGTCTAACTCATCTTTAGCTTTTGTTTCAAGTTTCAGAAGCTCACTATTTGACAAAGCTAGTTCAATAACTCCACGCGGGATATCATTCTCGCCATGACATCCTTGGCATTGTTCTTTGTTTTCTAAGATGAAGTATGAATAAAGGACTTGTTCTTTGTTGCCTTCATCATCTTCTATTTCACCTTGTAGAGTTTTCTCATTGCTATGGCTTTCAACAGCAGCCTTAAGGGTTGCAGCGCGAGGGCCTTCTAGAGCAATGGCTTCTTCTTCATCACGTCGCTCAAATGCTTCGTCATCAAGGAACGTATTAACAGCATCAATGGTCAGGTTGTCACGGAAGGCTTGGGTACCATCTATACGCCACAGATCAATAAACTTAATATCTGGGTTTTCGATCAGTGTTTCCATTAGTTCCAGAATTTTTTCAGCATCCCCGCCCATCATAGCGGCTTCAGTCAAGGTCGCGACGCTTGTTGAAATGCCAAAGCGGGAGCCTGCTAAATAAGCGATTTTTTCCGTTGTTTTGGTCCTGGCTCTTTCCTCATTCAGGTCGTGATAAATCATAAGTTTATCGTTGCTAAGCTTAAGCTCTTTAGCAAGGTTAGCATTAATCAATTCATCTTTCTTGACGATGATCTGGCCTGCAGTTTTTAATATGCTGTCAGACTGCTTTGAAACCGACTTTGAGATGAATTCTCCCAAAGTGAAATCAGCAGCGGCGACTAAAATAAGAATGATAAGAATGCTGGCAAGAATTTTTGCACCAACGGTTTTATGTTTTTTTACCCCAACAGTAGCTTGATCGCTCATCCGCTTTCCCTTTATGCACCCAAATAGTCATCATCGTATATCCCGCATTTTTAGGGGTTTTTACGCTCAATTGGTCGGAGAAAGATTGTTGATTATTATTTTTTCACGACGAAAATTCATGACGACAATTTTCAATGAAGGGAGATTAGCACCCCCCTTCGTCCTTAAAAAGGGTGAATTTGGAAATTTTGACTTGAAAAAATCATCATGGACGTCTTTCCCTCTGGGATTTTTCCTGCCATATTGCCGTCCAAATTTAGCGCGATAGACTGTTCGCAGTAATCGCAACATGTGGTATCATTGGAATATATTTTCCCAAGAAGTTGAGTTGAAAGACGGCAATGGCAGGTCATTCCCAGTTTAAGAACATTATGCACCGTAAGGGTGCTCAGGATAAAAAGCGGGCTAAAGAGTTTTCAAAACTCGGTCGAGAAATCACAGTTGCGGCCAAACTAGGTGCACCTGATCCTGATATGAACCCCCGGCTTCGTTCAGCAATTGCAGCGGCACGTGCCAAAAATATGCCTAAAGACAATATTGAGCGGGCTATTAAAAAAGGTGCTGGCGGGGATGATACGGCAAACTATGAAGAAGTCCGCTACGAAGGGTATGGTCCTGGCGGGGTAGCTGTTATCGTTGATGTTTTGACCGATAACCGTAACCGTAGTGCTTCCGAAGTTCGGGCTGCTTTTACCAAATATGGCGGCAATCTGGGGGAGAGTGGCTCCGTGGCCTTTATGTTTGATCGGGTTGGCTTGATTGTCTATGGGGCGGATAAAACTGATGCCGACACAATGTTTGAAGCTGCTTTGGAAGTCGGGGCTCAGGATGTTGTTTCAGATGACAATGGTCATGAAATTATCTGTGACCCTGATGATTTTAACACAGTTCGTGAAGGCCTTGAGGCCTCATTTGAAACCGCTGATGAAGCGCGCCTTGATTGGAAACCTCAGACAACCACTGAGTTAGATGAAGGTAAGGCCGAGAGTTTGCTTAAGATGATCGATGTTCTTGAGGACAACGATGACGTTCAACGAGTTGCTTCTAACTTTGAAGTTTCCGATGAAGTCTTAGCCAAGCTGAGTGCTGGGTAATTTTTAAAGGAGTTTAAGAAGGGACATATGAGACTGCTAGGGCTAGACCCGGGTTTGCAAATCTCCGGTTGGGGGATTATCGATGTTGCCGGCAATCGTTTGCGCCACGTTGCCGATGGTGTCGTGCGGACCAATAAAGACTGGTCGCTCGCTGAGCGATTGGTTCAACTCTATGATGGTCTCGGAGAGGTAATTGATGCCTACAACCCTTCTGAAGCTGCTGTTGAAGAAACTTTCGTCAATAAAAACCCTAACTCTACGCTTAAGCTAGGACAAGCCCGGGGGATTGTTCTTCTTGCTCCAGCGAAAAAAGGCCTTCCTGTCGCTGAGTACTCAGCCAATCTTATCAAGAAATCTGTTGTTGGAACAGGCCATGCGGCTAAAGAACAGGTTCAAATGATGATTAAAAGCTTGCTGCCTGGTTGTGAAATCAAAACCGCAGATGCCGCAGATGCTTTAGCTGTGGCTGTTTGTCATTCCCATCATCGGGTTACACAAAGGGCATGGGAGAATGCTGTGGTTATGGCAGGAGCAAAAAAATGATTGCGAAACTGAGTGGTACTTTAGATTCATCAGGTGAAGGCTGGGCCGTTATTGATGTCGGCGGCGTTGGTTATCTGGTATTTTGTTCTAACAGAACCTTGTCAAAATTCCCCGGTGTAGGAGAAGCCGTTCGAGTGTTTGTTGAAACCCATGTCCGTGAAGATCAATTCCACCTTTATGGTTTTATCGATTCAGTTGAGCGTGATTGGTATCGGTTGCTGATCACCGTGCAGGGTGTAGGAGCTAAAGTGGGCTTAGCAATTTTGGGCGTTCTCTCACCTGATCAAATCATGCAGGCAATCGCAGCTCAAGATAAAGCGGCGATTACGAGGGCCAATGGGGTTGGTCCCAAAGTCGCGACACGGATATTGACTGAGCTTAAGGAAAAAGCTGGAGCCATTGCTTTAGGTAGTGTTGGAACAACTTTGTCTGCTGAAGTGTCAGAAAAAACAACAGCAGGAACGTCACCAGCAGTAACAATGGAAGCGGCTTCAGCATTGGTTAACCTTGGATACGGTAGGAGTGAAGCCCTTAGTGTCGTTACTCAGGCCGCTGCAGCCTTTGGGGATGACGCCACGGTTGATAAGCTGATTAAACAAGGACTGAAAGAACTCGGTCCAAAAGGGTTTTAGATGGAAGAAGAACGGGTCATAGGGACAGAGCAGGGGACTGCTGATACTGGTGAAGGTTCTCTACGCCCGCTTACCCTAGATGATTTCACTGGGCAGCGACAGGCTTGTGAAAATTTACGTGTTTTTGTTCAGGCAGCCCAATCTCGTGGCGAAGCTATGGATCACGTTTTGCTTTATGGTCCTCCAGGCTTAGGCAAAACCACCTTGGCACAAATCGTTGCTCGTGAATTAGGAGTTGGTTTTCGTGCAACATCAGGGCCTGTTCTGGCTAAAGCTGGCGATCTTGCAGCCCTGTTGACCAATTTAGAACCTCGTGACGTTCTTTTCATTGATGAAATACATCGCCTTAGTCCTGCCATAGAAGAAGTGCTTTATCCTGCTATGGAGGACTTTCAACTGGATTTAATCATTGGTGAAGGTCCGGCGGCTCGTTCTATTCGGATTGACCTTAACCCCTTCACTTTGGTTGGGGCGACGACCCGGTCAGGGTTAATTACCACACCATTAAGAGATCGTTTTGGTATTCCCTTGCGGCTTAATTTTTATTCTGAAGAAGAACTTAAAGGGATTATCCGTCGCGGGGCAGGAGTGCTTGGTGCAAACCTGACTGAGGATGGCGCGACCGAAATTGCTCGGCGCTCACGGGGAACTCCTCGTGTTGCAGGGCGCCTATTGCGTCGGGTTCGGGATTTTGCTTCTGTTGGTGGGGTTGAATCTATTGATGCAGAAAATGCTGATAGAGCTTTAAACCGCCTTGAAGTCGACAAAATTGGGTTGGATTCTATGGATCGTCGATATTTATCCTGCATTGCAGATAATTATCGCGGAGGCCCAGTAGGGGTTGAAACCATGGCAGCAGCTTTGTCTGAACAGCGCGATACCATTGAGGAGGTTGTTGAGCCGTACTTGATGCAAATGGGATTGTTGATGCGGACACCAAGAGGACGGATGCTGGCGGATAAAGCGTATAAACACTTGGGGCTATCCGCTCCAAAAGGGCGGGATATACCGGATTTGTTTGAAGATAATGTGGAAAATTAATGAGTGATATTTCGGGACATTTTGAAGGTAAAGAGCATGTGTTCCCTGTTCGGGTTTATTACGAAGACACCGATGCGGCTCAAATCGTCTATTACGGCAATTATTTGAGATTTGCGGAACGGGGACGAACAGAGTTTCTGCGCTTGGTCTATTTAGATCACGGGGAAATGAAGAAAAAGCATGGGGTGGATTGGGCAATCAGACGTTGTGAGATTGACTATATTTCTCCTGCCCGTCTTGATGAGGCTTTAGAAGTTCGAACCATTGTATCTGAACTTAAAGGCGCAAGTATGAGCATGCGGCAAGGCATTTACCGTGATGGGGAATTGCTGGTTAAAGTTGATGTGCGTTGTGTGGTGATTAAATCAGATGGGCGCCCGGCGCGCATTCCTCAGAATGTGCGCGATACCTTAAAAGAATATTATTTAGAAACTGAGAGTTAAGTTATGGAAAATACTGTTATCGATGCGGTTAATTTAGGGGGTAACGTTGCCGCCCAGGACCTCTCCATGCTGGCCCTGTTTTTGCGAGCGGATCTCATTGTTAAAGGCGTGATGATTCTTCTCGTTGTTGCTTCCGTATGGAGTTGGGCAATTATTTTTGAGAAAACCTTTAAACTTAAACGCTTAAATTCTAAAGCCACTAAGTTTGAAAGTGAATTTTGGTCTGGTGGTTCTTTGGAAGCTCTTTTTGACCGTATTGGGAATAATCCTGGTGATCCGATGACGGCGGTTTTTGCCACGGCAATGCGGGAATGGCGCACCACCCATCAACGTACAGGCAGCCGTAGTGATAGCATGCGTGAAAGCCTTGCTGATCGTATTGAACGGGTTATGCAGATTACAGTGACCCGCGAGATGGACCGGGTTGAGCGTTACATGACCTTCCTGGCATCAACAGGATCAACCGCCCCCTTTATCGGATTGTTCGGTACTGTTTGGGGCATCATGAACAGCTTCCAAGCCATTGCGACCACCAAAAGCACTAGCCTCGCTGTCGTAGCTCCGGGGATTGCTGAGGCCTTGTTTGCAACAGCCCTCGGATTGGTCGCAGCTATTCCTGCTGTGGTCGCTTACAACAAAATTTCTCGAGATTTAGACCGTTATGCCGGCCGGCTTGAAACATTCGCTGGTGAATTTTCCGCAATCTTGTCACGGCAAATGGATGAAGTCCGCCCCTCTTCTGACGAGGTGCACTAATCATGTCTATGGGTACTAACGGCGGAGGAAAACGAAAAGGCGGACGGCGGGGTTATACTGCAATAGCTGAGATTAATGTCACGCCTATGGTTGACGTGATGCTGGTTCTGTTGGTGATTTTCATGGTGACAGCTCCGTTGTTGACTGTTGGCGTGCAGGTTGATTTGCCCAAGACCAAGGCCGCAGTCATCCAAGGTGACGATGAACCATTATCTGTTTCAGTGGATAAAACTGGGCGTATTTTCTTGCAAGATACCTCTGTCAATTTGAATGCTTTAGGGGCCCGATTGATGGCGGTAACAGGTAATAACCCTGATATCCGTATTTTTGTCCGTGGGGATGCCAATATAAACTATGGTCGGGTAATGAAGGTTATGGGGGCGATTAATGCGGCAGGCTTCAAAAAAGTAGCTCTGGTAACTAAATTGCCAACAGAGAAAAAGAAGTAACTTAAGAACCATGGGCAAAAGTGTCATCATCTCCTTGTTGATCCACAGCGTAGTTGTGGTGCTGAGTTATTTCGGTATCCCTTTGCTTCGCAGTGATGAATTGCTGGTGGAAGCGCCAGTGATTGTTGAGTTGGTGGATATTGCTGAACAAACTAACTTACCAGCAGCTAAACCCAAACCGAAACCAGAACCTCCAAAAGCTGAGCCCAAGAAAGAAACTCCACCACCTCCGCCTCCGCCAACAAAAGCTGAAGCGCCACCACCACCGCCGCCAACCCCAGAGCCGGAGCCTGAAGCTGTTGCATTGCCCATAGAGTCAAAACCTAAGCCTAAACCCAAACCTAAGCCGGAACCTAAGCCTGAGCCTGTAGCGAAGCCTAAACCAAAGGCGCCGCAACGGTTGGCTAAAGCAAAGCCTAAGCGTAAACCTAAGCCACCGGATGCCTTTGCTTCGGTTCTCAAGAGTTTAGAGCAAATGCGCCAAGAGCCTGCGAAGCCAGCACCGAAGAAGAAACAGGAACCAAAAAAAGATTTCGAGCAAGAAATTGCTAAAGTTTTAGCTTCTTCAGATAAGCCTATGGATCACTCAAAACCGATAACTTTGAGTGAGATCGACGCTGTGCGACACCAGATTGCTCAATGCTGGAGTTTACCTGCTGGTGCAAAGGATGCGGAGAATTTAATTATTGAAATTGCTGTAGTGATGAACCCAGATGGTAAGGTGCGAACGGCAGAAATTAAAAATAGTTCGCGCATGTCTAGTGACTCATTTTATCGGGCGGCTGCCGAGAGTGCTTTTCGTGCGGTCTTGAATCCTCGCTGCCAACCGTTCAAATTACCACTTGATAAATATGATCGCTGGAAATCTATGACGTTAAGGTTTAATCCGAAAGAAATGTTCGGCCAATGAGGAAATGGGAATGTTGATGAGAAAATTGTTTGTCGCCGTAACTTTTGCTGCCCTGACCGTGTTTGTTGGTGGACAATCAGCCTTTGCTGAACTGAAAATTGATATTACGCAAGGTAAGGTCGAAGCTCTTCCCATCGCCATTACAGATTTTGTCGGTGATAGCGCCGTTGATAAAGTTCACGGGCGTAATGTCGCAGCGGTGATTGCGGCTGATCTCGAGCGTTCTGGTCTTTTCAAACCCATAGATAAAAAAGCCTTTATTCAAAGCCAGGCACAAATGCGGACATTGCCTCGGTTTGGGGATTGGCGGATCATTAATGCTCAGGCATTATTGCAAGGCCGTGCAAAAATGGCTCCTGATGGTCGCTTGCGCGTAGAGTTCCGCCTTTGGGATGTGTTCGCTGAACAACAAATGGTCGGGCTGGCTTATTACACAGTTCCCGAGAACTGGCGTCGGATTTCTCACATAATTGCCGATGCGATTTATAAACGGATTACAGGTGAGACAGGGTATTTCGATACCCGTATAGTTTATATTTCTGAAACCGGCTCACCAATTAATCGGATCAAACGCCTTGCCATTATGGATCAGGATGGTGCTAACCATCGGTTCCTGACTGATGGCAGCAACCTTGTTTTAACCCCCCGATTCTCTCCGACTCTGCAAGAAATCACCTATATGTCATATTTTAATGACACACCGCGTGTTTATATTTTCAATATTGATTCGGGTCGCCAAGAGCTTTTAGGCGACTTCCCAGGCATGACCTTTGCGCCTCGTTTTGCCCCTGATGGCAACAGCGTGATCATGAGTATGGCTAAGGATGGCAACTCAGAAATCTATGCTATGGACTTACGGACGCGGCGAGTAAAAAGGTTAACAAAACACAGCGCGATTGATACTTCACCGAGCTATTCTCCTGATGGGAAGTTTGTCACCTTCAACTCCGACCGCGGGGGCACTCAACAGATTTATGTTATGCGCTCAGATGGTAGCGGTGTTAAGCGTATAAGCTTTGGAAAAGGGCGTTATGCAACGCCTGTGTGGTCTCCACGGGGTGATCTGATCGCCTTTACCAAGTTTACAGGTGGGGTGTTTTCCATCGGGGTGATGCGCCCTGATGGAAGTGGTGAACGAATCCTTTCAAACGGATTCTTGGTAGAATCACCGACATGGGCACCAAATGGTCGTGTGATTACCTTCTTTAGGGAAACACCTGTTGGTAAAAAGGGAGATGTGAGGTCAAAACTTTATACCATTGATCTAACTGGATACAACGAGCGGCAAATCAAGACTCCTGTTGGCGCTTCGGACCCGGCGTGGTCCCCCTTGATTCCTTGATAGATCAATAATATAGTCAAATTTCTGAGAAAAGTAGGCTTTGCGTTTAATCCAGGTTGCAAAGAGGGTCCAAGTTCGGATATTTTCTCTCAAGGATTTCGATGTTTCAGGTTGTACGAAGGGGTTTTGGTCTGGTTACAGCCTGTAACATAATTAGGTTTGATAAATTTAACTCCGTCTAAGGGGGATTATAAATGCGTTTAAAAGTATTGAGCATCATCGCTGCAACAGCTCTTCTGGCTGCTTGTGAAACCGCACCTGAGAAAGCTGCGACCACTGATGGCAGCGGCGACAAAATGACTGCTTCATCAAGCTCCGGTCCGGTTCTTGGTAGTCAAGAGCACTTGGTTATCGCAGTTGGTGACCGCGTATTCTTTGGTTATGACAAATACAACGTCAATAGCGACGCTCAAAGAGTTCTCCAAGGACAAGCTGCTTGGTTGAAGAAGTATTCGGACAAAACCATCGTTGTTGAAGGCCATTGTGATGAACGGGGCACCCGTGAGTACAACTTGGCACTCGGCGAACGTCGTGCAAACTCCGTTAAAGACTACTTGGTTGCTCTTGGCGTTAGCTCCAGCCGCATCTCAACCGTCTCTTACGGTAAAGAACGTCCAGTTGCTCTTGGCCACGAAGACGCCGCATGGTCACAAAACAGGCGCTCTGTTACCATCCTCAAGTAATGAGGTCGTAACGAGTTTATTGATAAGTTAAGGCGTGTGCCTCGCTAGGTACGCGCCTTAATTTTGCCTGTTTGTCGATAAATAGTAAGCTCTTCCTGGTTTTGGTATGGTATTTGAGGATATCCCGATGAAAAGTTCTTGGGGCAAATTTGCTTTCATTTTTGCGGTTGGACTCTTAGCAACAATAAGTGTTCCACAAATTGCCAAAGCACAAAACAGTGATTTGCAATCCGTTATTGATCGCATGTTGCGGCTCGAACGGGATATTAAGACCCTCAATCTTACCGTTTATAAAGGGCAGACACCCCCAGCTTCAGCTGTTGCTAGTGGTTCAGGCCTTGGTGCAGCCCAAGCCGGAGTACGCATGGGGGAATTGGAAAGTGAGATGAGGAATCTCGCCGGAACGGTGGAGTCTCTCGCTCACGATATCCAAATGATGAATGCTCGTATTGACAAATTGATGTCTGATATCGATTTCCGCCTTTCTGCTGCTGGTCAAGGAGCTGTTGCGCAAGGAGGCACTCCTCGCGTAGCTAAAATTCCACCGACTCAAGGGGTGACGAAGGAAATTCCAACAACAACTCTTCAAGGTGGCTCTAAACCATCGACATTTGGGCAAGTGACGGAAGAAGAGCTAAAAGCGGTTAGTGATAACGCCCCTCCCACTCAGGAGGTTGAGGCAAAGGCTATAGCTCAAACACAGCAGGCAAAACCGACAGTTGTTGCTAAAGCTCCCCCAAATGCTACACAAGTTGCAGCACCAAAAACCCTTACAGTAGCTGAGCAGTATAACAACGCACGCAAATTTTTGATGACGGGTAATTTTGATGAAGCAGAAGTTGCCCTCACCGAATTCCTTAAAGACAATCCCAAAGATAAATTGGCTGGCAATGCCCGCTACTGGTTGGGTGAAACCCATTATGTGCGAGGGGATTATCTTAAATCGGCAGAAATTTTCCTAGAAGGTTACCGCCTCGATCCCAAAGGTAATAAAGCTGCTGATGGTTTGTTAAAACTTGGTATGGCTCTTGGGAATTTAGATAAGAAACGGGAAGCCTGTGCGACCTTTTCAAAATTAGGAAAAGAGTTCCCCAGAGCACCAAGCAAAATCAAAAAAGCCTCCGATCGTGAAAAGAAACGGAATGGGTGTTAGGGCGACAACGCCCCTCACGGACTCCTGTTTTGCAAAGGCCATGGCAGCCTTTGCACCTTATGAATATTCCCCGACTTTAGCCGTCGCCCTATCTGGTGGGCGCGATAGCCTTGCTCTGGCTCTTCTAGCCAAAAGTTGGACCGATGCCCAAAAGGGAAAACTGGTCACTTTGACAGTAGATCATGGCCTGCGCTCTGGTTCAGCCAAAGAAGCTGGCCAGGTTAAAACTTGGATGGCTGAACGGAATATCGAGCACCACACACTCACATGGCAAGGCGAGAAACCCTCGTCAGCTCTTCAGGAACAGGCTCGCAAAGCCCGGTACAGACTTCTGGAGGAATGGTGTCGATCTCAAAATATTCTCCACCTTCTCTTGGGGCATCATTTTGATGATCAGAAGGAAACTTATCAGCTCCGCAAAAATAAAGGCAGTGGCCCTGATGGTTTGGCAGCCATGGCGCCTGTTATCGAAACCAGAAATTTACGTTTGTTACGCCCTTTGTTAGGCGTGGACCGAGAAACCATTACGGCGACCTTAAAGGAATTGGCTCAAGAATGGATTGATGATCCCAGTAATGAGGACAGTTGCTTTGAACGAGTTCGGGTTAGGAAATCAGCACAGAGTGGTGAAGGTGATTTTGACGCTTTGCACCTATTGCGTAGAGAAAAAGAAGAGGCTATTGCACGAGAACTTGCAAAAAGCACCTTCTTTCACCCTTTCGGCTATGCAGAAGTAGGGCTTTCAAACCTCACAAATATAGATGAAAGCGCCCTATCTAGAATCATTTTGTCCGTTGGTGGGGGAATTTACGGCCCACGTCGGAAAAATATGAAGGCCCTTTTTGAAAACCTAATTAGTAAAAAGAATAAAACAAGAGGGACGCTAGGGCGATGTGTCGTAAGCCGGAAAAGGGATTTGCTTTCAATTTGGCGAGAAAATCGAAATTTTCCACAGGATCATGAGGTTTTGCCAGGAGAAGTTATTCATTGGGACCGACGCTATAAGGTTACCGCTTTTGAAACATTCACTCTTCGGCCTCTTGGTGAGGAAGGATTAGCTCAGTTAAAACAAGAACAAACTGTTCCTTTCCAGGTCATGCGGGCCGCTTTAATCACTTTACCCGCTTGTTGGGATGAAAAAGGGCTGTTAGCGGCGCCTCTCCTTGGGTATATACGGGGCGGAAGTGGTGAAAGCCCAAGAAAAGTGGCAGAAATGGCCTTTTCTCCGGCTCATCCGCTCCTTGGCATAGGATTGCGTCTTGCTTAACAGAACAGGCATACTATGTTTTAAAACATATGAGATTTTAAAAGCCGTGAGAGTTGCGGTGACATGAACAAAAATGGCTTAGGCCAGATTACGGAAGGACCACCACTGTGAACTTCAGCAAGAATATGGCGCTCTGGATTATTATAGCGCTACTGGTTTTCGCGTTGTTCAACCTTTTTCAAGGTGCATCGACACGGGGGCCACAAACATCACTGGCCTTTTCTGACTTCTTAGGCTCAGTTGAGAGCGGCGAAGTTATGGATGTGACAATCCAAGGAAATACGGTTACCGGGCACTACAAAGATGGTCGTTCATTCCAAACCTATACTCCTGATGATCCAACTTTGGTGCCTAATCTCACCAAGAACGGGGTTCGGGTGACGGCTCAGCCGACAGAGGAAGGGGTTCCTTCTCTCTTTGGTGTGTTGATTTCCTGGTTCCCAATGTTGCTCCTGATCGGTGTGTGGATTTTCTTCATGCGCCAAATGCAAGGCGGCGGTGGCAAAGCCATGGGCTTTGGTAAATCTAAAGCGCGGATGCTGACTGAAAAACAAGGCCGGGTGACCTTTGAAGATGTTGCCGGAATTGATGAAGCCAAAACTGAGCTTGAAGAAATTGTTGAGTTCTTAAAAGACCCACAAAAATTCCAGCGCCTTGGCGGTAAAATCCCCAAAGGTTGCTTGCTCGTAGGCCCCCCAGGAACAGGTAAAACCTTGTTGGCTCGTGCCATCGCGGGTGAAGCAAACGTTCCCTTCTTTACCATTTCCGGCTCTGACTTTGTAGAAATGTTCGTAGGTGTTGGCGCGAGCCGTGTCCGCGATATGTTCGAACAAGGCAAGAAAAACGCTCCATGTATTATCTTCATTGATGAAATCGATGCTGTCGGTCGTCATCGTGGTGCCGGTCTTGGCGGTGGTAATGATGAACGTGAGCAAACCTTGAACCAGTTGCTGGTCGAGATGGATGGTTTTGAAGCTAATGAAGGGGTTATCCTGATTGCAGCGACTAACCGTCCTGATGTTCTTGACCCGGCTTTGTTGCGTCCTGGCCGTTTTGACCGTCAAGTGGTTGTGCCTAATCCCGATATTATTGGTCGTGAGAAAATCCTTAAAGTTCACATGCGCAAAGTGCCTTTGGCTCCCGATGTCAATGCCCGCACCATTGCCCGTGGAACGCCTGGTTTCTCTGGTGCTGATCTTGCCAACCTCGTCAACGAAGCGGCTTTGCTGGCTGCCCGCTGGGGCAAACGCATGGTCACCATGAATGAATTTGAAGAAGCCAAAGACAAAGTCATGATGGGGGCAGAACGCCGCTCTATGGTTATGTCAGACGAAGAGAAAAAGCTTACTGCTTATCACGAAGCCGGACACGCTATCTGTGCCCATCACAGCGAAGAATCTGACCCTATTCATAAAGCTACCATTATTCCTCGGGGTCGTGCTCTGGGAATGGTGATGCGCTTACCTGAAGGAGACCGGATTTCGGTTTCTGTTGCTAAGCTTAAAGCTGATCTTGTTGTTGCTATGGGTGGCCGTATTGCTGAAGAATTGATTTTTGGTCCTGAGAAAGTAACCACTGGCGCGTCAAGCGATATCAAAATGGCTACTGATATGGCTCGCCGTATGGTGACGGAATGGGGCATGTCTGAAAAGCTCGGCCCTCTGACTTATGGTGAAAACCAGCAAGAAGTTTTCCTCGGCCACTCTGTTGCTCAATCACAAAACGTTTCACAAACGACGGCTGCTACAATTGATTCTGAAGTGCGTCGTATTGTTGAAGAAGGCTACGAAGGTGCGCGAAAAATCCTAACTGATCATAATGACCAGTTGGAAATTCTGGCCCAAGGGCTCCTGCAATACGAAACCTTGTCAGGGGATGATATTGATATCTTGCTCAAAGGCGAAACCCTGAACCGTAAAGAATATGATGATGAACCTCCCCAAGAAGGCGGTCGCCGATCTTCTATTCCAAACAGCGGTAGCAAGCCGAAAAAAGATGGTGGCTTTGGTGCTGATCCGGTTCCTGAAGGTTAAGCTACAATGCCAATGAATAAAGAAAACCCCGCTGCTTCAGAGCGGGGTTTCCTGTTTGAGGGGCAATCTTCTTCTCAACAAACCTTAATGGGAATCGTTAATGTCACCCCGGATAGTTTTTCCGATGGGGGAGATTTTAGTGATACGGAGAAAGCTGTTGCTCAGGGCTTAAAGCTTTGGGAGGAGGGGGCTCATATCCTTGATGTCGGTGGAGAGTCCACCCGTCCTGGTGCTGTGCCAGTTTCCCCCCAAGAGGAAGAACAGCGTGTGGTGCCTGTTATCAGAGAACTTGCTTCCAAGGGAGCTGTGGTTTCTGTCGATAGCCGAAATGCTGCCACGATGTCTGCTGCTCTTGAAGCAGGGGCGGTAATTGTTAATGACGTTACGGCCCTGACCCACGACCCAGACGCTTTGTCTGTCGTTTCAAATTCAAAGGCCAGTGTTGTGCTTATGCACATGGTTGGTAGCCCTGGCACCATGCAGCAAGAGCCTTACTATGAAAATGTCGTTGAAGAGGTTTATGGTTACCTAGAAGAGCGGGTGAAAGCCTGCGTTGAGGCTGGAATTGAGAAGAATAGAATTGCGATAGACCCCGGCATAGGCTTTGGTAAAAACGATGACCATAACCTCGCCCTCCTTAAAAACCTTTCAGGGTTTAAAAACATCGGCTGTGCTATTCTAATAGGAATTTCCCGCAAGAGTATGATCGGTCGGATTGCTGGAATTGACGGGCCGAAAAATCGAGAGCCAGGAACTATTGCTCTAAACATCGCAGCCTACCAACAAGGAGCAAAAATTTTTCGCGTGCATGATGTCGCTGCTGCAAAACAAGCCTTAACCCTATGGAACTCAGTAACAAAGTAACCAAGAATGTTTCCTCAAGATCAAAACATTATTCTTGTTGGTGCCTGTTAAGTTGATTGGTTTGTCGTAAAATTACGGTTCTTGTTTATTAATAATTTCTTAGTACACTGAAAATAAACAATATTTTCCTTAAATGAGATGTTGGATAATCAATTTAATCTAAAATTCCCACAAGTGAGTGATGGGTATCACTGTTTGTCATTCATCCCATGATTATATTTTAACTGTTACAATATAAAACGTCATACTACAGTATCAGAAATACTTGATGGAAAAATCCGATGAATGCACCAAACCAGAAGGTTGACAGCATAAGTCCCAATTCTCAACAGAAGGGGACACCACAGGAAATTATTAAAGTCAACGCTACAGAAGGTGGTGTTGAGCTACCAGCGGCTGATTGGATTTTAAACGCCAAGTTTCTCTTAGTTGATGGCCAACTTGTCATCCTATCTCCTGACAATGAAACAATGATCCTGGTAAAGGGATACTTTAATTTTGATTCTCTGCCAGACCTTATGCTCGCCAACGGAGGAGAACTTCCTGGCTGGGTCGTCGAGCGCTTAGCGGGACCACGTGCTCCTGGTGAATATGCGCAAGTTGAAACAGCTCAGGCTGGCTCCGACACTTCTCCTATTGGTGTTGTCGAGACAGCAGAAGGTAGTGTGACTGCAAAACGTATTGATGGCACTGTTGTTGAGCTAAATAACGGTGATCCAATTTATGCTGGTGATGTGATTGAGACCTCAGAAGAAGGGTCGGTTGGGATCACTTTCGCCGATGAAAGCAGTTTAGCTCTTGATGGCGACGCTGCCATGACCATTGACGATATGGTCTATGACCCGGCTACCCAAGAGGGGAGTGGAGGGTTATTCCTCGTCAAAGGAGCTATGTCATTTGTGAGTGGGCAACTTGCGAAGGTCTCTCCCGATGCCATGACCCTAACCACCCCTATTGCCACTATTGGTATTCGTGGAACTGCGGCAGCCGTCAGCGTTAACCCAGAAACCGGGGATACAGATACGGTATTATTGGCCGAAAAGGGAAGTGGCGGTGGAAATAGTATCCTGACAGGTGAAATCACCATTCAAATTGTGGGTGTTGATGTACCTCCTGTCGTTATCAATAGCCCGTTCCAAGGAGTTTCAGCTGCATCAGGGAGCATGTCCCCTCCGAGAACTCTTGGCTTAGATGAACTCGGCAGCCGTTTTGGTGGGGCGTTAAGTAGCTTGCCAAATGCTGGAAATTCTTTGCCAGATGGCTTCCGTAATGCTGTTGAAAAAGTTGTTGCCAAGGTCGAAGCCAAAGCAAGAGTTGATGAAGCAAAAAATGAACTTGAGGCGGCTAAAAATTTATCTCCTGAAGAACAGCAAGCGGCTGCAGATAAAGTTGCAGAAGCGGAAGCTGAATTAAGTGATGCAGAAGCTGAAGCCCAATCAACTATTTCAACTTTTGCAAATGATGTTGGCCTTGAGGGCCTGACACAGCCAAACCCTGGTGGCAATACAACAACAGATGGGCCTGTTGACGGTGGAGATGGCAACGGTAATGGCAATATAATAGGAGGGTCTGGGGGTAATACTGGGGGTAATACTGGAGGTAATACTGGAGGTAATACTGGTGGTGAGATTGGAGGAGGAATCGGTGGTGATATTGGTAAGGGTACCGGAGGTAATATAGGGAAGATTATTGGTGGTGAGCGTATTATTGGTGGTGAGCGTATTGATGTGCCGCCACTTCCTGAAAATATACCTCCAAAGATCACGAACTTTGATCAAAAGGTTATGGCCTTTGATGGAGTGAATGACAGTATTATTGGGACTGAGCAGCAGCTTAACAATATCTCGTCAGGGACAATTTCAGCTTGGGTAAAGTTGTCGGATATTGGTGATGGCTCAACAGCGGGTACCGGAAGTGCTCTAACTGTTAATCAGCTAGATTTTAATAACACCACGGCTCTATTCGGTGTCGGACTTAACTCAGGTGATGCGAATATAATTGGAACGCCAGGGCAACTGGTTTTCCATTCCCAGAATGGTGTCAATATTTATAGTACTGACACTGTTGCTGCCAATGAATGGACACATGTTGCCGTGACCTTTGATGGGAGCAGTGCGACCTTATATATAAATGGTAAAGCTAGTGGTACAGCTAATGGGGATTTCTCTGTCCCAAACCTTCCGACCTCTCATTGGACGGGTTCAACATATACATACTTAGACCCTCGCATTGGTGGAATTCATTCAAGTGGTAACTATGATTACCAACTAGATGGAAGCATGGATGAAATTGCTCTTTGGGATGCAAAGCTAACAGATGCCGAGATTGCAACGTCTTACAATAATGGTGTCACGCCTTCTGATCCAAATTTGAGATTTTATTATGATTTTGGTGATGGGACAGCAACTGACCAATCATCAAACAGCCATGATGGTACGATCTCAGGCCCAACCATTAATCCTCATCTTCTGGTAAAAGAAGACAGCGTTGCAACTGGGAAGGTAACGGCAACAGATGCCGATGGTGATCCTCTGACATATTCGATCAGTGACCCCGCAAACGGGTCTGCGACGATTGATAGTGCTGGTAATTTTACCTATACGCCAACAGCTGATTATAATGGCAGCGATACTTTCACCATCTCAATAAGTGATGGAAACCCGGGGGGGACTGTTACCCAAGTGGTTACTGTGGATGTTGCCCCGGTTCAAGAAGCTCCAATTGCTACTGTTATCAATGAATCTGACAAGGTAGATACACCCCATGTTTTCACTCCTGCAGAAATGCTGGCTTATGTCAGTGACCCTGAAGGTGATACAATAATTCTTAAATCAGTCGCGGGGCAGGCGTTTACCGATGGGGTCGCATGGGGTAGTCCCGTTGCTTTGACTAATGGGCTGTTGGATTATGACGGTACGAATTTTACTTATGTGCCATCGCCAGGGTATTTAGGAACTGAGACTTTTGAGTATACCGTTTCGGATGGTATAGCCACGACGAGTTCAACGGCGAATATATCGGTTAATCCTGCTGATACTTTGGTGAATACCCATACAGCGAACAATCAGACAGCGTCGAGCACAGCGGCCCTGGCAGATGGTGGTTGGGTCACTACTTGGCAATCTCTAGACCAAGCTTCTGGTTGGGATGTTTTTGCTCAAGTCTACAACGCCGATGGTTCTAAACGGGGTGACGAATTTATGGTTAATACCATCACCGGTAGTAGCCAAAATGTTCCCGCCGTTGTAGGGACTACCGATGGGGACTTTATTATTGCCTGGGGTGATTATGATGGTACTCACGGCCAATATTATGACGTTGTTGCCAAACGTTACAGCGCCATGGGGCTTGAGGAGAGCGGCGAGTTTGTTATTAATACTTTCACTAACAGCAACCAGACAGACCCTCAGCTTATGGCGCTTAGTGGGGGTGGGTTTGCTGCTGTTTTCCGGGATGAAGGTGGGGCTAGCACCAACTATTCTGACGTTTTCTTTACCACCTTCGATTCTTCAAATACGAAAGTCGTCGCAGATGTTGAAGTGAATAATGTCATTACCTTGCAGCACCAAATGGGAGCGGACCTGGCGCAGTCGACAACGGACGACAAAATTATGGTTGTTTGGGCCGATGCCGCAACCGGGTACACGGGCATTAAAGGTCGGGTTTATGATATTAGTTTGGACACTTGGGTGGCTGATGAGTTTCAAATCAGTCCGGTAGAAAATACCGGTGAACTGTTCCCCAAAATCGCCGCCCTTAGCAACGGCAATATGATTGTCGCATGGCAAGGTTCGGGTCCAGAAGATACCAACGGGGTTTATGCCCGAATTATCGATAATACCGGTACAGCTGTTGGCACTGATTTCCTTGTGAATACCACAACAACCAATGTTCAGGGTGGGTCAAGCACAAGTAATTCTGGAGTTGATATTGAGGCTTTCAGCGGCGGAGGGTTTGTTGTCGTTTGGGAGGGGCAAGGTGATGATTCTGGAAATGTAAGCAGCTACGGTATTTATGGACAGGTTTATGACAATGCAGGTGCCAAGGTGGGTTCAGAATTCCGAGTGAACACCACCGTTACAAACGACCAGAAAGAACCCAGTGTCACGGTTCTCTCCGATGGTGACTTTGTGGTTTCGTGGAACTCGAGTGACGGCACTTATACCGATGTACATTCACAGCGCTTCAATTCAGATGGCTCATTTGATACAACAGCCGTTCCTGCTCATGCTGCGCCAGAAATCACAAGCTCAAGCAGCACAGCCACTTTTGCTTCCCACCAAGATTTTGGGGCGACACCAAACTACCGGGATGTGAAGCTGACAGATATTGACAATGATGGTGATTTGGACGCCATTCTAGTAGGGAATAACGTAACCCAAACCGTTACCCGCCTTAACGACGGGTTTGGAACTTTTGGGGCGGAGTCTGTTGTGGCTGCGGTAAATGGGCATGTGACGACCGGAGATTTCAATAATGATGGGGTCATCGACTTTGTCTCCGCCAGCGGGACTGTCTATATGGGAGATGATGCCAACAATGATGGAAAAGGTGACGGAACCTTTACGGCAGGACATACTTTCACCGCAGCTCACAATGTCGGGGTCGCAGATATCAATAATGACGGGAATGCGGACCTAGTTGTTTTAGCGGGTGGCTTTAAAAAGGTTTATACAAACGACGGCACAGGCACTTTTACCGACACTGGTCAAACACTTGGAACAAAATACCAAGATGCTGAGTTTGGTGATTTCGACAAAGATGGTGACCTTGATATGCTCATTGGTGGTGGAGGTGGAGCCAGTGAAATATGGAAGAATGATGGTGCCGGTACTTTTTCCCTAGTGGGAACTCTTGATACGAGCGGTGCTCAAAGCTATCGGGTTGAAGTTGCTGATTTTAATGGCGATGGGTTGATGGATGTTTGGACGACCAACCGTTATGCGGGAAACAAACTTTTCTTAAATAATGGTGATAGTGATGTCACTGGCACGGCAAACCCATTAAGTGCTTCTAGTTTTGCCACTGCGGTAACTTATGGTGCTGGAGCTGACCGTGAGGGTTCAGCCAGTGGTGATTTAGACGGTGATGGCGATATTGATGTTGTCACGACACGCTGGGATGGTGAGGAAGAATACTGGATCAATGATGGATCCGGAACCTTTACTGTTAATGCATCAGGAACTTTTTCAACAAATACGCAGCATCACCAAAATGCAGATATCGGTGACCTGAACGGGGACGGTATTAATGACGTCTTCATCGCGAACGTTGGCCAAAATAGTGAAGTTCTTCTCAATACATCAAATTCCATGGAATACTGTTATGTTGCCGACACGCCGATAAATCCATTCGGGACCATGGCAATTGCTGATAATGACTCTTCAACACTTTCTTATGCCCATATAGAGATTAGAGGCTTTGCTGCAGGCGACGTGCTTTCGGTTGGAACGCCTGGGAGCTTAACGGTTTCCTTTAACTCAACTACCGGTGTTCTCAATATTAGCGGCGTGGACACCATCGCCAATTATCAAACTGCAATTCAAAGTATTTCATTCACCAGTACAACAGACGCCGCAGCAAGCAAGATTGTCGCATTAACAGTTGGGGATGATTTTGGTACCGAGTCTGCTCCGATTGGCACGACTATTAATTTGGTGAACACCGACCCAATCGTTATGGATTTAGATGGTGATGGAATTGAGTTGGTTGGTGTGGATGCCGGCGTTCAGTTTGATATGTATGGCGATGACGCCAAAGAAGCTACCGGTTGGGTCGGGGCGGATGATGGCTTGCTGGTGGTCGATACTAACGAAAATGATGTAATCGACAGCATTGACGAGATTATTTCTCCAGATTTCCAATGGGGCGGGGTAGAGGCGGAAGAAGGCTCGACCAGTTATGATGTCTTACGCATGCACGACCAAAACGCTGATGGGAAAATTGATGCTCAAGATGAGATCTATGATTCCCTCAGAATATGGCAAGATGCCAATACAGACGGCATAACAGATACGGGCGAGATAAAAAATCTATCTGATTTTGGGATCACTTCAATCAATCTAAACCCTCAGGCAGAGAATGTTGTCGTTGGTGGGAATACAGTCACTCAATCAGGAACTATGACGACTGAAGACGGCAATGAGCTTGAGTGGTCTGAGGTTGCTTTTGCTACTCCAGGAGAGCAATCTTACCAAGTATCAATAGAAAACCAAAATCCAGTTACGCCAAATGAAATGGAGACCTAAGCAAGGAGATCGACCAGTGAACCACGAGGAAGGGTGCGGTCAGGGCGTCCTGCATCAATAGCGTCTAAATTTTGCTGCCTTATTTCGTCATCAATTCGTTGTTTTTGAAGTAATTCTAGCCTGAATTCTTCTTCATCATCCCGCGCTTTTTTAATGTTCGCCGTATCGCGTAGACGCTCTGCAATATCCGCACGAGCATCTACGGCTTTAGTGTTGCGTTCTCGTGCTTCAGCAACCAGTTGCTGAGACTGGGCAACAACGGCATTTAAGCGTTGCGATGCTTCAATCGTAATTGGCACCTCTGCCATGAAAATCTCCTTGTGCGGAGTCAATATATCAAAAAACGAGGACGTTTTCCAGCATCTTTAAGGTTTGGTTAATAACTTTTACCCTTTTGGACTGAACAAATAGTGGAATGTTAAAGATTTGCCGTTATAACCGCACTAGAGTAGTTTTTGATTAGGTTTACCCATTTGATGGAGGCAAATGATCGTTTTGGGTAGGAGCGGTGCACCGAGCGATGTGGTTCATCGTTCAAGCTCCGCGACGCCCTCCAAAACGTTCAGTTGCCCCACCGAAGGCCGGGTTATTTTAAATTGTGGCTGCGTTATGCCGTTTGTACGATGCCCCGCATCGCCCTGCACGACCTGCCTAACCACAATTTAAAATAATCCCGGTCAAATGGGTAAACCTAATCAAAAACTACTCTAAGGAAACTCTAATTTTAAGGCAAAATAAGTATGGCGCGTAAGCTGTTTGGCACGGATGGAATTCGCGGGACTGCAAATACAGACCCGATGACCGCTGAGACCGCTCTCAGAGTGGGTATGGCGGCGGGACGGTACTTTACCCGTGGTGCTCACCGACATCGAGTAATCATCGGTAAAGACACCCGTCTCTCGGGCTATATGATTGAACCTGCCTTGACCGCTGGCTTTATCTCTATGGGCATGGATGTTTTCCTTGTTGGCCCCATGCCTACCCCCGCAGTCGCTCGCTTAACTAACTCTATGCGCGCTGACCTAGGCGTGATGATTTCAGCTTCTCATAACCCATACCAAGATAATGGCATCAAGCTTTTTGGTCCGGATGGCTACAAGCTTTCTGATGAGGTTGAAGGGGAGATTGAGCACCTGGTTAACAATGGTTTGTCTGATCATCTCGCCGAACCTTCCAAGCTTGGTAAAGCAGTGCGGTTTGAAGATGCCAAGGGTCGTTATACAGAATTTGTTAAAAGCACATTCCCTAAAGGCCTGCGTTTGGATGGTCTTAAAATCGTTGTCGATTGTGCTAATGGCGCCGCCTACAAAGTCGCCCCAGAAGTGCTATGGGAACTTGGTGCAGAAGTTATTCCCGTCGGAGTTTCTCCTGATGGCTACAACATCAACAAAGACTGTGGGTCTACAGCGACTGACCTGATGCAGAGCCAGGTTGTTACGCATGGTGCTGATATTGGGATCGCCCTTGATGGGGATGCGGACCGTGTGCTTGTTTGTGATGAAAATGGCGACATGCTTGATGGGGATCAGTTGATGGCGGTAGCCGCTCAACATATGAACTCACGGGGTTTACTCAAAGGCGGCGGCATTGTCGCGACCGTGATGTCTAACCTTGGGTTAGAACATTACCTCGCCAGCCAAAAACTGACCTTAGAACGCACCAAGGTCGGTGATCGTTATGTTGTTGAACATATGCGCACTAAAGGCTTTAACGTTGGCGGTGAGCAATCAGGCCATATTATCCTCGGCGATTATGCCACCACAGGGGACGGCCTCGTTGCTGCCCTGCAAGTGCTTGCTGTTATTGTTGAACAAAACAAAACCACAAGCGAAGCGTGCCGCGTTTTTGAACCATTGCCCCAGTTGCTTAGAAATGTGCGCTTCAGTGGGGGCGAGCCTATGTCAGCGGCTAACGTTCAAAAAGCGATTTTAGAAGGTGAAGCGAGGCTTAAAGACACAGGCCGCATTCTCATTCGCAAATCAGGTACTGAGCCCCTCATCCGTGTAATGGCAGAAGGGGAAGACGAAGCTTTGGTGAATTCTGTGGTGGGCGATATCGTTAGCGAAATTGAAGCGGCGGTAGGTTAATGAAAGGGCGCGTCCTTATCATTGCAGGCTCTGATTCTGGTGGCGGTGCTGGAATTCAAGCCGATATAAAAACCGTCACCGCCCTTGGTGGCTTCGCCATGACAGCCGTTACCGCTGTAACCGTTCAAAACACGCTCGGCGTGTCGGATATCCACAGCATCCCGCCTGAAATCGTCGAGGCGCAAATCAAAGCGGTATTATCTGACTTAGGTGCTGATGCCATCAAAATTGGTATGCTCCATTCCTCAGATATTATAGATGCAGTGCACCGGGGCATTGCCGACTATTCTGCTAATATACCCGTTGTTGTTGATCCAGTGATGGTCGCCAAAGGCGGCGCCTCTTTGTTAGAGAATGAAGCCAGTCTCGCCCTCAAAGAAAAGATCATCCCCCTCGCAACCGTCCTCACCCCCAACCTCCCCGAAGCGGAAGTCTTGGTGGGCCATGAAGTTGAAGGTGATGAAGCTATCGTTCAAATGGGTAAGGGGCTGTGCGCCTTCGGTGCCGAAATGGTGCTGCTTAAAGGTGGGCATATCCCCGGCGATATGGTAACGGATCGCCTCTTCGCCAACGGTGAACTCGTCGAGACTTTCGAAAGCCCACGTTTTAACACCCCCCACACTCACGGTACCGGCTGCACCCTAGCCTCCGCCATCTCAGCCGGCCTCGCTCAAAACCTCTCCATAAAACAAGCTATAACTCGCGCCCGTGATTACGTCCTAGAAGCTATCCGTACCGCTCCAGGTTACGGCAAAGGTCACGGCCCTCTAAACCATGGGCATCCATTGGTAACTGGCTAAGCTTTTAGATTTAGTTCAAGCCCGCAAAGAATTCTTATCTTTTGACTCTTTGCTTGTAGCTGTAGGAGACGTGGATATGTCACGGCTCCCAAAGCCCGTGTCTGTCGTCGACCTTAATTCTCTAATAGTTATCTAAAAATCACGTAAACAATAAGAGCCCCCACGTAAAAGCTAGCCCGCATAGAACAACAGATAGGATTCCTACTATGGCTAATACCTTTAATACGACAGAGCTTTTATACTTTGATGCACTGTTTAAAGTGCAAACTACCGAAAAAATACAGTATAGAATATAAGTTAGCCCTATTGCTTCCATTATTGGAAACTCGGAGGTTCGTAAAAAACTATGTGGATGTTTAGTTGTTATGTAAGTAGCTACAACTCCCATAGCTATAATTATGAAAAGATTGCCAGCCACCCCAAACAGCCAAAACGTAACCCATAAGCGCTCTTCACCGTGCAAAGCTTTCTTCAAATATCCCATTAACCACCCATAAAAAGCCGCCTAACATATAAGGTCAAAGGACCCGTAGTCCTTTGCTGGTAATAGGCAGTGCCCATAAGTTTCTTTCTTAAAAACTATCGCTGAACCATAGTCAGTGCATCTTTAGCGAATTTTTTAGCTCCTTCACCGTCCCCTGTTCGCAATTCTTCAAGGTCTATAGGTACTTTGATACCGGCTTGACATGCGGGGCGCTCGGCTATGGTGTCTAGCCAGCGTTGCAGGTGAGGGAGGTCGTCGATTTTGACGCCGGACCATTTATGGGTTCTAGCCCAGCACCAATTGGCGATGTCGGCGATAGAGAACTTTTTGGCGAGGTAGTAGTTGTCTTTGAGGTGGGTATCCATCACCGTTAGCAAACGTTTGGTTTCATTTTGATAGCGGTCGATGGCGGGTTGGATTTTCTCAGGGAAGTAACGATGGAAAACATTGGCTTGCCCCATCATTGGTCCCAATCCACCCATTTGAAACATCACCCATTGAATGACTTCTGAACGGCCTTTGGCGTCCTGTGGCATGAGCTTGCCGCTTTTTTCAGCGAGGTAAATCAGAATGGCGCCAGATTCAAATATGGGGAAATTACCAGCTTCCTGGTCGATAATGGCAGGGATGCGACCATTAGGGTTAATCTTAAGGAACCAGTCTTGCTTTTGTTCTGCTCCTTTGAGGTCAACGGTATGCACATTATAAGGGATGTCCATTTCCTCAAGGGCAACAGAGGCTTTCCAACCATTGGGCGTTGAGGCGGTGTAGAGATCAATGGTGGCTTTGTTTATGTCGACTTCAAAAGGCGTTTTTCCTGAGACGATATCATCAAGCTTAGCCGAGAAGTCCTCCTGACTGATAGGTTTTAGGATAAAGCCATCGGCCCCTTTTTCTTTCGCTTTAATGCGCCAAACTTTATCGCTATGACCTGTGACGATGACGAATTTAGTGTTCTTAAGCCGCTGTTTTTTCTTTAATTCGCTGAGGAGTTCAAGTCCCCCCATTTCTGCCATCATCAGGTCGATGACAACACAATCTGGTTTTTGTTGCTCAATTTCAGAAATAGCTAAAATGCCACCAGCCATAGAGCTCACTTGGTGCCCGGCGCTTTCTAAAATTAAAGATGTAACATTTAGCTGGACGTGATCGTCATCAACTACATAAATTTTCATCGACTGGCCTTTGCTTAATTTTTGTTTGTCAGTTCAATTTTCCTTAGATTTAAGCTACCAAGGCTAGGCTTATTAGACAACGGCTACATTAGCTAAAATGGTATTTGAAAGGATATCTGCAAGTATATTTAGTCCTGTCTCGACATCGTCACGTTCATGGGTACAGCCTAAGCAAATGCGGATGGCATGGGGCGCGCGGTTGCGTCCAATGGCGAAGGTATCTGCTCCGATGAGGTTAACCCCACGGCTCTTAGCTTCGACCATGAATTTTTCTTGATGCCAAGGTTCGGGCAGATGGAACCAAATATGATAAGCACCTTTTTCTGAAACTTTTAGACCATGGGGGCCAAGGACCTGGTTGGCTAAGCGGCGACGTTTAATGGTTTCGACTCTGTGCCATTCAGTGATTTTGTTTGCAGTGCCGTCATTGATCCATCGGGTGGCGATTTCGGCCTGGATTGGAGAGGCCATCCATCCAGTAGTGCGAATAGAGGTTTCAAAGAGGGGGAGGAGCTTTGATGGAACTCGTAAGAAACCAATGCGTAACCCCGGAGCTAAGATTTTGGTGCTGGTGAGGTAACAACAATTATCTGGCGCGATGGCGCTCATAGGGAGGGCAGGGGTTTCATTCATCATGCCAAAAACATCATCATCAATGATAATAAGGCCATAACGCACTCCAATTTCCGCGATTTCTCTGCGCCGAGCTTCAGGCATATAGGTACCTGTTGGGTTGTGATAAGAAGGGTTGAAATACAGAACTTTTGCCCCTGTGGATTGGCAGGCAGCTTCTAAGGATTGAGGGACCATGCCGTCGCCATCCATGGCGATGCCATGAAGTTTAATTCCTAATTGAGAGGCTAAGACCTTTGTGACCGGGTAGGTGAGTTCTTCTGTGAGGACGGTATCACCAGCCTTGCAAAGGCTCATGAGGGCAACCGCCATTCCATGTTGGGCACCGTTGGTGACAAGAATTTCCCGAGGATCAGGCATATAACCTGAACCACTCATAAATTTGGCTCCTGCAGCTCGGTGGCGGTCAATTCCTGCGGCGGCATGATAGTCGAGCAATGCTGGAAGATTGGGTTCAATGGCAAGCTGTTCCAGCGTTGCGCGGAAAGCTTCGCCGCGATTGCCAGGCGGGGGGAAGTTCAAGCCTAAATCAATGACGCCTGATTTATTGATGTCAGAAATGACAAATTTACTTTCCGGCGTTTCAAGCTGTTTGACAAAAGTACCACGCCCGACTTCACCGTCTAAGAGCCCTCTGCGTTCAGCCTCTTTGTAAGCACGGGTCACCGTGCCGACGGTTACTTGTAGATTATAAGCAAGGTCCCTGTGGGTGGGGAGGCGATCTCCTGGGGACAGAGTTCCTTGAAGAACGGCTTCGCCAATAGCTGAAGCGATGCGTTTGTACCGAGGGCCAGAGAATTCGTTGAGGTCGGGAGTCCATATTGTCATGGATACAATGTTTCCATTTACTTTTAAAAGAGAGACAATTATACCGTTAAAAATAGATACAATTCAAGGAAAAAGGAGCGTGTTATGACAAATTGTACCGATACAATACCAGGATATTCTCGTAACGTACCTGCTCTTAGCTGGTCAGCATGGCTAATGGCGGGTGTTACGCTATTGTCAAATGATCTAGTGAAATTGACCGATTGGATGGCGGAACGGCGTGAGAAGGCGAGGCAACGCCACGCTTTGTCTGGACTAAGTGATGATCTGCTCAAAGATATCGGTATTTCCCGTGCCCAAGCTATGGGTGAATCTGATAAGCCTTTCTGGAAAGATTAAAGACAATCCACTGGACCAAAGTATATATACAGGGGTATTGAATAGCGATTAACCCGCCCTAAAATAGGGGAGGGGTTAATCGTTATTATCGAGGGATGCTATGACAATCGAATTGTTCCGTGAAGATGCATATAAAAAGAAGTGTAAGGCCAAAGTGGTTGCCGTAAATGGTAATCAGGTGGAACTGGACCAAACAATCTTTTACCCCGCCGGCGGTGGACAACCAGGCGATATGGGAATTATGCAGACAATTGGCGGTAAACTTATGTCGGTTGTTGATTGCTATAAAGACAAAGGAACAGGAGCTCACCTCCATATTTTGGCTGATGGTGCTGAGAAACCTGATGTTGGTGAACTCGTCTCAGCTAATCTAAATTGGGATCGCCGCCATAAACTGATGCGAATGCATACAGCCTTGCATCTACTTTGTTCTCTGGTTGATGCTGGGGTGACGGGTGGTTCTGTCGGAGAAGAAAAAGGTCGCTTGGATTTTGACCTGGAAGAGTCTCCTGATAAAGACGAGTTGACAGCTAAGCTCAATGAGTTGGTCCAAAAGAATGCCCGAGTTGGCTTCGATTGGATTACTGAGGAACAATTAGAAGCGAACCCTGAGCTAGTGCGTACCATGTCGGTCAAACCGCCCATGGGACAAGGCGTTGTTCGGGTAATTGGTATTGAAGATATTGATATACAGCCATGTGGCGGGACTCATGTAAGATCAACTGGTGAAATCGGTCCATTGCGTGTTGGCAAGATTGAGAAAAAAGGCCGCATGAATCGACGTATTAACATCCATTTTAGTGAAGAGTGATATGTCTAAAGACACGATAATTTCTATAGCTCAAAGCTCTGCAGATATAGAAGACGCGCGTCAATTGTTTGTTGAATATCAAAAATGGCTCAAACAACCCGTATGCTTTGAGGGATTTGAAGAGGAAATGGCAAGTTTGCCAGGGAAATATGCTCGCCCCAAAGGAGCCCTGCTGATTGCCAAAGATAATGAGGGCAATATTGCAGGCGGTGTTGGGTTGGAGTGGATCGAGGGCGATATTTGTGAGATGAAACGGTTGTTTGTGCGCAGTGAATGGCGTGAAACACATTTGGGCCGTCGCCTAGCGAAAAAGACCGTCGAAATTGCTCGTATGGCAGGTCATAAAACCATGCGCCTAGATACTCTAGAAACCCTGGCTTCTGCAATTAAGCTCTATAAATCTATGGGCTTTTCAGAAGTTGATGGTTCAGGAAAAGAAGGTGTGATCTTTATGGAGATGGCGCTTTAGGAGATGCCAAGGCACTCTCTTGGAATAGACCATTTGGTCATTGCCGCGAAGACGCTAGAGCAAGGCATTGATTATTTATTAGAAAAACTAAGCGTTGAAAACCCCGCGGGCGGGGAACATTTAACTATGGGGACTCACAACTTAATAATGTCCTTAGGCAATGGGCATTATCTTGAAGTCATTGCCATAGCCCCGCACCTAGAAAACCCAAAGTGGCCTCGTTGGTTTTGCCTTGATGATTAAGAATTAATAGAACAGCTAGCCGAGAAACCTCGTATGATTACCAGGGTTGCAAGGACCACTAGGTTGGAAAGCCTTCTACCCTTACCCAATGGCCGGATGGCCTCCATCCTATCGTGAATATGGTGGACTTCGGATGTCGTCTTGCTAACTTAAAGCTTGTTATCCCTCAACCTTAAAACCTTAATGAAGAGCTCTGTGCTATAGATGGAGATCAATTGATTGAGGTTATTCCTTTGGCAAATGGAAAAGCCTTTCTTCAAGCTAAAATAGAAAGCCCTAAAGGACTTGTGATGATTGGATAGGGAGAGGCCCTATTGGTTCTGTAACCCTTAAAATATTGTGTTATAAGGTCTTGAATGATGACCCAATGACTTATTGTTGGAAAAGGTTTTGACGTGGAATTTGAGAAGCTAGAAGATTTTTATCAGGTTTACGATAGCCACAGAGTCTATGTAAAAGCAGAAGTTCGGAAAAAGCATATCCGTAATTTTGACCAACAATTCTGGCTGCCTGCTCAAGTAAATATAAACCATTCAGTTATAGAACTCGGCACAGGAACGGGCTTATTTCTCGCTTATCTTGAAGCTAAGGGGCTGAAAAATTTCAAAGGCATCGATGGAGATGCCCATGCTTTGGGATATATGCCCCCCTCAATCGCCGAGAAAGTTACGATCTGTGATGTCTGGGATGCTTTAAAGAACCCAAGTGAACAGTTCGACCGAATTGTCATGTTCGATTTCTTTGAACATTTTTCATATTTTGAAGGCCAAAGGCTCCTATCTGAACTTAGGGAACATTTGGCGGAAGGTGGAAAAATAATCATCCGTATCCCTAATGCGTCTTCGCCCTTTTCCTGGCAATATCAATTTGGTGACCTGACCCATAAATCTGTTTATGCCCCTTCTGGTATTGTCCATTTAGCCCTTGCTGCTGGTTACGTGGTTGAACGTCATTTACCTGTTAGACGCGGGAATAGGTTTAAACAATTCATGGAAAATATTGCCTTTGGGATTATGAACCGGGTGTTTACTGAGCCGCCGCCATTTTGGAGTGCCAATATGATTGTGGTTATGTCTTTGTCTAAAGAGAAATAACAAAAGCTCCTTGGAATAAAAGATATCCAAGGGGCTTTTGTTATTTATATTCTAAACGAAGTTTAGTCGCTCTTTTCCAAATACACTGTTGTGCTTGGGAAAGGAATACCGATTTTGTTTTCGTCAAAGGCAAGTTTGAAGGTTTTGGTGAGGTGGAATTTAACCCCCCAATAATCCCCTGAGTTCACCCATACTCGAACGACAAAATTAACGGAGCTATCTGCAAGTTCAGAAACCGCAATAAAAGGCTCCGGGTCTTTGAGGATACGATCGTCCTCGCTGATGACTTTGTTCATTACCGAGGTGGCGGCATCAATATCATCGTCGTAAGAAACGCCCATAACCAAATCGACACGTCGGGTGGAATTGGCAGAGTAATTCTTAATCGAATCACCCCAAATTTTGCTGTTAGGGATAATAATCTTCACGTTGTCCCCGGTCGCCATTTCGGTGACGAAAAGGTTGAGTTCCTTAACTGTGCCAGCGTGTCCAGCGGCTTCTATGAAATCGCCAACTTTTATGGGGCGAAACATCATAAGCATTACCCCTGCAGCAACATTGCTTAAAGTGCCTTGTAAGGCGAGGCCAATTGCGAGGCCTGCTGCACCGACAACTGCGACAAGGCTGGTTGTTTCAATGCCAAATTGGTTGAGTACCGCAATAACAACAACGATCAGAACGGTGTACTTAACTAAGCTCGCAAAAAATTTGGCAATCGTAACATCGACTTTACCTGATTTAGTAAGTGAGCGCTCTGTCACTCTCTGAGCTTTTCCAGCTGTCCAAAGGCCAAAAATAAGGATAAGGGCAGCGCCTATGACATCTAAGCCGTAGGTCGTTAACGCACTCGTCACTTCTTGTATGACAGTTTCGATAGTCTCTATCATAGCTTCGGTTTTTTCTTCCATTCTTTTTACTCACGTTGGTTGACCGATTGATTTTTCTTAAGTGATTATGTAATGAGAGGCCTTTTGGTGGCAATATTTATCTTTGCCCTTAATCTCGCTTGACTGACACTCGTCCACAGAGTAGTAGATGGCGCAACATTATGGCGATTGTAGCTCAGTTGGTTAGAGCACCGGTTTGTGGTACCGGATGCCGGGGGTTCGAGTCCCCTCAATCGCCCCATATTTAAAGGGTCAATCGTAATTCGATTGGCCCTTTTTTTTGTGCGCTTTGTTTGCAAACCTGAGGGTTTGCTAGCCCCTCAGATACGGAGCGCGCTCTTCGCGCTTGGCTTACGCGCAAATGGTTGCGCGGGGCCTCAATGGCCCAGGGGAAATTTAGGCTTGTGACTGCAAGCCCGGGCGGCGTCGCCCGTGAGCCTCAGGGTTTTAGGGATACTCCCTTACACCTAAGTGGCGTTTGAAACGCAGCAAACCAACGGTTTGCGTATACTAAGGCCATCCCGCAGCTTGGTAAGCCCAAACGACAAGAGCACCAACAGGGAAGGGGATAAGGGCGACTTTTACGGCGAGGCTATAACGCTCAGAAATGAATAGCCTCCATCCCCCAATAACCGTTGTGACGCAGGTCATCGGCATAAAGATCAAGCTGACAATCGTTACCTGCATGAAGAAGTTGGTTACTTCCGCCTCGCTATAGGCTTTGAACATGAAGGGGAGGAAGAATCCGTTGATGATTCCTATGAGAAACCATAAGAAAGTCAGAGGGATTAGAAGGCAGATGGTTTTTGTTTTTGCGTCCATAACCTAAACATTCCTTTTTGTACCCTACAAGGTCAAGGAAGAGTTTTATCAAAAGATTGCCAATCCCTACCCATTCGGGTAAATATAAGGGATGCCTAATGTAATGTCACAAATCACCAGTCTTGTTCTTTGTGACAATTCTCCCCTGGTTTTATCGGGAATTGTCCAGCTGTTTGAAACCGATCCGCGTTTTGTCGTTAAGGCTTCTATGACCGAAAGTGCCCGGTTTTTGGAAGCCATTGATCGGCATAACTTTGATATCGGAGTAATGGGCTGGAATATGCCTTATTGCTCCGGTCAGGAAGCTTTGCGCAGGCTTAAAGAAAACCACCGGGCACCCAGGATTGTGATCTACACAGGGGATGGAAGCGTTAGCATTCCTCGTCAGGCGATGATCGAAGGAGCTGCTGGGTTTTGTTCCAAGAAAGAACCCCCGGAACGACTCGTTGAAACCGTCTCTATGGTATCGCGTGGCAGTATGGTTTTTCCGTTTATGGATGTCGGTGCGGCAACAGCTGACCCGCTAGAAACCTTATCCCCGAGGGAAACCGAACTCCTGAAGGCGCTGGCAGATGGTTTGACAAATAGTCAAATAGCCAAGTCGTTGAATATTTCCCTTAATACCGTCAAGTTCCACCTTAAAAATCTTTATCAAAAGTTGGGTGTTGGTAGTCGATCACAGGCTATCTCTCGTTATTTGCGCGGGACAATTTCAGGATAATTATACTACCTAATAGGGTAGGTCGATCCCTACTGAAAAGAGATTCGTACCCCACACCACAGGGTGTTCCTTTCCACCCTTTAGCCCCCTAAAGTCGGCCCCAAGATGCCATCAAGGTACAAATAAGCATTTTCTCCTTCGTTATCCCCGTGATTCTTTGTCCCAAGGCGTATCCGTCCTGGACTTTTGGGCCAACATCGGCAAAAAGCTTAAGCAACATTCGCCTAGAAATTTCAGGCACCCATGAGGAGACGAATTTATGACCGTTGCCCCGGAAACCATGGCTAATGCCATCCGTTTTCTTTCTGCCGATGCCGTTCAGAAAGCCAACTCAGGCCATCCTGGTATGCCCATGGGCATGGCCGACGCTGCCACCGTACTTTTCTCCCGTTTTATGAAGTTTGACCCTAAAGCTCCTAACTGGGCTGATAGAGATCGCTTTGTTCTTTCGGCTGGTCACGGTTCTATGCTGCTATATTCCCTCCTCTACCTCACGGGTTATGAGGATATGACCAAAGACCAGATTAGCAACTTCCGTCAGTTTGGCGCGATTACGGCTGGTCATCCAGAGTATGGTCACGCAACAGGTATCGAGATGACAACCGGTCCATTGGGGCAAGGCATCGCAACAGCTGTTGGTATGGCCCTTGGCGAGCGGCTTATGAATGCCAAGTTTAATGATGATATTGTTGATCATTATACTTACGTGATTGCTGGCGACGGTTGCTTGATGGAAGGTATTAGTCATGAAGCCATTTCAATGGCGGGTCGTCTAGGTCTTGGCAAGCTAATCGTCATGTGGGACGACAACGAAATTTGCATCGATGGCGCAACCTCTAAGACCGTTAATGATGACCAAATTGCTCGCTTTAAAGCCAGTGGTTGGGATGTTCAGGCGGTTGATGGTCATGACCAAGAAGCGGTTGCGGTTGCTATTGAAGCGGCTCAAAAAACCGACACCCCTTCGATGATTGCTTGCAAAACCACCATTGGCTGGGGAGCCCCAACGAAAGCTGGCTCACATTCCACCCACGGCGCTCCATTAGGTGATGACGAAATTGCTGGGATGCGTGAAAAACTTGGCTGGACAGCGGCTCCATTTGAAATCCCTCAGGATGTTCTTGATGCTTGGCGCGCTGTTGGCGCTAAAGGTTCAAGTACGCGTGAAGCTTGGGAAGGTCGTTTGAATGCTGACGGCGCTAAAGGTGAGTTTGAGCGCTTGATGTCTGGCGCTCTCCCGAACGGTTGGAAGGATGCTTTCAACGCTTACAAAAAACAATTGAGCGAAGACAAGCCGGGTTGGGCAACAAGAAAAGCTTCTCAAGAAGCGCTGAATGCTTTGACCGCTATTATTCCTGAAATGGTTGGTGGTTCTGCTGATCTGACGGGCTCTAACCTGACCAAAACCCCAAGCACTGGCGATGTTGAACCCGGCAACTTTGATGGTCGTTATATGTACTATGGTGTGCGTGAACATGGTATGGCGGCTGCAATGAACGGTTTAGCTCTGCACGGCGGTATCATGCCTTATGGCGGTACCTTCCTGGTATTTGCTGATTACATGCGTGGTTCCATGCGGCTTTCTGCTCTGATGGGCAAACGGGTGGCTTATGTATTAACCCACGATTCAATTGGTCTTGGCGAAGATGGTCCAACTCACCAACCTGTCGAAACCATTGCATCTATGCGGGCCATGCCTAACTTAGTGGTGATGCGTCCTGCGGATGCGGTTGAAACGGCTGAATGTTGGGCAGTTGCAGTTGAGCTTTCTAAAACACCATCGGCTTTGGCTTTATCTCGTCAGGGAGCGCCGTGCTACCGGACGGAGCACACGGATGAAAATCTCAGTGCTAAAGGGGCTTATATCCTGGCAGAGGCCGAAGGTGGTGATCGTAAGGTGACCCTGATCGGTACAGGAACTGAAGTAAAGCAAGCTATGGAAGCTCGTGATATTCTTCAAGCAGAAGGTATCCCAACGGCTGTGGTTTCTATGCCGTCATGGGAATTGTTTGATGCTCAAAGTGCTGAGTATCGCCTTGATGTTCTTGGCGAAGATACTGTGCGGGTAGCTGTTGAGGCAGCTCTCGGTATGGGCTGGGAGAAATACATCGGTGGTGGCGGCACTTTCGTCGGTATGACTGGGTTTGGTGCTTCTGCTCCGGCAGGTGAACTTTACAAACACTTTGGTATTACTGCAGAAGCCGTTGCAGCTGCTGCAAAGAGCAAACTTTAAAATAAGGGATTTTCCGTTATGGCTTTAGTATCCATGAGACAGCTATTAGACCACGCAGCCGAAAACGACTACGGGGTTCCAGCATTTAACATCAACAACATGGAGCAAATGCTGGCGATTATGGCTGCTGCCGACAAAGCGGATGCTCCAGTTATTATGCAAGCCAGTCGTGGTGCTCGTAGCTATGCTAATGACATTGTATTGCGTAAGCTAATTGAGGCTGCTGTTGAGATGTATCCCCATATTCCAGTTTGCATGCACCTTGATCATGGCAATGAAACCCGCACTTGTGCTTCCGCTGTGGCGGCTGGGTTCTCATCCGTGATGATGGATGGTTCTTTAGAAGCTGATGGCAAATCGCCCGCCTCTTATGAATACAATGTTGAAGTCACCAAAGCGGTCACAGACTTGGCCCACATGGTGGGTGTTTCTGTTGAAGGCGAACTGGGTTGCCTTGGTTCGCTTGAAACTGGTGAAGGTGAAAAAGAAGACGGCCATGGTTTTGAAGGTAAACTCGATAAAGACATGCTCTTGACAGACCCAGAGCAAGCCGCTGATTTTGTCGCTAAAACCAAAGTGGATGCTTTAGCGATTGCTATGGGGACTTCTCACGGTGCTTACAAATTCACCCGCAAGCCAACAGGCGATATTTTAGCCATGGATGTAGTTGAGAAAATCCACGCCAAACTGCCAAACACCCACTTGGTGATGCACGGCTCCAGCTCAGTGCCTCAAGAACTTCAAGATATCATAAACGAGTTTGGTGGTGAGATGCCACAAACCTATGGTGTTCCTTTAGAAGAGATCGTTAAGGGTATTAAGTACGGCGTCCGTAAGGTCAATATTGATACAGATAACCGCATGGCAATCACCGGGCAAATCCGCCGGGTGCTGACTGAGCAAAAAGAAGCTTTCGATCCACGGGCTTACTTGAAACCTGCTATCGCTGCCATGACCGAGCTTTGCCTCAGCCGTTACGAAGCTTTTAATACTGCTGGTCAGGCTTCAAAAATTAAGGTGGCAAAACTCACCGATATGGCAGACCGTTATGCCGCTGGTGGCCTGGACCCTAAAGTTCAGTAACTCCGTTACGCTTTGACTGTCATTCCTGCGAAAGTGGGAATGACATAAGATATTGAGAAGGGCTAAACCAATGAAAATTGCACCATCAATCCTTTCCGCAGATTTCGCTATACTGGGTGAAGAAGTTCGTGCTGTTACTGAAGCAGGGGCAGACTGGATTCATGTGGATGTGATGGATGGGCATTATGTGCCAAATATTACCATTGGCCCTGACGTTGTGAAGGCTTTGCGCCCTCACTCTGATCTACCCTTTGATGTACATCTCATGATCAATCCGGCCCAACCTTATCTACAAGCTTTTGCTGATGCTGGGGCAGATTATATTACCGTTCACGCTGAAGCTGATGTTCACTTGCACCGTAGCTTACAGATGATCCGAGGCATGGGCAAAAAAGCAGGTGTTTCTCTCAATCCTGCTACTGATATTGATAGCCTCGACTACGTTCTTGATGAAATTGACCTGATCTTGGTGATGAGCGTTAATCCCGGTTTTGGCGGACAAAAATTTATCAATTCCCAACTCGACAAAATCAAACGCCTCCGCCAGATGATTGGTGATCGTCCGATAGATATTGAAGTGGATGGCGGTGTTAATGTCGATACCATCAAGGCGGTAAAAGATGCTGGAGCAAATATCTGTGTTGCTGGTAGCGCCACATTTAAAGGCGGTGATTACGCCGGGAACATCAAGGCCATGAAAGAAGCGGCTGGTTAAGTCTTTAAAGCTTGGGCTTATTCGTTTCTTCTTTCTGAATAATACCGATATAAGTTAAGTTGCTTTTCGACGTGTAACGCCTCTCCTTATCCTGGATATTGCTTGTAAATACAAAATATATGATAGTGGCCCATTGTAAATTTTGGGTAGGGCAAGACATGAAAACTTCAGCGGCTTCTTTTTTTTATATTTCCTGTCTTGTACTCTTGCTTCTAGTCGTGCTGCCTGTTGAAGCGTTTGCGAATGATCCCGGCAAAAAATTTTGGGACACAACTAAGTATTACTATGAAGAAAAGAACCTTATTGTAGCGACAAAACTGTTTGTTAAAGTTAAAGATCGGTTTCAATTGCTCGGTAAAGACGCCTCACGGCATGAAAATAAATTTGATTTACTCCTTACTTTTTTTGCAAATGCTTTGATGGAGCAACCTGAAAAAGCGATGAGCGTTGCCAAACATGTGATAAAAAAAGGAAATGATGTACATCATTTTATAATCGCTGATTCGGTTTCATCAACGAATTTGAAGAACAAAAATGAGATCGTTGAAATATTGCATAAATCTTTTATCGATTATGTCGGAGAGGATGCAAAAGGTGAAGCAGATAAACTTTTTAAAAACCTTCAGGCAAAACGCCCATTTAATTTCAAGCGCTTAGAGCTAAATGGTCCGCATGATCTTGATGTTGCATGGGTCGCTTTTTTTGCCACTGGCGATAACTTTTATACTCAGCTTATTCTTGAACAACTTCAATATTGGATGCCAAAGGAAGAACTCATCACACGCCTTAAGGAACTGGATGAAAAGACTAAATCAGGCAAAGAAGAAAGTGTTAATCTGTTAAATGGTTATTCTGCTGAATGGTCACTCTATGAGAATGCAAAAGACCATGTGGGTGTTGTTAATACTTTGATTAAAGCTGCTGACGGAAGGAGTGATAAGGTCGGTCAAACAGCTAAAAAAATACTTATCCGTCTCGCAACAGAAAAGTAATTGCGCTTTACACTTACTAAGTTTTTTTATCTTTTGCTCAAAAGGCTCTTGCCCAGAGGAGGTTAAATAGCATTTGTTAATTTCTTCTGTGTCCAACAAGTAAGCTAATTGCCGCAATTACAGCAAATGCTGTGAAAACCCATGTTGCATTCCAGTTATCTGCCCTGGCGCAAAAGAAAGCAAATCCAGGGCTGATTAGGGCAACAATCCACGCATAAAATCTCCATGGCATGTTGTTAGTGAGCGATTCAAATAAATCAGACACGGTTCTTCCTATTTTTCTGCTACCAAACTCTAGCGCTTCAGTCTTCCATTTTTTTAAACTCTTGCCTTAGGTTAAATTCTTCAGAGGTAACCTGTTCTTCCATCTTACCTGTGCGGGTTTCTAGATCGTCGAACTGCTTTTTTAGATCTTCGAAAAAAGGATCTGCTTCGAAAGTTGTTTCTGATGCCGAACCTTGGGGGGAGGCATCTGGGCTTGCATTGGCTGTGGCAAAGCTTGGATTGAAATTGGCTTTCGCGTTTCCCCACCAGTTTTCCAGTTTCCCAGGGTGGTCGGTCCAGAACCAAGCGAGGAGGAATAAGAAGGCGGCGAGGGGGAAGTTAAGGATACAAAGAGCAATGAAGCCAAACAAAACCCATTTACGTTTGAGGTCGAGCTTCTCACCAACGGTCTTAGTTACCCGGTAGATGACTCCGTTGCGGCGATGTTCGCTACAACCTTGTTTTCGATACTTTCGTCTATGATGACCCATTGTAATCTCCTAACTATCACGCCAACCAGGGGCTTCTGAATCAAGTAGCTTTTCAAGGGTTTGAACCCTTTCATCCAGCTTTTTGGCTGTCTTAGATAGCGCTTCAAGTTTGCTCATATCAACCGCAACACGCCCATCGCCCAGGTTTGTTTCTTGCGCCTTCATAATTTTCCACTTGGTTATATAGTGAAGGATAATAAAAAGCGGCACGATCACCGTGATTATCAAGACCACAATAATGAATGAAACTGAACCTATGATCATTGTTTAACCGCCTTTGATTCTGAAAGCCCAACATGAGCCTTACTTTGATTTCTTGCTGACTTTTTTCTTAAGGGCTGCTAACTCGTCTGCAATTCCATTTTCAGCTTCCAGGTCAGCAAGCTCTTGCTCCAACGATGGCACTGTATCTTTGCCAAGATCATAAGCTTCGGCATCTGCTTCAAGCTCATCAATGCGCCGTTCTAAGCTATCGTATCTGGAAAGAGCTTCATCAACCCGCCCATCGTGTAAAGTCTGGCGTATCTTAACGCGCTTTTGTGCAGCTTTCATACGGATTTCTACAGATTTGCGTTTGGTTTTCGCTTCTTCAAGCTTGGCTTGAAGCTTACTCATGTCGTCGTTGTACTTTTGCAGAGATTCAGAAACGATGATTAGTTCAGATTCTAGAACAATTGCCTGGTCAGAAAGTTTGTGTTTGGCAATCAAAGCTCCTTTGGCTAAATCTTCACGGCCTTTACTGATGGCAAATTCAGCTTTTTCTTCCCACTCTTTTTGGCTTTGATTGAGTTTTTCAAGTCGTCGTTCGATTTCTTTTTTATCGGCAATGCTTTTCACTGCTGAAGATCTTACTTCAACGAGTGTTTCTTCCATTTCTTGAATCATCAAACGGGCCATTTTTTCGGGATCTTCTGCCCGGTCAAGAATGGAGTTGATGTTGGCGTTCATGATGTCTGTAAACCGAGAGAAAATGCCCATTGTCTTTACCTTCGTCTTAAGTTGTCTGTTGCTGTCTAAATTGCATGTACTGTGCCAAAAGTTAGAGCGTTGAAAATAAACGATATTAATATTTTTACTTTCAAAATAGTGGGTACAAGTGCTATAAAATGTAAATAAACGATAACGGAAAACACTAAAATGGATATTAAGCAAGCAATTGTTGGAGAAGACCCCGTCTTTCTGAGTGCCCTTGAACAGGTCTCTGGCCTGGCAAGCTTAAGGAAGCCTTGTTTAGTGATTGGGGAACGAGGCTGTGGTAAGGAGTTAGTGGCGGAGAGGTTCCATTATCTTTCCAACCGTTGGGAAGGTCCTTTGCTTAAGGTGAATTGCGCTGCTCTCACCGCATCCTTGTTAGATACAGAATTGTTTGGTCATGAGGTGGGTGCCTTCACCGGGGCAGAACGTCGGCACTTAGGTCGGTTTGAGAGAGCCGATGGAGGGACCCTTATCCTTGATGAGATTGCGACTGCTGCACCGGCTACCCAGGAAAAAATTCTACGTGTTCTTGAATATGGAGAGTTTGAACGGGTTGGTGGATCGGAAACCATTCATGTGGACGTTCGAGTAGTCGGGGTAACAAATGTCGACCTGCCAGCTCTAGCCCGTGAAGGGAAGTTCCGGGAAGACCTGTTAGACCGCTTGGCCTTTGACGTGGTCAATGTGCCCCCTTTACGAGCCCGTCTCACTGATATTCCTTTGCTCGCTCATTCTTTTGCCTTGGACATGGTACGAGAGTTAGGCTGGCCTCTATTTTCAGGTTTTTCAAAAGATGCTGAGCAGGCGTTGCTATCCCACGATTGGCCCGGAAATGTTCGTGAGTTAAAAAACGTGGTTGAGCGCAGCGTTCACCGTCATGGGGTTTCTGAAGAACCGTTGAACCATATTGTTTTTGACCCTTTTGCCAGTCCCTGGCGGCAGGATGAGAGTGACGAAGTTTTAGAAGTTGGTGAGTTTCCTAAAGACTTTAAGCAAACTGTAAATGGCGTTGAGAAAACCCTGATTCAAAAAGCTTTGGCAGAAGCGCGCCACAATCAAACAGATGCGGCGCAACTTTTAAATTTGAATTATCATCAATTCCGTCGATTAATGGCAAAGCATGCAGTTAACTGACAGGTTAAGGGCGAAATTGTTTTATTCCTTCCAGAAAGGTTTGTTTGCTTCCTGTTCAACTTGTGCACGACTAATACCAATATCGCTAAGTATGCGGTCATCTAAAGACAGAAGGGCTTTTCGCTGTCCTGTGCGCTGATGCCATGTCGCTAAAAGGTCTGAAACCATCACAAATGTATTGGCAACTTTTGTCCAAAATCCATCTCTTGATTCAACAGTGTAATTTACATGTTTATCGCTGGTGTGTACGCATGTGTTCATGACCCTCTCCATCTTTCTCAAGTTGTTTACTATCTCTATTATGCAAAAGTAATATTATTGCACAAACGAGAATATTTCGTATAAAGAGATACAAAAACTAAGCCATGGAGATGTGCTATGAATAAATTGCCTCCTTTGAATGGCCTTCGTTCCTTCGAAGCGGCTGCCCGTCATAACAGTTTTAAAAGTGCTGCCCAGGAACTCAATGTTACCCCAGCAGCAATTAGTCATCAGGTTAAAAACCTTGAACTGTTTCTTGGGGTTGAACTCTTTGAGAGGATGCCTCGTGGATTAAAATTGACCGAAGCAGGCAGGGGATATTTACCTGGTTTAACGGCCGGCTTTGAAACCCTTGTTAAAGCAGGGAGTCGTTTAAAAGAGAAGGGCGTTGAAGGGCGTTTGAGCATTAGCGCTCTTGCGTCCTTTGGGAAGGTTTGGCTAATTCCTAGAATTCCGCGTTTTCTTGAGCGCTACCCTGATCTCTCTGTTGATATTTTTTACGACGAAACTTCAGTGGATTTCCGAAAAGATCCCTTTGATATTGGTATCCGTTATGGCCTTGGCATTTATCCTGGGCTTTACTCAAAGCTGATTATGACTGAGGAGGTTTACCCGGTTTGTAGTCCCATGCTCCTAAATGGCCCTCATCCTTTAACAAAATTCAGTGATCTTAAAAATTTTGAGCTCGTTCATGATTGCGCTGCTTTGACGATGGAACCTTCTACAACATGGGGTTTTTGGCTGGCCCAGGAAGGGGTCAAAGGCATTGAACCTAACAAAGGACTAGGCGTTTCAGATTCAAACGCCCTCATAGATTTGTTGTTGACGGGCTACGGAGTAGGGATTGGACGTTCCTCGATGACCAAAGAGCATCTTGCCGCAGGGCGTCTCGTCCGCCCCTTTGCAGAAAGCCGTCCTTCTGAATTCTCTCATTTCGTCGTGACACCAGAACCATCAATGGAACAGCCCAAGGTCAAGGCATTTTTTGATTGGGTTCAAGAGGAAGTTGATCGAGATTCTCAGGTATAAGAAATCTTTCTTTTTTTGCCTTGGTTCAGAAAGATCGAATAGTTCTAGGTAATATCTGTTGTTTCTGGTATATTCGAAAAATATAAATTAGAAAAAACAAATTTAAATAACAGGGATTAGGTGTTGTCATGGGTTCATCATTTGTGGTGGGGCAGGTTTGAGTCGCGATATTGAGTTATCGCCTCACGTTTCAGATCAGATAAAATATACCACCTGCTATATGTGCGCCTGTCGGTGCGGCATTAAGGTGCATCTGACCAATGGTGAGGTTCGCTATATTCAGGGAAACCCCAACCATCCGATCAATAAAGGTGTTCTTTGCGCTAAGGGTTCTGCCGGGATTATGCAGCACAATTCTCCGGCTCGATTAACCAAACCATTAAAGCGAGTTGGTGAACGTGGTGCAGGTGAATTTGAGGAGATCGAGTGGGAAGAGGCGATGGAGATCGCTACCAAATGGCTTGGTGATGTGCGCTCTACGGCCCCGGAAAAACTTGCTTTCTTTACTGGTCGTGACCAAAGCCAATCTTTAACGGGTTGGTGGGCGAAGGAATTCGGTACGCCTAATTATGCAGCCCACGGTGGTTTTTGTTCCGTCAACATGGCAGCGGCTGGTATCTATACCATCGGCAGTGCCTTCTGGGAATTCTCTGAGCCCGATTGGGAGCATACCAAATATTTCCTCATGTTCGGGGTAGCTGAAGATCATGATAGCAATCCAATTAAGCGGGGCCTAGGTGAGCTTAAAGGGCAGGGCGGAAAATACATTTCAATCAACCCTGTCCGTACAGGGTATGCAGCTCTTGCTGATGAATGGCTCGGGATTAAACCAGGAACGGATGGCCTCTTTGTTCTCGCACTTATCCATGAACTTTTACGTGCGGGTAAGGTCGATGTTGAATATCTCAAGCGTTATTCAAATGCAGTGAACCTAGTCATCCAAGATGGTGATGAAGATGGGTTGTTTGTCCGTGATGAGGAAGGTAATGAACTGTGCTGGGATGTAAATCTCGGCAAGCCTGTACCGTCAAATGGCAAAGATAGTTCGCCAGCCTTAAAGGGTGAATTTACCCTGGCTGATGGGCGAATAGCCAAACCTGTTTTCCATATTCTTGCAGAGCGTTACTTGGAGGAAAAATATAGTCCTGATGCCGTGGCTGAAGAAACAGGCATAGACGGGGCTACCATCAAACGCATTGCTGCAGAGATGGCGCATGCGGCTTTCGAGGAAGAGCTAACCCTGTATATTCCTTGGACCGATTGGTGCGGGCGTAAACATGACAAAATGGTGGGTCGGCCTGTGGCTATGCATGCTATGCGTGGCATTTCGGCTCACTCGAATGGCTTCCACACTTGTCGGGCTATTCATGTTCTACAAATTCTGCTTGGGAGTATTGATGCCCCTGGTGGGATGCGCTTTAAGCCGCCTTATCCTAAAGGTTTGGACTCCATGCCTAAGCCGACAGGGATGCTCAAAGATATTAAACCAAACACGCCTTTAGCTGGCGGTCATCTGGGTTATGTGACTGCACCGGAAGACCTGTTGGTTGATGACGACGGTAAGCCACAACGTATTGATAAAGCCTTCTCGTGGGATGCCCCTATGTCGGCTCATGGCTTGATGCATATGGTGATTTCCAATGCTTGGCGTGGTGATCCATACCCCGTAGATGTTTTGTTCCTCTACATGGCTAATATGGCCTGGAACTCGACGATGAATACCGCCGAGACCATCAAAATGCTGACGGACAAAGATGAAGAAACCGGGGAATATAAAATCCCTAAAATCATCTATTCTGACGCGTATTATTCAGAGACTGTCGCTTTTGCTGATTTGATTTTACCAGACACCACTTATCTGGAGCGCTGGGACTGTATTTCCCTGCTGGACCGCCCCATATGTGATGCGGACGGCCCTTCTGATTCCATTCGCCAACCTGTTGTTAAACCCAATCGAGATGTGCGGCCTTTCCAGGATGTGATCATTGAACTTGGGGCAAGGCTTGGCCTTCCTGGTTTGACCAATGAAGGGGGGGAAGCCAAATACCCTGGTGGTTACTCTGATTACATTATTAACCATGAACGAGCTCCCGGCGTTGGTTTGCTTGCCGGGTGGCGGGGTGAAGATGGGGATGAATTAGGCGTTGGGGCACCGAACAAGCGCCAGTTAGAAAAATACATTGCCAACCAATGCTTCTGGCGCATGGAGCTAGCTCCTGAGCAGCGTTATTTTAAGACCATCAATAAAGATTATCTCGAATATGCTGCCGATATGCGTTTCATTGGTTCGGCCAAACCAATCATTGGGCAAATCTACAGTGAGCCAATGCAAAAATTCCGTTTAGCAGCCCAAGGCAAAGGCGAAGTTCAACCGCCAGAAAGTCATCGTAAGCGGGTTGAAACTTATTTTGATCCTTTGCCAATTTGGTACACACCTTTTGAGAATGAGCAAAAAGGGGTCGAAGAATTCCCAATGCATGCCCTGACGCAACGCCCGGCAGCCATGTACCATTCTTGGGGAACTCAAAACGCATGGCTGAGACAAATTCACGGCAGTAACAATCTCCATATGTCTCGCAAAAAAGCGGAGAAAATGGGGATTGAGAATGGTGATTGGGTCAAAGTTTCCAGCCGTAACGGTGAGATCACGGTTCAAGTTGAACTGATGGATGGGGTTAACGAGGATACGGTCTGGACCTGGAATGCCATTGGCAAGCGCTCTGGGGCTTGGAACTTAGAACCGGACGCTAAAGAAGCTCAAGAAGGGTTTTTACTCAATCATCTAATTGATGAACGGCTTCCGGCGGATGAACACGGCTATGCTCAATCTTGTTCTGATCCAGTGACCGGGCAGGGTGCTTGGTTTGATGTACGGGTGCGGGTTGAGAAGGTTAATGCCAAACCTAACCAGCGCTCAGAACCTGTATTTGAGACAGTCAAATTACCTGAAGGTATGCAAAAACGACCAGACATCCTTCGTTACGGAGCGAATTTCAAGAAGAAGGGAATGTCGTCATGACCATGCTTCCTTCTTCTCTGCCGCCCAAAAAGCTGGGTCTGGTGATCGACCTGGACATTTGCGTTGGTTGTCATGCTTGTGCGGTGAACTGCAAACAATGGAATACTGGCGGGCATTCGGCCCCTCTGACCGATCATGAGCCATACGGTAATGATGTGTTTGGAGTCTGGTTTAACCGAGTTCACGGCTATGAAGTCGATGATGGCAAATCGGGCCGCGCGGTTTATTTCCCACGCTCTTGCCTCCATTGTGAAGATGCCCCTTGTGTGACTGTATGCCCTACTGGAGCTTCCTATAAACGAGGTGAGGATGGTATTGTCCTTGTCGATCATGACAAATGTATTGGCTGCAAACTGTGTTCTTGGTCTTGTCCTTATGGGGCGCGAGAATTTGACGAAGATGAAGGGGTAATGAAGAAATGCACCCTGTGCGTTGACCGGGTTTACAATGAAAACCTGGAAGAGTGGGAACGGCTTCCGGCTTGTGTGATTACCTGTCCGGCTGGGGCGCGGCATTTTGGTGATTTTGCTGATCCAAACTCTGACGTTTCGAAAATGTCAGCGGAGCGCGGCGGTTATGATTTGATGCCGGAAATGGATACCAAACCGGTCAATAAATACCTTCCTCCACGCCCTCGTCAACTTGATGAAAAACCAAACCAACTCCTAGATGCACCTGAAAAAGGTTTCCTGGGTTGGCTTGATAAGGTGTTAAGCTAATGACTCCTGCCTATTCCGTCATCTTCTTCACCACCGCTTCCGGAGCCGGGTATGGTTTGTTGTTCCTTCTTGGGCTCTTTAGTGCCATAGAAGCCGTTCCTGCCGACCCAGCATTAGGTTGGATGGGGTTTGGTTTGTCATTAGGCTTGATTACCTTTGGGCTGCTCTCTTCGACCTTCCATCTTGGTCATCCAGAGCGGGCATGGCGTGCTTTGACCCAATGGCAATCTTCTTGGCTTTCTCGGGAAGGTGTTTTGGCGATTTTTACCTATGGGCCAACGGTACTTTTTGCTTACGGTTGGCTATACCTTGGAGATACCTCTGGGGTTTGGGCCGTGATGGGGGTTCTCTCAGCCCTTGGCGCTGCAGCTACAGTGTTCTGCACCAGTATGATCTATGGGACGCTACGTACCATTCCTTCATGGGCAAACAAGTGGACACCGTTTAACTATATGGTTTTAGGGCTGGCAACTGGCGCTGTGCTGCTCAACGCTTTGCAAAATCTATTAGGGGCTCATTCACAGAATATTACGATGCTCTGTGTCGGTTCTTTGGTTCTGGCTTGGGTTGGCAAAATCGGTTTCTGGAAAGTCGATCCCATGCCTTATAAAGCGGGTTCAGCAACGGGCTTGGGGACAATTGGAGAGGTTACATCTTTGTCTTCTCCAAATACCAATGCCACTTTTGTACAGCGAGAAATGGGTTTCCAAGTTGCTCGTAAGCATGCCGATAAGCTGCGACGTATTTCGGTGATTACTCTGTTTGTTATCCCAATAATTTTGACCGTTGCTACCGTTTTTGTCTCAAGCGGACTGGCTGCAACTTTTGCCATCCACGCTCTCATCTTCACTATCATCGGGATTGTCACGGAACGTTGGCTTTTCTTTGCAGAAGCTCAGCATGTGGTGAACCTTTATTATGGAGATCATAGGAGCTAGGAGATAAGTTTTGCTGGCATTGGCGCTAATTATCAGGTCATGATGGCTTCCTTCGCTACTAAGGAAGCCATTGATGTATAAACTCCATTATTCGCCAGGAAATGCCAACCTAACTCCACATATGATGCTTAAGGCTATCGGTGTGGATTATGAACTGATTTTGGTTGACCGTGCTAGCAATGCCCACAAATCACCAGAATATTTAAAGCTAAATCCAGCCGGTCGTATTCCGGTTTTAGTAGATGGTGACTTTACCTTGCCTGAAACGGCGGCTATTTGTCTTTATCTTGCGGACAAACACCCGGAAGCAGAGCTTGCTCCCGCTCTCAATACCGAAAAGAGGGCCGTGCTTTATCGGTGGTTGATGTATTTTACCAATACAATTCAGACTGAAGTTCTGATGTTTTATTATCCAGACCGTTATACGGCTGATGGCTCTGAAGAAGCCGCTGCCAATGTGAAGGCTGCAGCAGCGGAACGCCTTGGAGAAATGTTGACAATTGTTGACGAAGCCATGGGGACCAGTGGGCCTTATATGCTCGGGGAAAAGCTAAGCCTCCTTGATTTTTACCTTTTCATGCTTTGTCGCTGGTGTCGCCTAATTGAGAACAAACCTCGGAGTTTCTCTAATCTTGATGCTTTTATCAGGCAAATGGAAGTTAATCCTGCAGTTATTGGCGCCTTTGAAACTGAAGGGATTGCCCAACCTTGGACCTAAACCCTTGGAGTTAGGTGTTTATAGCTTTTTGAGGTAACATCTCTTTGGAGATAACCTCATGAAAAGAAATATACTCGCCGCTTTTATATTGTTTTTGAGTGTAACTTTCCCTGCCTTTGCAGAACCTTTGAGCTTTGCCCTCGTTGGCGTAGAAGATGGGACTCATGGTTTTCAAATTACCCAGTCTCTTGCTGATGAAATAGGTTCCCGCAGTGGTCAAGAAATTACCATCATTGCACTACCTGCTCATCGGGCAAAACAGTTATTTAAAAGTGGGAGAATTGATGGTGACTGGTCGCGTGTCGATGGGTTCGGGAAAGATATATATGGTATTATTAAAATTTCTGAACCCATCGCAAGTCATCCGTACTTTGCTTATGCTACAAGAGATGACATTAAAATTAACGGTTGGGAGAGCTTGAAACCTTATAGAGTTGCCTATCCACGGGGTTGGGCTGTGATTGAGTTAAACCTTGAGCCAATCCACAAAAATCTTATTCCTGTTGCCAGTGCAGAAGCAGGCCTCAAGTTTGTAGCTGCTGGGCGTGCGGATGTTTTTATCAATATTCCTTTTATTGTTAATTCATGGCTCGCAACAGAAGAGTTAAAAAATAAAGGAATAAAAGCTGTCAAACCCCCTCTTGATTTTCTCCATGTTTATATTCATGCCGGGCCGCAACATGCCGAGCTGACGAAAAAGATGGAAGCTTCCCTTAAGGCAATGAAGCTAGATGGCACCTATGACAAGATTATGAGTGGGGCAAAATAACATATATTACCCCACTCATGTATGTCATAAATTCTTCTAATCAGCAGCGAAGCAATAAAACAAACCGACCCCACCGGTTGATTTTAAGTTATCTTGGCTACAACCACGAGTGTGGTGGGCGTTGTTCCAAGATGTGTTGCCACCACCGTGTCGGTCGTGATGACCAACTGAGGCGCTGCCTTTGTCATTGCTCGTCCAATTGCTGCAGGTGTGATCCCCCTTTTCCCATGGGAAGAAGGCGGTGCCATCATCTTTTGACCCTGTCAGGATATCATGCTCATTGGGCTTGTCGCCTCTGCCTTTAACCTGTTTGCCGTTTTCATCTACGGCGGTGCGTTTGATAATATTGGGCATGATATGAAGTTGATCAAGATCACTGGCGATCAATTCACCATTGGCATTGTACCATGGACCTTTTCCGATACGGTCTCGCGCAGAGATACCTCGCTTACCACCTTCTACATGGGTAGAAAGATAAGCCTTCCAATCTCGCCCTTTGGAACCTGTTGCTTCTGCAAGTTTAGTACAATGGGCGTCTGCTCCCGCTAAACCACCAAGATTGGCACCATCACCCATGCTGCTGCTGGTGACAAAGAAACCCATTGAATGATCACCTGCGAGGGCTATAGGGCTACCAATTACCAGCATCAAACCTGTTGCTGCACCAACAAAAGTCATTCTTGTTTTATTATTCATTTCATACACCTTCCCTTATTAGCTGAAACGATAATGGAAAGCATATGGTTATGATTTTAGAAATGACAATATTCAAACTGTCATATCCGGACTCTAGTGGACCGAATCCGGATATGACGATGAATGTTGAGGGGGAGGGAAATCCACTTACATCTTAATGGCTTCTTCCCTTAACTCTACTCGTCGGATTTTGCCGGAGATTGTTTTAGGGAGAGCCTCGCGGAATTCTATTCTGCGGGGGTATTTATATGGAGCTGTAAGATTTTTGACGAAATCTTGGATCTCTTTTTCGAGTTCTTTTGATGGTTCATAGCCAGGGGCCAGGGTGATGAAGGCCATGACGATTTCGCCGCGCATTTCATCTGGTTTGCCTACAACAGCAGATTCAAGAACGGCCTCATGTTCGATAACAGCGCTTTCTACCTCAAAGGGGCTGATACGGTAGCCAGATGAGCTAATGATGTCGTCTGAGCGGCCAACAAACCAGATATATCCATCTTTGTCCCGGGTGGCTGTGTCGCCTGTATAGTACCAACCGTTCAGGAAGGACTTCTTGGTGGCTTCTTCGTCTTTATAATAGCCATGGAATAGCCCTGGAGGGTATGGCTCGGTTATTTTGACGCCGATATGACCGACCTCATCATCAGGAACAATATTCCCATCGTCATCAATGATACCAACCTCCACACCAGGGACAGGTTTCCCCATGGAGCCTGGGCGAACTTCCATACCGGGGAAGTTAGCAACGATATTGACGGTTTCTGTTTGTCCGTAACCATCATAAATATCGCAGCCCGTAGCCTCTTTCCAGGAGCGCATGGCTTCTGGGTTTAAGGGTTCACCAGCGCCAAAACAATGGCGTAGCGAGCTAACATCCGCACCGGAAATATCCATTTGGGCTAAGACACGGTAAATGGTTGGAGGGGCGCAGAAGGTTGTTACTTTTTGTTCCTCAATGATCTTAAGGTGCATTTCGGCATCAAAACCTTCGCCGTCGTAAAGCAAAATTGTCGAACCCGCGAGAAGAGGGGGGTACAAAAGCCCCCAAGCGGCTTTGGCCCAACCTGTATCGGTTAGGGTCCAATGGATGTCGCTCTCTTTAAGGTCCATCCAGTAATCACCCGTAATCGAGTGAGCTAAGGCATATGAATGATCACGTCCTACCATCTTGGGCAGAGAAGTCGTGCCAGAGGTGAAGTAGATCAACATTAATTCATCTACTTGGGTTTTAGGCAGTTTCGCCCGATCAACTGTATCGGCAGCTGCTTTAGTAATTGTTTCATAGGTAGACCAGCCATCGCGGGTTTCTCCAATAACAATCAAAAGCTCAAGTGTTGGGCAATTAGCTTTGATCTTGTCTACATTGTCTGCATGCTCTTTGGTGACAATGGCAAGCCTGGCACCTGCACGATTGACTCTATATTCAATATCTTTAGCTGTGAGCAGGTTTGTGCCGGGCATAGCGACAACACCAACCTTTGTGCAGCCTAAAATAACTTCGTACCATTCAACAATACGAGGAATGAGAACAATTGTAGAGTCACCTTTGTTAGCGCCAAGCGCCATCAAAGCATTAGCAAAACGGTTTGAGCCTCTATCGAGATCAGAATAACTATGGTGGGTGACTTTATCGCCGCTGCGATTAATGGCGATTAGAGCCGTCTTATCGTTTTCCTGAGCGCGTTTCCCGACAACGTCAAAAGCGAAGTTATAATCGCTAGGGATCGGCAGGGAAAATTCTGCACATTTTTTAGCGTGATCGAACGGAGCAAACTTGGAACTCATTTGAGGGCCTCTCTTTCCAACTGTAGAATAGCTTTATTATTAAAGTTGATTATTCATACCTAGAGCAGCTTCTCAAGGATTGAAAAGAAATGTAAAAAAAACCGCCCCTTAAAAAAGCGGCGGTTTTAATTTTTATCTAGCTTAGGCTTTAAGCAGATTTTTTGATCAAGAAGGTGTAAACGCCACCATCTTCATTGCTTTCCATTAGTTCGTGGCCGCCGTTGCGACAGAATGATTCAAAGTCGGCAACTGAACCGGCATCGGTTGATTCAATCTTAAGCATTTCGCCGCCGCCCATGCCTTTAATGGCTTTTTTAGCTTTTAGGATTGGCATAGGGCAGGTAAGTCCCTTGGCGTCTAATTCTACAGTCATACTTAGCTTCCTCCGCTGTTTTCTCTATCAAGTTTAGATGTAAAGGTTGATGTCTGATTTGAGGGCACTCTCCATGTAAGTGGCTGCACCACCAACATCGATGCCTTCAATAAGGTCTTTGCTGTCCATCTCGAAAAGGTCCAAGGTCATCTGACAACCGATCATACGGACGTCCGAATCGATCGCGGCTTCCCGAAGTTCAGGAATAGAGGCGACCCCTTTTTTCTTAATCAAGTTCTTCATCATGGAGGTGCAGGCTGCATCGACTCCAGGAATTGTAGACATAATATTGGGCATGGTCATATGCATACCCATCATAGGCATTTCCATTGCAGGGTTGCCAAGGGTTGAGATTTGCAGATGATCTAACTCTTTCTTCAGTAGTTGCAGGCCATAGAAAGTGAAAAACATCGTCACTTTAACGTCCATAGCTGCTGCTGTTGTCGCTAGGATAAAAGGTGGGTAGGCCCAATCCAATGTCCCCTTGGTGACAATGATACTCATGCTCTTCGTATTTTGTTCTGACATTTTGAAACTCCTAAAAAGTTCCTACTCCCATTAAAACAAGCCTTATAGCTAACTATTTTTGTCTGTTATTTTTTGTTAGCAAAGCAATGCAACATATTCATGTTTTATAGTTTAGAACATCCTAACATAAAGAATCAAACGAATAGAAGGAGAGAAAAAATACTAAAATAAAATGTACTAATAAAATTATTACGCACACTTGCAAAATAGTGTATATGTATTATTTATAGCTGGTATGTGGTTATAAAAATTTACAGAAACTGAGTGTCGATATGAACGCAATTCCAAAAATAGAAATGAATTTAGAGGAAATGTTTGAGAATGCAGGAAGAGTAAGCTCTTTCTTGAAAGCGATGGCCAATGATAATCGCTTGGTTATTCTCTGCAAATTGGCTGAAGGTGAGAAAAATGTTGGGGAGTTAGAAGAGCTTCTTGGTATTCGCCAGCCAACATTATCTCAGCAACTGGCACGTTTGCGTATGGATGGCCTTGTTTCTACTCGTCGTGAATCTAAGCAAATATATTATAGCTTAGCCAGCAGTGAGGTCGCTCAAGTGATTGGGTTGCTCTATCAACTCTTCTGCTCACCAGATGCTGGCCCAGGTCAAAAAACGGCTGAAGCTGCTTAAAAATTCTCGAATTACTGATAAAAAAACGGCGTGTCGATTAATTGACACGCCGTTTTTTATTTCGAAAAGAAAATCCAAAAATTATTCGGAAACTTCTTCTTCTGTCTCTTCTTTAACAACTTCGGCTTCAACTGCAGCTTCTTCTTCAGCGGCTTCAGCTTCTAGATCTTGGTCAGGGGAGTAAGTTTGGAGCTTAGGCTCGTTATCTTCTTCCTCTTCAACAGAGATCAGAGCCTCACCAGTTTCAGCCTGAATTTTGGCTTCGTCAGCAGAACGGGCAACGTTTGCTGTTACTTCAACGTTAACTTCAGGATGCAAAGCTACAGTCACTTTGAACAGACCCAATGATTTAATTGGTGATGCTAAAATAACTTGGCTGCGGCTGATTGTGAAGCCAGCTTCCGTTACGCCATCGGCAATATCACGGCTATTAACTGACCCGTAGAGTTGGCCGCTTTCGCCAGCTTGACGGATCATATCAACCATGACGCTGTCCATTTTGGCGGCGACGGCTTCAGCTTCTTCTTTACGCTTAAGGCTTTCGGCCTCAAGTTGTGCTTTTTGGCCTTCAAAGAAAGCGAGATTAGCTTTGGTAGATCTCATTGCTTTCTTTTGAGGCAACAGATAGTTGCGGGCGTAACCAGCTTTAACAGCGACTACGTCTCCCATCTGACCCAGCTTCTCAATGCGTTCCAGCAGGATAACTTCCATTATTCGTCCTCCGGACCGTTGTCGGCGGCTGCAGCATAACGCTGGCGCAGACGGGCCCATTGCTCAATAAATCCTAATCCGGCGACTACCAAGGCAGCCCACGCGGACACCACAAATAACAACATATAAAATGCCGCCAACAACATCCCGGGGGATGGAGCATTTCTTGCTAAGGCATGGAAAACACCAAGCCCGAGAAAGAAAAACGGCACGGCTAAAATCACAGTAAGATTTTCGCCTAAATATTCAATTTGACCCTCACCAATGAGAGCCAGAACTCCAGCACCAACAAGCGCCCATGAAGCCCAACCGGGGAGATCAAAATCTGCCATCTTGGGGCTAGGCCTGAGGGCTTTCTCTGATCTAGCGAGAACCCACTGTGCCAAAACACCGTTAATGACGGTCATGACCAACCATGAAACCGCTACAGCTGCTGGAAAACCAGGAACAAGTAGTTTAATAATATTGCCTCGTTCCTCTTCCGAAAGCTGAGGAGCCATTGCCGCGAATCCTTCGCTTAATGTAGCTCCAATAACGCCTTCAATTCCCCCTTCCGAACCACTTGTGAGAAACGTTGCGAGTAATAACAACGTTGCTCCCATAGCTGCGAGCATGGCTAGGATGGGGCCTGGAGGGTACCAATTTGTTATGGTTTCTCCATTTTCATCTTCGTATACTCGGCTCAGAAGAGCCTGCCGGGCTACCAGCACCGCTGGAAGTCCATTGATCAGGGTATAAAACACCGCTGCAAACAAACCACTTGTTGCAAAAGCTGCAACTGCACCGCTTGCTGCGGCAAAAACTACCATTTTGCTCCCAAACCCTAACCCCACAATCATGAGGGGGAGGGGAGCCAAATAAACGAAAAAGACGGATGCCACCGACCCAGTTGCTACTGAAAGGGTAAGCAAAGCGCTTATCCCCCCGGCTGCTATCGCGATGAGTGTTTCTCTTCGCATCGATTTTGCCTTTTCGTTGTCCCGGTCAACAGCGCTTCCTGATCAAAGAACTATTGCCTAAGGACAAATTACCTTAGTCGAGGACGTAAGGTAGAAGTGCCATAAAGCGAGACCGCTTAATCGCTTTTGCCAATTCACGTTGTTTCTTGGCAGAAACCGCTGTGATACGGCTAGGAACGATTTTACCACGCTCTGAGATATAACGGCTCAGGGTTTTGGTATCGCGATAATCAATTTTTGGGGCGTTAGCACTGGAAAACGGGCAAGTCTTCCGACGACGGAAGAAAGGACGGCGTCCACCGCCTGCACCACCGCCACTACCACCTGATCTTTCTGGAGCACTCATTCTGCATCTCCTTCAGCTGGGGCTGCTTCTACGGCCTCTACGGCTTCAACTGCTGGACTGTCCTCTTGAGGACGGTCATCACGGCGAGGCCGATCATCCCTGTTAGGACGATCATCACGGCGAGGACGGTCATCACGACGGTCCTTGTTTTGCATGATGATTGAAGGCTCTGGGTCTAATTCGTCAACACGTATGGTGATGTAACGTAAGATATCTTCGTGAAGACGAACTTGACGTTCCATTTCATGGACGATAGCTGAAGGGGCATCAATGTCCAATTGGACGTAGTGACCCTTACGGTTTTTCTTAACGCGGTAGGCTAGCTTGCGCAGGCCCCAGTATTCCCGTTTGGCAATTTTGCCGTCACCGGATTCAATAACCGACGTAAGAGCGTCTGCAATAGCTTCTACCTGTTGGGCAGAAATATCCTGACGCGCAATAATTACGCTTTCGTATAAAGGCATATAGAGATCTCCCTCTGGCTTTTCTCAACCCCTAATGCGACCACCGCCTTTACAGTGATTGCACTCAAACGGGCATAGCCGGGACATCCCGGCAAGGAGTTATTTCAAGGTGGCGCACTATACACATATACTTTAGGGGTGCAAGGGGGGTTGTTGAGTGATAAATAAATTATTCTTTAGGCACTCAAAGATCATGCTACAGGTAAACCAAACCAGAAGGTAGCTCCACCTTCATCTCTGTTGCGATAATCTATCTGACCACCCATCTGAGTTATGATCTCTTTACAGATCGCCAGGCCAAGACCTGTCCCCCCTTTTTGGCGAGTATCGGTTGAATCTACCTGGGTGAAACGGTTGAAGATATGGCCTCTAAATTCTTCAGGAACTCCAGGGCCATAATCAGTCACTGCTATGCGATATTTATTCCCTTCTTTGGAAAGGGCGATTTCAATATCTTTGCCCTCAGGAGAGAATTTAGACGCATTGGAAAGGAGATTTGCAATAACTTGTTCAACCCTTCTGGGATCGATCGTTGCCACAGCCTTTTCTAAGTTGCTGGTTACGACAATTTTAGTCCCAAATTGCTCAGCATAACTTTGATTGGCTTCAACGGTTTTGGTCATCAACTCACTTAAATCACTTTGCTCTAAGTGAAAGTCCATCTTACCTGTTGCGATTTTTTCAATATCCAACAGATCATTAATCAGGCTGATCAGTCGATCGCTATTGCGATAGGCGATTGTTATCATGCCTTTTGCTTTTTCAGGTAGCTCTCCTGCTACATTACCCTTTAAAAGACCGAGTGAGCCATGGATCGAAGTTAAGGGGGTTCTAAGCTCATGATTCACTGTTGAGATGAATTCGTTTTTCATCTGATCAATTTTTTTACGATCGGTAATATCTTGAACTGTGCTGGTCAAAGTGATTGCTTTGCCAAAACTGTTATATGAAATTTCCCCTACTTCCTGAACAAAGCGTGTTTTACCAAATTTCCCATGGATACGATGTTCAAGATTAAAGGTGTCTTTGCCTGTTGCCTCTGCTTCGTCAATGATACTTTGAAGGCTTGGGTCATTAGGGTCAAATTTTGAGAGCAAGTCATCGACATCGCCAGAAAAATCATTCGGATCAATATTAAAAATCTCAAAAATTTGATCCGAGCATTGGACTTTCCCAGAGGCGAAATCCCAGTGCCAATTTCCAATTTGAGCGATTCGTTGCGCTTCAGATAATTGCTTTTCGCTTTCTTGTAGCTCGAAAGTTCGTTCGACAACTCTTTCCTCAAGTTCGTTTCGAGCTTGGGTGAGTTTTTGTTCATACCCATCTTGGCTTTCTTGCATTTTATTGAAAGCTTTGACGATGGTGCCTAATTCATCATTACTCTGCCAGTCGACTCTTTCTCTAATATTTGCCTTATCAGTTGTAGAGATCGCTGAGAGCAGAAGTTGGAGAGGGGTACCGATAACCCATTTGTTGGCAATAACAGCGCTAATAGCTGCTGATATCATCAGTAGGATGGTCATACCGATGGTAATATAAAGGCGTTGTCGAGTTTCAGCATGTATAAATTTATCAGTTAGTGACACGGTAAGCGCCCCGATACGCTCGACCCTTTTCTTTTCTCTGTAGATGATATCTTTCGATTTTGTCAAATCAGGGTGGGTGTTGGTTGTTAATGACCCAATCATGACCAAGATTTCATCATTTGCTGCTTTAATCTCGACCCCAACCACATTTTCGTCAGCCGTAATAGCTTGGGCAATCAAGTCGAGACGTTCTCCGTCCATATACCACAAGGAAGGGGTGATGACTTCTGTATGGCTTTCTAGGATACGCTCCAGTTTAGATTTGAGGCCGGATAAGGCTGTGCTATGAACGTAGTAATCGAAAGCGCCCATGAGTATGGCGAGGGATAGCAAAACCAGTGGTAGATTGATTACCAGGAACTTCGTTCGAATAGATCTGAATTTTTTATCCGAGGTAAAAGGCACTTCGTATACCTTACGCTCTTATTTTTTTAATCAATAGTATACTCAAGGCGATACTTTCTCATCTTTCATTATGCCGCGATTGTGCACAAGTTTTGCTGATTATTAAAGAAGAAAGAATGAAGGAGGCTTAAAGTAAGTTGAATTGATTCAAATACCCAACAACTAAGAAGAGCTTAGACAAGCAAAAGCGCGCTGCCAACCGTGCGTGGCAACGCGCTAAAATAAATCTAACGAGTAGTCGATAGGAGTGTCGTCTAGAAGCCTTCGCGCTGTAGGCGCTTGCGTTCTAGTTTGCGGGTCCGACGGATTGCTTCAGCTTCTTCACGAGCACGGCGCTCGGAAGGTTTTTCGTAGGACTTCCGGAGTTTCATCTCACGGAAAATACCCTCACGCTGCATTTTTTTCTTCAGCGCTTTAAGGGCTTGATCAACATTGTTATCACGAACAAATACCTGCACGGTTCAGTCAACTCCTTTGGTCAGAAACTTAGCACCTCATTTAATAAGGCTCGTTTCCGATGTAAATATTCTCAAAACGAAGGCGGCTTCTAACACAGCAAATCTAGCTTGTGAAGGCCGAAATCATGAAATATTGCGTCTTTCAGCAACAAGAGAACCATTTTACATGAAAAAGATTGAAAAGTCGTCCTAAAAAACCATAAATGTGTTTTGCTGGTCTCTGAATTGAAGGTATTTCATGGCAATTTTAAAAATCGCACGGCTCGGTCATCCTGTGTTAAAACGCCGGGCTGAGGAAGTTGATAACCCATCGGCACCAGAAATCGCCAGTTTAGTAGAAGATATGGTTGATACTATGATTGATTCAGGCGGAGTCGGACTCGCAGCTCCCCAGGTTCATGTTTCCAAACAGCTGGTAATTTTTCACGTACCCTTAGCTCGGACCGTAGATGAAAGATATAAAGATGCTGGCCTGGATGAAGATGAAGGAAAGGTTCCCCTAACCGTAATGATCAATCCGGTTATTGAACCCCTTGGTGAAGATAAGGCTGTGGCCTTTGAGGGGTGCTTATCAATCCCTGATATGACAGGTGCCGTTTCCCGGCACACCCATATTCGTTATCGTTATACGGACCTTGAGGGACGATTGGTTGAGGGGGAGGCCAAAGGGTTCCACGCCCGTGTCATTCAGCATGAATGTGACCATCTAGAAGGGGTTCTTTACCCCCAAAGAATTGAAGATATGACCACCTTCGGCTTTTCTGAAGAAATTCGTAAATATGCCTTAGGGCGTGATGATACAGAAGAAGATGAATAGCTCATGACCACGACTCTTGAGAAAAAAGATAAAATCCTTCTTGCTGCTCTTAAGCAGGTTCCTTTCGATGGATGGTCTTCCGCTGTCCTTACCCTTTCTGGAGAAGAGTGTGGTTATTCATCTGCGGAAGTTTCTACTCTTTTCCAAGGAGGTGTAACTGATCTGGTCAATCATTTTTCCCACTATGCCGACCGGAAAATGAGGGAAGAATTTAAGAAAGAAGTTGGGAAGGTAAATGGGATTGGGCAGAAAGTTTCTTTAGCTGTTAAATTACGTTTTCAAGTTTTAGAGTCTCATAAAGAAGCCGTTCGCAAAGCTCTCGCCTTTTATTCATTTCCTTCACGCCTGCCAATTGGCGTTCATCGGGTTTATGAGACCGCAGATACCATTTGGTCACTTGTCGGCCTCAAGAGTACTGATTTTAGTTTTTATACCCGCAGGGCTACGTTGGTGGGAATTCTTACTGGAACAACTTTCTTTTGGCTCGCAGACACATCGAATGGTCATCATGAAAGTTGGCAATTTTTACAAAATAGAATAGCTGAAACAGGAAAGCTCGCCAAACTACGCCAAAAATTTTCTAAGGTAGGTACATTGTAGTTTCTTAAATGGCGTTATATCTATCCATGAAGTCTTCTTCCATTTCAAAGTTCTCGGCCATCTGTCTGGCGCGCTTGACAAGAGTTTGAATGGCACTTTTCAAAATAGGATCCATAGCTTCTACTTTGGCTTGAAAAACTTCTTTAGACATGATTGTCAAGTGGGTCTCTTTTATAGCAACTGCTGTTGCCATATGGGGTTGCCCATCAAGCATAGACATCTCACCCATGATGTCTCCTTTTTCAAGGATCGCTAATTTCTTTACCCCTTTATTTTTGGTATTTTTACGAATTTCAACTTTACCTGATGTGATTAGGTAAATGCCTTCCCCCGGCATATCTTCTTCAAGAATAACCTCACCAGGAGCAAAAGATTTTTTTGTGAACCCACCATCTTCAGTCATTAGCTTGCCTCTTCTGATACCAAATGTTTTTTAGTTACAGGGAACTATATAGTATTTTAGGTTAAGGAACTAGAGGTCCCTTATGTTTTTGGGAACAAGCGATTTACATGGCCCATTTTGCGCCCCGTGCGGGCTTCTCTCTTGCCATAGAGATGCAAATGGGCATTCGGTTCTGTAAGGATTTCTTCCCAATCGTTGACGTCATCACCAATAAGATTAGTCATTACCGTATTATGCAGCCGTTCAGTAGAGCCCAATGGCAAACCGCAGATAGCTCTTACAAACTGCTCAAACTGACTTGTAGCGCAACCATCCATTGTCCAGTGCCCTGAATTATGTGGGCGAGGAGCAATCTCGTTCACCAAGAGATCATCTTCGTTGGTGACGAACATTTCTACAGCTAAAAGGCCAATGATATCTAAAGCCGTGGCAACCTGTTCGGCCATGGCGATAGCTTTATCCCTTAGCTGAGGCGAGATACCTGCCGGGGCTGTGGTTGTGTCGAGAATATGATTTGTATGAACATTATGAACGGGTTCAAAGGCGCGGCATTCCCCACTTGGGGCGCGAGCGACGATGACAGAAATTTCTCTCTCAAAGGGAACAAAACCTTCTAAGACACCAAGTTCAGAACCCATGGTAGACCAAGCTTCATCTAAGTTAGTGTCTTCTGTAACCTTAACTTGACCTTTGCCGTCATAGCCAAGACGAACGGTTTTAAGAACTGAAGGTGTTCCAATTTCTGCAACAGCTGTTTTTAGATCTTCGGCAGATGTTGCGCGCTTATAACTTGCTGTTGAAATGCCATTTTGATTGAGAAAATCTTTTTCTATTAGCCGATCTTGGCTAATTTTCAGAGCATCCCAGTTTGGTCGAACTAGTACATGCTCAGTTAAAAGTTGCACACTCTCATGAGGAATATTTTCAAACTCAAAGGTGACCACATCAACGCTATCAGCAAACCGGGCGAGAGCTTCGTGGTCTGTATATTCTGCTTGGGTAAATTCTGCGGAAACTTTTGATGCCGGGCAGCGCTCTTCAGGGCAAAAAATATGGCAATGATAGCCAAGGTTTGCCGCTGCAATAGCCGTCATGCGTCCAAGTTGCCCCCCCCCAATAATGCCAATAGTACTTCCGGAAGGGATTGAGTTGAGAGGTTCTGCAGTCATGATCTTTGCTCAGGGATTATTAACAGGAATTTCAGCGACGGCAGATGTTTGGTTTTCCCGCCATTCATCCAGGGCTTTGGCGACGTTATCGTCCATAAGGGCAATGACGCTTCCAGCAAGCAATGCTGCGTTGATTGCGCCAGCTTTACCAATGGCAAGAGTACCGACGGGAACACCACCAGGCATTTGAGCAATGGAGAGAAGACTATCCATGCCTTTTAAAGCTTTGCTTTCAACGGGAATGCCAAAAACGGGAAGGGGGGTCATCGCAGCGGCCATACCTGGTAGATGAGCCGCTCCGCCTGCACCGGCAATGATGACTTTAAGGCCACGATCTTTAGCCGTTTCTGCATAATCATAAAGACGTTTCGGTGTCCTGTGGGCAGAAACAATTCGTGCTTCGAAAGGGACGCCTAACTTTTCCAACGTTTCCGTAGTGTGGCGCATAGTTTCCCAGTCTGACTGGCTGCCCATGATCACTCCCACGAGCGGCTTTTTGCCTGACATGAATTCTCTCCTTCCCAAGGTCGAAAGGGCGCGATTATAAGAATCACGCCTCCAATGGCAAGCATAATGCTGTATGGGCTTACTTGATAGATGAAAATAAAAAATGGCCGCATCTTATGATGCGACCACTTATAATTTTTTTGAAAGTAAGCTGAAGGGTAATTAAGCAGCAGCTTCGCTTTTCTTGCTGGCAACTTTAACAGCAGCATCAGTCAAAGGTTTGCTGGTATCTACTACAGTTTTGTAAGAGATATCGGCAAGTGATTTAACGTACTTGTTGCTTTCTTCAAGACGACCAAACCAGCAGTTGGTTTGGATGTTGACGAGGTCTTGAACATTTTTGGCTGTAGCAGAAGCTTTAACCAATTCAACATTGCGGGTCATGGTTGCTTTTGCGAAGTTGAAGAGCTCAACATCAAAGTCCCAAATACCTTTAGCCGCAGTTTTGCCAGAGGTTTTGACAAGTTCGCCAGCTTCGGAGCCATATTCGCGAACGTTAGCAAGTTGATCGTTCAGACCTGCTACGGTGTCTTTGATGGAAGTTTCAGCTTTTTTGTAGTTCTCGTTAGCTACTTCACGAATCTTGGTAAGATTTTCAGTAGCAGCGGCTTGAACTTTTTTCACGGTCTCTGCAGCTGGGTTTGCAACTTTTTCTTCGGCTTTAGGAGCAGCAGCTTTAGGAGCGGCGGTTTTTGCTTTAGCGGTCATTTCAATATTCCTTTATCAGTAGCGGCAACACGAAATCGTGGCCGGGTATGGCCCACGGGCCATCGTGTCCCTTTGATTAAGTTGTCGGAAAAAAGATGCATTCTTTGTTTCCGATGGAGATTAATATAAACCTATTTATGGTGCAGTGCAACATAAATTATATTGCGCTGCAAATATTTGTTTGCGTCGCACCATTTGAGGGCTAGAATGATCGCTGGTAAGATGGGGCGGTAAGTCGTAGTATTTGTTTATATAGCAGTGGTTTAGCGTTTTACTAACGGGAGAATATTGCACCGTGATTATGGGTCGAAACCAGCAGGGGCAAGATGATAAGCGGCTTATTTTAAACCGCCATCGGCTTTTTGCGACGGGCACTTTGGTAGTCATGGTTGCCATTTATATTGCGACTCGATTCATCGAAGATCCTGGGTTTTGGGAATTGTTAATCCGTGCTGGTGCCGAGGCAGGAATTATTGGTGGCCTTGCAGATTGGTTTGCAGTAACGGCTCTGTTTAGGCACCCCCTCGGCATTCCAATTCCTCACACTGCATTGGTGTCAAAAAATAAAGACCGTATCGGAAAAAGTTTAGGTGAGTTTATATCAAATAACTTTCTCACGGATGCAGTGGTTGTCGGGCGTATGCATTCAACCGATATAGCAGGCAAGGCAGCACGCTGGCTTGCCCAAACTGAGAATGCACATTTCTTTACCCATTACTTTTTCTCAGCCATACCTTACGTTATTGGTTCCCTACGCCATGAACAAATCCGTGATGTGATCCGTGATGCAGCGTCTCAACAGCTCGGCAAAATGGATCTAGCCCCAACTCTGGGACGCATTGTTGCCTTGATCGCGAAAAGTGGTGACCACAGAAAGCTTTTCGACAAATCTCTCTCCTTGGCTAAAGAGGCATTAGAAGAGAATAAAAAGATGGTGCTGGGCGGGGTTAAAGAAAAGAGTTTCTGGTGGGTTCCTGGTACCGTTGATAAAGGTGTCGCAAAACTGATTATCACAGGAGTGGTTAAGCTGCTAGATGAGTTAACCAAAGAAGGGCATCCGGCGCGGGAAAAATTTGAAGAAGCTGTTGATGATGTTATTGAAAAACTCCAGAACTCTGAAAGCTACCGAAATAAAGTGAATGAGCTTCGAGATGATTTTTTAGAGAATCAAGAGGTGCATGCTTTCTTAGGGGAAGCCTGGGATCAAATTAGGGAAGTTCTTTTAGAGAATGCGGATAATCCTTCTTCAGAACTCCAAGAAGCAGTGGCAAATGGGCTTGAAGGCTTTGGGCAGAAACTCATGGAAGACGACAATCTGCGGGCAAAACTCAATAAAACCATTGAAGAGCTCGTTATTCATGTTGTCTTGCCTTGGCGACATGAAATCGGCAACCTCATTGCTGATGAAGTCCACAACTGGGATTCAGAAACAATCGCTAAGACAATCGAGTTAGAAGTCGGCAGTGACCTACAGTACATCCGTATTAACGGTACCTTGGTCGGCTGCCTAATAGGTGGTGCGCTCTTCTTGTTAACAGAATCTATATTTTAGGCCGTTTCTGCGATACCCGCAATTTCCTCATCAGTAATTTCCTCAGTTGTAAATTCTCCGAGTGGGTCGTGTTCAGTTAGGAATTCACTGATAACTTTTGCCATCTCTTCTTTATGAGTAATCAAAAAAAGGTGCCCACAGTCAAAAGTCACCAGTTTGGATTTTGGGATGAGGGCGGCAAGAGCTTTAGCGTTAATCAGAGGAATGAGTGGGTCATCAGTACCCGCAAGGACTAAGGTTGGCTGTTTGAGTTTGCGGAGCCAATGGATACTGGTCCAGCCAGCCCCGGCAAACAATTGGAAATAATAACCTTTACCGCCTTGGCTCCGGATTTTACTCCCGTGTTTACGAGCGAGTTCAGGGTCGCTTCGGAATTTGCCGCCATAAATCGTTGAGGCAATTTCCTTCAAGTAATTTGGGTTGGTATAGCGTTTTGGCGACGCCATTTTCATTAGTACTTTAGGTTTCCCTGGTACCATTACAGCGCCAGGAGATGTTGCAGCTAAGATTAAACGGCGGCACCTTCTGGGGTACTGATGGGCAAATTGTTGAGCTAAAGCCCCACCCCATGAAACGCCGATAACGTCAACCACAGGGGCATCAAGAGCATTGAGAAGATGTGCCGCGATCCGGGCATGGCCTGAGAAGCGGTAAGGCAGTAGGGGCGTCGGCGATGCCCCAACTCCAGGGACATCGTAACAAATGGTCTCAATGCCTTCTAGGGCATCCACGAAGGGTTCAAGAAGTTCTAAATTCGCGCCAATGCCATTAAAGATTAAAAGCGGCACTGTGCTCTTATCGCCAGGGCGAACGGCAACATGAAGTGTTTGTCCGTCAACGCGAATAAAACCATTTTGTGCTTTACGACCGGTTGATTCAAAAAACATGAGCTGTCAACTTCTCCAATTGAAAGACCTTATCCTTTATATAAGGAGGCCTAGACTTCTTTTACATAGGTGCCAGGAGAATTTTCTCCTGCTGGGTGCATTTTGCTGCCTAATGTTTTTGGTGCAGCTTTCTCTTTGCCTGAGCGCTCGGTTAACCACTTATTCCAATGATCCCACCAAGAACCTTGAACCCGTGTTGCAGTTTCTAAGTATTCCTCAGGGTTTTCTGGAGTTGCATCGTTAATAAAATATGATGATTTTGGGTTGCCTGGAGGGCTTAGGATTGCCTGGATGTGTCCACTATAGCTTAAGACATATTCACTTTTACCACCGAGCATCTGGGTGGTTTTATAAGTACCTTTCCACGGGGTGATGTGATCGGTTACGCCACCAACAATGAAAGAGTCCACTTCAACATGAGCAAGATCAACCGGCGTGTCTTCAAGAATCATTTCGCCGTGTTTTACCAAGGGGTTGGTATTAAACAGGTCAAGGAATTCAGTATGAAGTTTTGCGGGTAATCTTGTTGAATCATTATTCCAGTAGAGGATGTCAAAAGAAGGAGGCTCATTACCCATCAGGTAGTTATTGACCCAGTAATTCCAGATCAAATCATTGGGGCGTAGCCAAGCGAAAATCCGCCCCATTTCAGCCCCTTCCAGAATGCCTTTGCCCTGAGATGCTAATTTTGCCAGTTCAATAGTTTCTTTGCTGGAGAAGTGACCAATAGTCGTATCTTCAGCTCCACGTACATCTAAAACACTAACCATAAGTGTCAGGGTATTCACTTCGATATCACAATGCTTGGTCAGGTGTTCGACGCCTAAGGCAACGGTGATGCCGCCTGAACAGGCACCAATGATGTTAATTTTTTTGCATTTAGTAATCTCTGACATGGCTTCGGCAGCGCCCTCGATCCCATGCACATATTCAATAATACCCCAGTCCCTTTGGGCTGGAGTTGGATTACGCCAACTAATGATAAACACCTGGAAGCCTTGGTCTACCAAATACTTCGCCATGCTTTTTTCCTCGGATAGATCAAAGACATAAAACTTGTTGATTTGCGGTGGAACAACCAAAATAGGTACTTGTTGAACTTTTGGAGTCGATGGAGTGTATTGGATTAGCTCAAGGATTTCATCCCGGTAAACAACGGATCCTGGGGTGTTCGCAAGATTTTTACCAACTTCAAAGTTTGACTTATTAACCTGTGAAGGCATGAAGTTATTATGCAGCATATCATCAATCATATGCTGCATGCCACGGACACCACTTCCGCCTTTTGTTTCAATTAGCTTTTTGAGGGCAGCAGGATTCCCAAGAAGAGTATTGGTTGCGACAAATGTATCCGTTACGAGGGACATTAAGAAGCGGGTGCGTTCGGTATTCTTATGGTCCAACCCCATGTCATCAAGCCAGCTTTGTAATGATTCAACCCCTGCAAGATAGGTCTGCATGTAAGCTTTGTAGATTGGGTTCTTTGTCCAAGCATCATCCGTAAATCGTTTATCCCCTTTTTGGGGTTTTACTTCTGAGGTGCCAGTTAGGGCCTTCGCTGTTTCTTTGAGGAAAGACATGTAGTGAGTACCAAGCAAAGCTGGTTGCTTAACCGCTTGATCTAATACTGTAGAGGCTGCTTCAAGGACATCTTTTTTATTCAGTCCAACAATAGGATTTGGGCCGAGCATACCTTCTGCAGCACGCATCGCCGCTTCAACTTGCGATTTGGTCTGTTCTGCTGCATCAGAAATTGTATCTTTTGCGTCCATTTTACTATTCCCTGTTATGATACATCATGCATCGTTTTAAAATGTTGAGCGCTATATTTTACCCAAAACCAAACCGTTCAATGCCCCTTAGAGTATATTGAACAAAGTGACTTTGCTCCTAAAAATAGGCCGATATTATAATAAATGGCCTTTTGCTTGCAAGTTGTGACTGGAACTTGCCTGGAAATTATAAGTTTGCATTTATCCGCAAAACTTCTAATTTCGACGTTTATTCTGTAGTCAAAAAAGCGACTTTCAGGCGGAAAATTCTACGCCTATTCGTATAGAACTGCAATCATTTCTGCGAAAAGGGCTGGGCGTTCCTGCCCTTCCATTTCAATGGTTATTTCTGTAATCATCTGGTAGCCACCATCTTTGCCTTGCTCTAGGGAAAGTAACTTGAGTTGCATGCGGAGGCGAGATCCAGCAGGAACCATGTTCAAAAATCTTATCTTATTTGCTCCGTAATTAATCCCAGTTTTGACGCTTTTTACTTGATATATCTCGTACATCATCATAGGGGCGAGGGAGAGGGTTAGGTAACCATGAGCAATGGTACTGCCCCCTGGCATAAATTTTTTGGCCTTTTCTACATCAACATGAATCCATTGGTGATCACCAGTAGCATCGGCAAACTTATCGATCATTTCTTGATCGACTAATACCCAGTCGCTGGTGCCTAAATCTTTCCCAACATAGGCTTTGAGTTCGTCGATGTTATTTAATTCGAGTGTCGCCATTTTGTGCTCCCAAATATTCTTTATATTTTTTGAGGCATCTTATAATATACCTCATCTTTAATAATATGACTTGAAATATAAAACCTGTTTATCGTCGTTGGGTCAACGCTGTTTTTAATCTTTCTAACATGTGAGAGCTTTATTCTCTTAATTTTCAATCAACCTTGATTATGCTATGGTGTGTTAATCCTAAATTATTGGAAAAACGGCATGTCAGAAGTCACGCCTCCAAATCCGGTTTTCCCGACAGCTGGGTTGAGTCGGGAAAAAAAGCAAGAGGATAAGAATACGTTCTCTCCGGCTAAAAGGTCGGGAGCCTATCCCACGTCTTATGATCAAGGCAGTGGGCACGGTGACGTGGACAGTGATGATGCCGCTTCTGTGATGGGAATCTCTGAAGGGGAGCTAACCCCCGACGTTCGCCGGGCAATTTCAAGCCTCATGACGGAAGTTGATGCTCTTAGGCATAAACTTAGCCAAAGCAAAGAGCGAGAAAACTATTTTGCTGAGATGGCAGATAAGGACCCCGTCTTTCCTGTTTTGAACCATCGAGCTTTTATTCGGGAAGTCACCCGCTTTTTAAGTCAAAAAATGCCGGAAGGTATCCAGCACTGTTTATTGTATCTAAATGTCACCAATGGGGACCAAATTAAAGCTGACCATGGCTACATGTGCATTGAGGGTGCTCTTATTCACGTCGCTTTGCTGTTAAAGGCTGAGCTTCGGGAAACAGATATTCTCGGTAACCTCTCAGGGACTGATTTTGGGGTTATTCTGACCGTATCAAATCGAGAAGGAGCGCGAGAGAAAGCGCAACAACTTAACGAAATAATTCGTACGCGCCCCTTTAGCTGGGTTGGAAAACTGATCACCATAGAAACAGCAGCAGGAGTACATGTCTTGCGAACAGGTGAAACGCCCGAAAAAGCGATTGAGGCTGCAGATATGGCAGCAAGGAAGCAAATTTTAGAAGAGAATGATTAAGCGATGATATCAGGCAGTAAATCATTCTCAATTTTGACGATTATATCTTTGAGCTTAAGCTTGCGCTTTTTTAAACGTTGAATCTCAAGAGCATCCTGGGTGGAGTCTTGTATGAGTTGAGTAATTTTTTCGTCGAGGGAACGATGTTCCGCTCGCATTTCTTCAAGTTGATTATTCAAAGCTTCGATATTTTCCATTCGCCTTCGTATCCTATTTCCTTCAATAATTGTAGCAGAATTTTTTGGAAATTTAAAACAGCATATAAAGTGTATGACACTGAGGGAATATGAAGAAAGAAATTAGAAAAATTGCCGTCCTTACCAGCGGTGGTGACTGTGCGGGGTTGAACGCTGTAATTCGAGCGGTAGTGCATCGTGCCGTCGAAGGTTTTGGCTGGGAAGTCCTTGGGGTTCGCAATGGTACCAAAGGATTAATGGACCGCCCTGTTGATTGTGAAACATTAACTCTCAAATTGTTCACAGGGAATATCTTAAGGCTGGGAGGGACGATTCTCGGAACAACCAATAAAGGTGATCCATTTAATTACCCGATGTCGGATGGCAGCCATAAAGATCGGTCTGATGAGATTATTGATGGGCTTAAAGACCTAGGGGTTGATGCCCTTATCGGGATTGGGGGGGATGGGAGTATGAAAATTCTTAATCGCCTCGCTGAAAAAGGAGAGTTCCAATTTATTGGTGTTCCTAAAACAATTGATAATGATGTTGCTTTTACTGAATTTTCAGTTGGGTTTACCACAGCTGTTAACTCTGCCGTTGACGCTCTTGATCGTTTACAGCCTACAGCGGCCAGCCATAGCCGAGTGATGATTCTTGAGGTTATGGGGCGCGATGCGGGGCATATTGCTATCCATGCAGGTATTGCGGGGGGAGCCGACGTTATTCTCATTCCTGAAATTCCAGTGAATCTGGATAAAGTTGCTGAGAAAATTAAGGCGGTAATGGCAAGCGGACGTCATCATTCTCTGGTTGTATGTTCTGAGGCTATCAAGGATGAAGCTGGTAAAACCATGCTGCAAAACATGGTTGATGGACAAGTTCTCTATGGTGGCGTTGGCCATATTATCGGTGAGAAAATTCATGAAATGACTGGAGCAGAAACGAGAGTGACCGTTCTAGGGCATGTACAAAGGGGAGGGCAACCCGCCATGCGCGATCGTTTGATTGCTTCTGCCTTTGGGGTCCATGCTGTTGATTTGATTGCTCAGGGAAAATCTAACCGCATGGTGGCGTGGCAACACAGAGGCGTTGTTGATGTGCCACTTGAGGAGGTGGTTGTTCGTTATAGTAATGTAGATTTAGGCGGGACAATTGTCGCGACGGCTCGCGGTTTGGGTATTTGTTTAGGGGATTAATCTAATTTTTTTAAATAAACACAATTTCTCACCTGTTTGAGTGACGACGTGTCTGTCCGGATATTACATAATCCTTTTCAGCAGCTTGGTCCTTCATACTAGGTTGTGAGCAAAACATAGTTTCTCGGCGGACTAAGGGCGGGTGTCATTTGACAACCGCCCTCTTTTTTTGTCACACAGTTCATGTGGCTATAGATAAAACTATAAAAATATGGAAAAGACGGGCAATTGACTAAAGATCAAATAGAAAAAATTATTGCCGAGCTTAAAGCTGAAAACCAGGCTCTCATTGAGAAAAATAAAGAGCTCACTCAGGCTAAGTTAGAGGCTCAATGGGCCAATAATGCGAAAAATAAGTTTTTTGTAACGGCCAACCATGACTTACGCCAACCCTTACATGCTTTAGGGCTCTTTGCCACATCTCTTGAGCAAAAAATCATCCAGGAAATTCCGGAGAATAATCAAAGTTTTTTAGATGTTGTTTCGCAAATACAAAATTCTCAAAAGATATTAGAAGGCCACTTGGTTAGTTTGGTAGATCTTGCCAAACTTGAATCTGGTGTTGTCCTACCTGAGAAACAAGTTCTCTGGATAGGTGAAGTTTTTTCACGTTTAAAAGCTCAATACCAGCCATTGGCAGACGCTAAAGAAATCAAACTCAATATTGCAGATGTTTCTCTGCGTACCATCAGTGACAAGACTTATCTTGAACGCATGCTCAGTTACTTAATGGCAAATAGTCTCAACTACAGTCTAGAGGGAGAGGTTGCTATTAGTTGTGAGGTTAAAGGGGAAAAGGTACTCATCCAAATTCAGGATACTGGTGTAGGCATTCCTGAATCTGAAACTGAGAATATTTTCAGAGAATTTTATAAGCTTGAGCATAAAGATATTCGTAATGCCCAAAATTTAGGCTTGGGATTGGCCAATGTTAAACGTTTATCAGGTTTGTTGGACCATCCAGTTAACCTTAAATCTGTAGTTGGGGAGGGAAGCACTTTTTGTGTAGAGGTACCTTGTGACTACGGCCTAATAGAGGGCCGAAAAGAAATTAAGAATGAAGGAATGGAAACTAATTTTAATCATGAGCCAAGGATCGTCGTGATTGATGATGATACGGTCGTGTTAGACTCGATGAGTATCTTGCTCGAAACATGGGGATATGCTTACTTTGCCGCAGAAACACTGCAAAAAGCCCTTGAGAGTATCCAGGAGAAATCCTCTCCCATTGTTCTAATTATTGCTGATTTCAGGTTAGGCGAGGGTATTTCTGGTATGGAGGCCGTTACTCAAATTCGAGATAAAATTGGGCAAACAATTCCTGCCGTTATGGTGACTGGCGACACGGATTCTTCTTTGCGAGTAGAAGCAAAAGAGAACGGTTGTTTGCTGATGCACAAACCTTTGCAACCAGCAAAATTACGACAAGTTATTCGCAACGCCATTGCTGGAAAAATTCGTTTGTAGCCTAAAGTACAATAATTACCATGTGGAAACCCCATTTACATTCTTAATATCAAAGCTTAACTTATTTTGTTATGAGAAATCGGTATCCTATGGGAAATACAGCCAATAAAAATAGCTGCAAGTTAAATGCTGAGGACTACTCTTGATTGTTAAGGAAATGGTCTAATGGCGATGCGTATTGTTGTCGCGGATGATCATCAACTTGTTTTAGATGGTGTGAAAACCGTACTCGCACGGTTAGATCCGGATGCCGAGGTTTTTGAGGCACAAGATTTCCACCAATTGCTGAACGTGGTTGAACAACAGCAAGAATTGTCACTCATCATTTTAGACTTTCACATGCCTGGGATGGATGGCTTACAGGGGCTGGCTGAAGTTCAAGCAATGGCCCCTATGACTCCCGCTGTGATACTTTCAGCATCTGAAGACGGCGCCATCATTAAGGAGACCCTCAAAGAAGGTGCTGCTGGATACATTTTCAAGTCCTCAGGAAGTGATGAAATGTTGAGTGCTCTCAACATGATTCTTGAGGGGGAAACCTATTTACCAACCACCTTGGATATGGATGAGGCTAAAGAAAAACCTTCGACTCAATTTGGCCGAGTAGAGTTTGATGACGGCCTAGGTGCTGCAGCCCTTAATCACCTTCCTGTAGGTGTCGTTATTGTTGATGCCAATTCAAAAGTGGTTTTTATGAACCGCCATGGGGCTGAAATTATTGATCAGGCAGATGGTATCGAGGTTGGGCCAACGGGTATCTGTCGGGCTTGGAAGACTGATGATACTCATAAACTAAAAACCTTAGTTTCAGAGACAGCAAATGACACGAGACAGGCTAATGAGGGTGGAGGAATTTCAATTGAGCGTCCTTCTCTTGCCCGTGCTCTTTCAATTGTGGTTGCCCCATTGAAGCCAGAGGAAGCTGGCGGAAAAAATTCATTAGCCGCCATTTTTATTACCGATCCTGAGAAACAACAAATTCCAACAAGAGAAACAATCTCTCGCATGTATGACTTAACCGATGCTGAAGCACGGGTGGTTCATGCTCTCGTTTCTGGCAAGCGTCTCGAAACGGCGGCGGAAGAATTTGGGGTGAGTATGAACACGGTTCGCAGCCATCTAAAACAAGCGTTCAGAAAAACCGAAACCAACCGCCAACCTGAGCTTGTAAAACTTGTTTTAACAGGTTCTGCGGTTCTGGCGTAATTAAACCTTAAGCTGGGCTAAACCAAGAGAGGCGAGTTCTTAGGTCGTCACTAATTGGTTCTGCTTTTCCGGTCTCTAAGCTAATTACGACTAATACAGATTTTGCCTGCAAACGAAGTTCTCCATTAACATGACCATCAAATCGAAGGCTAATGGAAGATGTCCCAATTTTCTCCAAGATGACGGAGAGTTCCAACATTTCGCCAAGTTTGCACGGTCTCATAAATGTGCACTCGGTTTTAGCAGTAGGAAGCCCGAGACCGAGGTTGTTGACCATTCCGGCATAGTCGACTTCGAGACCTTCGTTAAACCAATCTTCTACAGCAGCCTGAAACATCTCGAAAAATCGAGGAAAGAAGACATAACCCGCTGGATCTGTATGGGTGAAACGAACCGGGCTTTTATGTACAAAGGGTTTCTTTGTTGCCATTTTTTGTTCCTTAGTGTGTTCTTCTATTTCGCTTTTGCTGCTTCGTCTGCTTCTTGATGATAACGAAGAATTTTTTCAATATCGTTTTTAGAACCCAAGATTACTGAAATCCGTTGATGCAGCCCAGTTGGTTGAACTTCCATAATCCTCTGGCGACCCGTAATCGCCATGCCGCCAGCTTGCTCGATCAAAAAAGACATAGGGTTGGCTTCATAAAGCAAACGGAGTTTACCGCCTTTGTCTTTGTTGTCGCTATCCATGGGGTACATGAAAACACCGCCACGGCTAAGAATACGATGGACATCAGCCACCATGGAGGCAATCCAGCGAAGGGTGTAGTTTTTACCGTTAGGCCCTTCAGCACCTTGCTGTACTTCATCCACATAACGTTTGATGGCTGGTTCCCAAAAACGAGTTCGGGAAGAGTTAATTGCGTACTCAGCCGTTTCTTCAGGCACCCGCATGTTGGGGTGGGTGAGGACAAATGATCCGATGTTCCGATCAAGGGTAAAACCGTTAACCCCACGCCCTGTGGTGAGAACTAGAGTAGTTGAGGAGCCATAAAGAGCGTAACCCGCGCATACCTGTTGGGTGCCGGGCTGGAGAAAATCTTCTGCAGTTGGCTCGGTTACCCCTTCAGGACATCGCAAGATCGAGAAGATGGTCCCGACAGAAACATTGACGCCCACATTGGAGGAACCGTCAAGGGGATCAAAAACCAATAGGTAATTCCCTTTGGGATATTGAGATGGGATTTGATAAACATCTTCCATCTCCTCTGAAGCCATCGCCGCAAAGTTTCCGCTCATTTGGTTTTCTTTGAGGAAAACTTCGTTGGATATCACATCGAGGATTTTTTGAGTTTCACCTTGAACGTTTTCAGTTTCCAAATTGCCATGAGTACCGACAAGGGCCCCGCGTCCGACTTGGCTTGAGATAATTTTGCAAGCTGTAATAACTTCGTGCAGGAGAGATGTGAAAACACCCGAGCCTTTGACTCTGCGTTGCTCTTCAATGATGAAATGAGTGAAGGTCGTCCTCATATCCTGCATGTTTTTTCCCAGCCCCTAATATATTTGAAAATTCCTAAAGGGGTTTTAAGCATGAACGCCCCTTTGAGAAAACCTCTTTGGGTAAGAATCTGCTTTTTTATGGGGAAAAATTTAGTGAGAACGAACGGGAACAAATTGTCCGTTGATAAAACGGGCGCCGGGTTTGGTCGATGTTGGATTATTTTTGACTGTCTTTACTGATAAAATAAAAGCACCGGGAAACATATCTAAAGTAATATGGCAGGCTTCTTCTTGAGTCTCAGCAAATACTAATTCGATATAAATGTCGTCGGGGCAGCCTTTTTCAGAAAATTGGATCGCATGACAGTGGCGTTTATCGCCTTTGTTCCCTTTATCCAATTCAGGAAGGTGGAGGAGGGGAGCTGTGGCGGCATAATCAAAAGGTAAAGGATTCCCCTTTTTCTTTCTACCTGACTGTTTCATTTTATCTTGTTCTCAACCCCGTAGAACTGACTCAAGGAGTCAATCTTGAAAAACGTTAGTATTCGATTTTTTTATTGCCTAAATGAAAAATTTTATCTCTGATTTTACTTCACTAAGTTATTTCTCTTTTAAACCGATGTTTAAATATTTTTGATTCAGTTGTCCCAACCGTAATATTCTTAATATTTTGTTTAAGCTATCCATAGAATCGTGTCAATTGTAAATATTAAATTATTTTAATGTTAATTAAATCAAAAAAAATCACTAGAATTATCAGTGAGTCCTTATATGGCCAAATGATTTTGTTTATAAATAGTGACTCTATTCATGAATTAGATTGAGTCGTTTCTGACTCGTTTAGAGTCTTTAATTGAATCATTCAGAGTCTTTGATTGAATCTCTCAAGTAAAAAAATAATAAAAAAATAAATTAGTGTGATATTTTTATGAAATACTACATTTTGTGCTTCTTTTCTTTGGTGTCGGCATTTGTAGTATAGTTTTGCTTGATGAATTTTGACTCTGGCGAGAGTCATTTTTTTATCCCCGATTCGTTTGCTTTTCTTAACTATTTGTTGACCTAAAAGCGTTTTGTTTAGAGTGCTACTTAGACTAATATAGGTAGTTCCTGGGGAATTAATCGGGCAAAAAGCTTGGGTTCTCTAGGAAATTTGGATGTACAGCTTGCGCTGATGAATGGGAAAATGGGCAAAAGCCCAGTGAATAATATATGACTGATTCTTTAGGAATTACCAAAGACGGCATTGATCTCGCGCTCAAAGTGAAGAGCAGTTATAAAACCGGAGACCCGATTTTAGTCCCGGGAGATGCTGATCGTATCTTAATGCCTGAGCATCTGCTCAATAAAGGAATTGACCTTACGGCCTTTGAAGATCCCATGCCTCTGGCATTGGTTTCTGCTCGCGACCCAGAACCCCCTATGGCGGTTGCTGCAGCCCTTCGCTTGAGCCCGATTGCCGGAAGCAAAAGACTAATTAACGGTGTATTCGAAATTATTGGTGAAACAACCAAACATCAACAGGTTAAAACCTGCATCGACATGGTGACTGAATCTGATTTCAATCCTCAGATGATCAACAAACTTCATGGTCATGCTGCTCAGTTTATCGCCAGAGCCCGGAAACAATATACCGATGCTTTGCGTGCTAACTTAAGCGCTTTGATGGATGGTGATCTGGCACCTAAGTTGTTTGTTCACCAATTCTTTGAATTAACCGAAGCAGGAAACTTGCGCAGCGATATTCGCAAAAAACTGGTTTGCTCCTTGCTGCTTTCCAAAACTATTCGACCCGGTATTAAATTCTTATTTCTGGAAAACATCTCCAGGTTCCCCCAAGCTGTGCGCCACGCCATTATTTCTGATCTTCTTAAAGCACCAAACCATGAGCATATTGCTTTGATCAAAGAGGAATTACGCTGGATTGCTGGTGAAGAAGTTTGGCTCTCAAGTTCCAGAGCTTAAAAATATTCTAAACTTTTGCCTTTGAAAAAGGGCTTTCAGAGCATATTAAAGAAGGACGGTTTTTAATAACCGTCTTTTTTTTTGACCCAATGTTCAAATTGGTAATGTTCTAGTTGTTGAGGAGTTAGCCCGTGGCTGAGAGTGGTGTTGAGTATCGGTTTGATGAACTTCCAGAACCTGGAAAGACCATCAAGGTCGCGGAAGGCGTTTATTGGCTCCGTATGACTTTGCCCTTTAAGCTCAACCACATCAACCTGTGGCTTCTCGAAGATGGAGATGGTTGGGCCATTGTGGATACTGGTTTTCCGACTGATGCGACTAAGGAACATTGGGAGACGATCTTTGCCAATGAGCTGCAAGGTCGTCCTTTAAAGCGCGTTATCGTTACTCATTTCCACCCCGACCACATTGGTTTGGCTGGGTGGATAACCCGCCGCTTTGATATTCCCATGTATACGACAGTCGGTGAGTTCTCCATGGGTATGGCGCTAAGTTTGGAGAATGGGCAAGGTGAACGCTCCAAAGTCTTTACGGATTTTTATGGCAAAGCAGGCTTTAGCCCTGAGCTGATGGAAATGGTCGAAAAACGCGGTAATCCCTATCCTGGTCGCGTTACCCCCTTGCCTCAATCCTATCGCCGTATCTCTGAAGGGGTGAATATTGAGATCAATGGTCGTGAATGGCAGATTATTGTCGGTAAAGGTCATGCGATTGAACATGCCTGCCTCTACTGCGAAGACTTAAAGGTGCTGATCTCCGGGGATCAAATCCTCCCCCGCATTAGCCCTAACGTTAGTGTTTGGCCGCAAGAACCAGAAGGTAATCCTCTAGAGCTTTTCCTCAGTAGCTTGCCTAAGTTTGAGCACTTGCCAGATGACACCCTTGTTCTGCCGAGCCATGACACCCCCTTCACGGGTTTAAAGCCGCGCTTGGAGCAGTTAGCGCACCATCACGATGAGCGGATAGAAGAAACTTTTGGTGTTTGCGCAACGCCTTCAACAACGGCAGAGGTACTGAAAAAACTCTTCACCCGTGAACTTGACGATCACCAGCTTTTCTTTGCCCTTGGCGAAAGCCTTGCTCACCTCCACTACCTCCTAGGAGAGGGGAGATTAAAACGAGAAATCAATGGAGACGGTGCCTATGTCTTCTCACAAGCTTGAGATCAAAGGGTTTTTCCATAAAGACACTTGGACGGTGACCTATGTTGTCACCGACCCTGTTTCAAAATCCTGTGCGATCATTGATCCGGTTCTGGATTATCAAGCTGCATCAGGCAAAGTCTCAACTGATTTTATCGATACAGTTTGCGCTTATATAGATCAAGCGAAGCTTAAAGTTCAGTGGATATTAGAAACCCACGTCCACGCTGATCATATGGCTGCCGATGCGGTTTTAAAAGAACGCTATGGTGCGCCAGTATGCATTGGGGACCAAATTGGCCTCGTTCAGGAAACCTTCAAGTCCGTCTATAACCTCCCCCCTGAAACTCCTATAAACGGCAGCCAGTTTGATCATTTGTTTGCTGATGAAGAATGTTTTGTTGTTGGAGATGTCACCGCTAAAGCAGTCGCCACCCCGGGCCACACGCCAGCGTGCATATCCTATTTAATTGGTGATGCTTTGTTCGTCGGGGACGCCCTGTTTATGCCAGATTACGGTTCGGCTCGTTGCGACTTTCCTGGCGGAGATGCGGGACAACTTTATGACTCCTTACAACGGCTTTTAACCTTACCTGATGATACCCGCTTTTTCACCTGTCATGACTATGCTCCAGGGGGGCGCGAAGTGGTTTGGGAAAGCACCATTGGGGCGCAAAAGCGGGAGAATATTCACCTCAGCAATAAAAGCCGGGAAGAGTTTATCGAGTTACGTGAAACCCGCGATGCCGACCTCTCCATGCCCGCTCTGATCCTACCCTCAATTCAAGTCAATATGCAGGCAGGAAAACTTCCTGTAGCCGAGGAAAATGGTGTAGCTTATCTCAAGATACCCTTGAACCAGTTTTAGGCGAATGTTCCCATGACGACGCTTCTCTACACCCACCCTATCTGTGTTGAACACTCCAATGGTCGAGGCCACCCGGAAAGCCCGGACCGGCTGCGGGTGATTGATCGCATATTGGCAGGAGATGCTTTTAATAACCTTGAGCGCAAAGAAGCCCCTTTGGGTTCAGTTGAGCAGGTCAAGCTCATGCATAACCCCCGTCATGTTGATGCCATTTTAGAAAATGTTCCTGGCGAAGGTGGTTTCTATCAAATCGATGGCGACACGGGCATGTGTGACGCCACAGGCAAGGCCTCCATGCGGGCAGTTGGCGCTTTGTGCGAGGCTGTTGACCAAGTGATGGTAGGCGAAGCCGACAATGCCTTCTGCGCCATGCGCCCCCCCGGACATCATGCTGAGCGCACCCGCTCTATGGGGTTCTGCATTTTTAACTCAGTCGCCATCGCTGCCGAACATGCCCGCCAACAACATGGTGCTGAACGCATCGCTGTGATTGATTTCGACGTTCACCACGGTAACGGTACCCAAGATATTTTTGAGCAAGACAAAAACCTGTTCTATGCTTCAACCCATCAATCCCCTTGTTATCCAGGCACCGGAGATAAGTCCGAAACCGGCATCGCCGACAACATCGTCAACGCCCCCTTGCGCCCCGGCGCAGGTTCCGAAACTTTCAAAGAAGCTATGCGGGATATCGTCTTGCCCAAGCTCAAAAACTTCCACCCCGACCTCATCATGATCTCCGCCGGCTTCGACGCCCACCGAGCCGACCCCCTGGCCCAGTTACAGTTCGAAACCGAGGACTTCGCCTGGGCAACCGACGCCTTGATGGAAGTGGCCGAACACTGTTGCCACGGACGCGTGGTTTCGGCCCTAGAGGGCGGGTATGATTTAACGGCTCTGGGCGAGAGTGTTGGGGTGCATGTTGAGACGCTTATGGGGCGGTAGAAAAACTACGTTTAGCTTTGGAAAGAATTAATGCTTGCGCCTTGGATAGCTTCCGTAATACTTATCCTGCCATTGGTTGAATTGTAATGGGGGCGAAGATGAAAAAAGCTGTATTAATTGGTGTTTGTTTAGTTTTAACTGCGTGTGTTAATTCAAGAGATCCGCATCCTGTCACGATGAAAACATCAAGTGATCACAACTTGACATGCTCAAATATTATTACTGAATATAAAGCTAATACTAGCGCAGCAACATCAAAAATTTCTAAAAACAATTCGAATGACGGGCAAGATATTTTGCTTGGTTTTTTGATATGGCCAGGTCTTGCAGATTTTAAGAATGCTGATGGAGTTGAAGGAAATGCCTTGCTTGATAGAAACCTCTTTCTTATGGCATTAGGGGAAGAGAAAAGCTGTGAATTATCTTCATTGCCCATGCAGCCTTCGAGATATAATTAAATTTTGTGGGCCCAAGATATTATAGTTCTCTATATACTTTGGTATAGGTAAATTATATAGAAAATATATTTAGTTCTATCATTTATATTGAATTTCTTTGGCTTACTTTTATTCAGGCTCTTTAAACACCAAAATTCCCCATACTTTTCCTTGTTCTTAAGTGTCTTCCGACATACACTCCGGCGCCATATAAGCATCCTATAATCTAAGGCGCACCTATGGCTAATGACATTGCTGCGATGAGCTTCGAAGAGGCTTTGGCTGAGCTTGAGACAATTGTTCGTCAACTTGAGAACGGGCAAGGCAAGTTGGACGACTCTATCCAGGCTTATGAGCGTGGCGCGGAGCTTAAAAAACATTGCGAGACCAAGCTTAAAGAGGCCAAGGCTAAAGTTGAAAAAATTTCATTGAATGCAGACGGTGTGGCAACGGCCCAGCCTGTTGATGTTGAATAGGACTTGGCTTTGACCCCCTTAAAGAAAGCGCTGGCTGAAACAGCAAGTGCTATGGACGAAATCCTGGATAGTTTAAATCCAGAGTCACAAGATGCTGAAGCCCGCCTTATCGAAGCCATGCGCTATTCAAGCTTGGATGGGGGGAAGCGCTTACGGCCTTTCCTGGTGGTGCAGAGTGCTAAGCTTTTCAATGTGTCTGAGCGTAGCGCCTTAAGGGTTGCTGCCGCTATTGAGATGATCCATTGCTACTCGCTGATCCACGATGATCTCCCGGCGATGGATGACGATGATCTGCGCCGAGGCCGTCCGTCAAATCACAAGAAATTTGATGAAGCCACCGCTATTCTCGCAGGTGATGCTTTGCTAACCCAAGCTTTTGAAATTTTGGCCCATGAAGATACCCACGATGACCCGGCAGTTCGCTGCCAGTTGGTCTCCGCTCTTGCGCAAGCAGCAGGGCGACATGGGATGGTCGGCGGGCAGATGATTGATCTGGTGTCTGAAGATCACGAATTAAGCATGGACGAAATCACTCGCTTACAGCGCCTTAAAACAGGCTGCCTGTTTGGTTTTGCTTGTGAAGCGGGGGCCATTCTTGGCAAGGCTCCTTTGCAGGTTAAGCAAGCTCTTCATAATTATGCCCATGATTTCGGATTGGCTTTCCAAATCTCTGACGACTTGCTGGATGTGGTAGGCGATGAAAAAGAAGTCGGCAAGACTTTGGGTAAAGATGCAGAGGCCGGGAAAGCTACTTTTGTTTCCCTAATGGGGTTAGATCGGGCGCGAAGCCAAGCACAAATGCTGGCAGATCAAGCCTGTGACCATGTGAGTATTTTTAAAGAAAAAGCAGACTTGCTTCAAGATTTAGCACGTTATGTGGTAGAACGGAGTGCCTAAGGGTATTTAGGAGCTTATGGAATTGACTGAAGACCAACCAAGCACCCCCTTGTTAGACGGGATTTCCTCGACGGAAGATTTGCAAAATCTGCCAGAGGAGAAACTTGCCCCGCTTGCAGATGAACTCCGAGATGAATTGATCCGTACCGTGTCTTATACGGGCGGTCATTTAGGGGCGAGCCTTGGGGTGGTTGAACTCACTGTTGCCTTACACCACACCTTTAAGACCCCCACAGATAAAATCATTTGGGACGTGGGTCACCAAACCTATCCTCATAAAATTCTGACGGGGCGCCGGGATCGAATTAGGACTTTGCGTCAACCTGGAGGGCTTTCAGGCTTCACCAAGCGCGACGAAAGCGAGTTCGATCCTTTTGGTGCCGGACATAGCTCAACTTCTATTTCCGCTGGCTTGGGTATGGCTGAGGCTAACCGACTGAGCGGTCGAGAAGATGACCATGTTGTTGCAGTTATCGGTGATGGCTCCATGAGTGCAGGCATGGCTTACGAAGCCATGAACAATGCGGGCTCAATGGATGCTCGATTGACGGTGATTTTGAACGACAATGATATGTCGATCGCCCCTCCAACTGGGGCTATGAGCGCTTATCTGTCGCGCCTGATTTCAACTAAGGCCTATGGTACCATCCGGAATGCTGCCAGCGAACTTGCCAAAAAATTCCCGCGCTCTGTTGAAGAAGCTGCTCGTAAGGCAGAGGAATATGCGCGCGGTATGGTGACGGGTGGAACTCTGTTTGAAGAGCTTGGGTTTTTCTATGTTGGCCCCATTGATGGTCATAACCTTGATCATCTTTTGCCCGTTCTTAAGAACATTCGGGATTATCCAACTCCAACTCCCATTTTACTCCATGTTGTGACCCACAAAGGCCATGGCTACGAGCCTGCGGAGAATTCACCCGATAAATATCACGGTGTGGGTAAATTCAATGTGGTGACGGGTGAGCTTCATAAAGCTAAAGCCAATGCACCGAGCTACACCTCTGTTTTTGCGGAGTCATTGGTTAAAGAAGCTGAAAAAGACGATAAAATTCTCGGCATTACGGCAGCAATGCCTGCCGGGACGGGGCTCGATAAATTCGCAGAAAAATTCCCTAATCGTTTCTATGATGTAGGTATTGCGGAACAGCATGCTGTGACCTTTTCTGCTGGTTTGGCTTGCGAAGGCTACAAACCTTTTACCGCTATCTATTCCACCTTCCTACAACGGGCTTACGACCAGGTTGTCCATGATGTGGTGATACAAAAACTCCCTGTGCGCTTTGCTATTGATCGCGCTGGGCTTGTTGGGGCTGACGGGTCAACCCATGCTGGATCGTTTGATATTGGTTTCCTTGCGTCACTTCCCAACATTGTTTTAATGGCGGCTGGTGATGAAGCGGAGCTGGTTCATATGGTGGCAACGGCAGCTGCCCTTGATGATCGCCCCAGTGCCTTTAGGTATCCTCGCGGTGAAGGTGTCGGAGTTGATATGCCTGAAGTGGGTGTGCCTTTGGAAATCGGTAAGGGGCGTATCCTCAAAGAAGGAACTTCTGTTGCCCTGCTTTCCTTTGGTACCCGACTAAAAGAAACTCTGAAAGCTGCGGAAGAATTAACAGCCCGTGGGCTATCAACCACGGTCGCGGATGCTCGCTTTGCTAAGCCCCTTGATCATGACATGGTCAAACGCCTAGCGACAAACCATGAAGTTTTGGTAACTGTCGAAGAAGGAGCCATTGGCGGCTTTGCTACCCAAGTAGTTCATTATCTGGCTGGAGAAGGGTTGCTCGATGGGCATCTAAAATTCCGTCCTATGGTCTTACCTGATATCTTCCAGGCTCATGATAATCCTGATGTACAATATAAGACCGCTGGGCTTACAGGGGCTGATATTGTCACCACGGTTTTAACCGCCTTAGGGCGGGACACCCAAACCCAACGCGCCTAATGAAGAAAGCGGGTAAGTGCAGGCTGGATCAACTTTTGGTCGACCGAGGCTTAGTCGAAACCCGGTCTAAAGCTCAAGCCCTTGTTATGGCAGGTAATATCTATAGCGATACCAAGCGCATGGATAAGGCCGGGCAACAAATCCGCCAGGACATCCCCCTCGAAATTAAAGGCCAGGAACACCCCTGGGTATCCCGTGGCGGCTTGAAGTTAGTTAAAGGGTTGGAAGAGTTTTCCATAGATGTGTCAGGTAAGACCTGTTTGGATGTAGGGGCATCAACCGGAGGTTTTACGGATGTTTTGCTGACTAACGGGGCGGCGAAAGTTTATGCCGTGGATGTAGGCCATGGGCAATTGGCCTGGAAAATTCGCCAAAATGAGAAAGTCGTGGTGATGGAGCGGTTTAATGCCCGTCATCTTACCCATGATGACGTGCCTGACCCCATTGATGTGATTGTTTGTGATGCGAGCTTTATCGGCCTTGAAACCGTCCTTGTGGCCCCACTCACCCTTGCGGCTCCTGGTGCAACACTTGTTGCTCTGATCAAACCCCAGTTTGAGGTGGGTAAAGGAAGAGTTGGGAAAGGTGGAGTTGTGCGCGATCCAGAACTCCATCAAGAAGTTTGTGATCGTATTAAGACTTGGCTCGCCGGGCTTCCAGGCTGGAATGTTCTTGGCATTACAGAAAGCCCAATCAAAGGTCCAGAAGGCAATATTGAGTTCTTGATTTGTGGGCGTTTTGACGGGGCTTAATACTTGTGCTCAAAGCTGCTACCGTCATCTTCCGTTTGGCGTAGCGCTTCTCGGAACTTCTCTACGATCCTGTCATTGGTTTCTCTGTTGAAAGCTGCGTAGAGTGGTTTAGAAAGTTCTTCCATGAAAAAGACAGAGACAAGCTTGTCCTTCGTTATTCCAAATTTATTTAGCCGATATTCCATCGAACTCCAGTCGCTTGCCATCAGGTCCGCCCGGCCTCTGAGCAGCATGCTTATACCGAGTTCTTCAGAACGTATCCCATTGACGTTAAATCCATGTGATTTTAGGTAATTGGTTTTTACATCGTTGAGCAATCCAACAAATTTGTATTTGCCTAAATCGTTGAAACTCTTAATTTCAATATCATTTCTATCCGCTTTTCGGAAGACGTGAACATTAAAGCCAGTGGTTTTCCCGATCCATTTAAATAAGTCTTCACGCTTTTCATTCCGCGCCATTGAGAAAATAAGAGTATTTGGAGTTTTTTCCGCTATTGAGTAGGCTCTAGGCCAAGGGTAGATAGCTATCTCAGGTGAAATCTCAAGTTTCTTAAAAGCTCTTTTTATACGGTCAACTGCTACTCCTTTTATTTGCCCGTTTTCTATATAGCTATGGGGGGGAAAGTGGGAGGTGACGACTTTGATTTTATTTAATTCACTAGCAGAAAGAGGTGATGAATTAAGCGCCAAGATACAGACGATAAATAGTCTTAATATCCATCTTGGAGAATAAGAACGCATTGTTTTTTAGCTTTCTTGCGGTTGTATTTTATTCTTTGTGAGGGGCTATTACTACGCAATTTAAAAGCTAAGGTGCAGCACTTCAAGCTCGTTGGTTACCAAGTTCACTTTGTTGAACGGTGTTGAGTTTGGTTGCTTTTTGTCATTTGTTGTTTGTGCAGCCTTAAGGCTTTGCCACAGTCTTTGCAAACAGGGAGGCGACAGGTTTTACAGGCGTTGCTTTTTGTCATGTTTTTAACCACATTGCCCACGGTGGCGGAGCAAATGATCTGCCAAGGTACAGGCCATCATAGCTTCAGCTACAGGAACACCCCGAATACCGACGCAGGGGTCATGGCGGCCTTTGGTCACAACATCTATATTTTCGTTGCGAATATTGATGCTTTTTCTTGGAGACAGAATAGAACTGGTTGGTTTGATGGCAACACGAACAACAATATCTTGCCCAGTTGAAATTCCACCAAGAACACCGCCTGCTTTGTTAGATAAGAAATTAAGCTGGTTACCATCCATACGCATCTCATCAGCGTTCTCTTCGCCTGTGAGTTCGGCAGCTTCAAAACCAGCACCGATTTCTACGCCCTTAACCGCATTGATACTCATCATGGCTTTGGCAATATCGGCATCTATTTTGTCATAGACGGGAGAGCCGAGGCCAACAGGCATGCCAGAGGCAACAATCTCCAGGACAGCGCCAACTGAGGAACCTTTCTTACGAATATCGTCGAGATAAATTTCCCAATCTTTTGCGGCTTGTGGGTCGGGGCACCAGAAAGGGTTGTTCTCGGTTTCTGCCCAATCCCAGTTATCCCGATTAATTTCCTGGGTCCCCATTTTGACTAAGGCCCCTCGGATAGAAATATTCTCGCCAAGGATTTTCCGAGCGATTGCACCAGCAGCAACTCGCATGGCAGTCTCGCGAGCGCTGGAGCGTCCGCCACCACGGTAATCACGAATGCCGTATTTTTTGAAATAGGTGTAGTCGGCATGGCCTGGACGGAATTGGTCTTTGATCTCGCCGTAATCTTTGGACCGTTGATCTGTATTCTCAATGAGTAAGCCGATGGAGGTTCCCGTTGTTTGCCCCTCAAAAACCCCGGAAAGGATTTTTACTTTATCAGCCTCTTGGCGTTGGGTAACAAACTTTGATTGCCCAGGCCGACGGCGGTCCAGATAAAATTGGATGTCTTCCTCACAAATAGGAATTTGGGGAGGAGTGCCATCAATAATGCAGCCTATGGCAGGGCCGTGGCTTTCCCCAAAGGTGGAGAAGCGAAAGAGATGTCCAAAGCTGTTTCCCGCCATAACGACTGCAATCTTACTTAAGTTGTTTCAATATCAGGTGCATCAACCGCTTTCATGCCGACAACATGGTAACCGTTGTCAACATGATGGGTTTCACCTGTAACCCCTGAGGAAAGACCACTTAACAGGTACATACCTGCACCACCCACATCTTCAAGGGTAACATTACGACGCAAGGGGGAGTTAAGTTCATTCCATTTCAAGATATAACGGAAGTCGCCGATGCCGGAAGCGGCCAATGTTTTCATAGGTCCGGCTGATAAAGCATTCACCCGAATGCCGTCTTTACCTAAATCTTCAGCCAGATAACGAACGGAGGCTTCAAGAGCCGCTTTTGCAACGCCCATTACATTGTAATGTGGGGTCACACGTTCGGCGCCGTAGTAGGTGAGGGTAACAAGGCTTCCACCTTCTTTCATCAGAGGGGCAGCGTATTTACACACGGCGGTAAAGGAATAGCAGGAGATATCCATAGAATTGCGGAAATTATCCCGGCTGGTATCGACATAACGCCCTTTAAGTTCTTCTTTGTCAGAATAAGCAATAGCGTGGAGAACGAAGTCAATTTTCCCCCAACGTTTTTCAAGTTCAGCAAATACTTTTTCAACATCGTCATCATTGCTGACGTCGCAAGGGATTAGAATGTCACTATCAAGAGATTTGGCAAGAGGTTGAACCCGTTTGAGAAGGGCATCTCCTTGATAGGTGAATGCGAGTTCGGCCCCTTGGGCGTGAACGGCCTGCGAAATGCCCCATGCAATAGAGCGATTGTTCGCGACCCCCATGATTAAGCCTTTTTTGCCGGCCATCAGTTGGGTTGATTCAGTCATACCTGCTTTATCCTTTTATCTTTAGAGTTAATAACTTTGTAGGGGAAATCGTTAAAGCAGTCGTTAACATCCCCCAAATCTTGTGCGCATCCTACACTATTGAGCAGAAGGGCAACAAGCCGTTGTATACGATTAATAAATTACTTATTTCAAATTGGATATACTATAGTTGGTTTAACAATATGAAAGTCACTTGAGAAAATGACGAGCGAAGCAAAAGAAATTGAAAATACTATAGAAAACCAAACCTCGTTTGGGAGTTTAGCGATTGAACTAGCACTTGGGGTTTGGAAACGTTTCCAGGAAGACCGCTGTTTGCGGGTTGCTGCTTCGTTGAGCTATACGTCACTCCTGGCTCTTGTTCCTTTTGCCGCTATTTTCTTTGCGATGCTTTCTGCTTTCCCGGTCTTTGAAGGAGTACGGGAGCAAATTCAAACTTTTATGTTTGAAAACTTCATACCTTCCTCAGGGGCAGTCGCCGGGGAATATTTTGATAAATTCATGGCCAATACGGGGAAACTGACAGCAGTTGGTAGTATCGGTCTGGCTGTGACTGCTGTGCTTATGCTGGCGACAATTGAGGCTGCACTTAATGTGATCTTTAGAGTGCCTGTCTTACGCGGGATCGTTCCTAGGTTTTTAGTATATTGGGCACTGGTAACCCTTGGGCCGCTACTCCTTGGAGCTAGCTTGTCCCTTTCTACTTATCTCTTTGCCATGAGCAAGTTTGTCGGGGAGGACTTTACTCAAACCTTCGGAGGGTATTTTACAAGTGCTTTACCGACAATGATGGTCATGGTGGCTTTGTCGTTGGTCTATTTGGTTATTCCTAATAAACGTGTTCGTTTAAGGCATGCCATAGCCGGGGGGATAACTGCAGGTTTACTCTTTGCGATTTTACGAACATGGTTCGGGGCCTATGTAGCTGGTGGAAGTGCTTACACGACGATTTATGGTGCTATGGCAACCATCCCGGTCTTTTTGGTGTGGATGTATTTAACTTGGTCAGTTGTTTTGATCGGGGCGGTGTTGACCGCGGTTCTCGGGGAAAATTGGCAAAACAGGAAAACAAAAGTCGCAGAAGAGAATCCTGTCCCCCGCCTTGAGCACACCCTTAAACTTCTGGGTGTTTTACATCAGGCAAGCCTCAAAGAAGGGGGGGCTTTGACGACCAAAGAGATTGTAGAGAACGCAAAAACCACGGAAAATTCTTCTGAAAATGTACTTATTGCTTTGCAGTTGGGAAAGTTTGTTGAAAAAACGCAAGAAGAGAAATGGGTCCTCGCTCGAAACCTTGAAGCAGCAACTCTTTTTGACCTCTCAGAGGCGATGAAGATTATTCAACGTCATCCTGTAAAAGAGGGAGATGAAGGGGACGTTGCTGAACTTTTGCGTGATGCAGATAAAGGACGTCAGGAAAATTTAGGTTTGAAGTTAAGCCAATTAATAATGAATGAAAGTAAGCAAATTGATTAAACCAAATGGCTGTCCTAAAGCTTAACCTTCTTGCGTTTATGGCTTGATTTTTTGCCATCTTGTCTCTCAAATAAAGCGATGAGATCATCGTCTTGAGGGGTGGGGAGGGCGATACGTAGGGTGATATATTGATCTCCTCTGGTGCCATCATCTTTTTTAGCCCCTTTGCCTTTGAGCCTAAGTTTTGCTCCAGTATTCACATAACGTGGAACATCAACACTGACGGGGCCCTTTAAGGTATCGACCTGTAACTTTCCGCCGAGAACCGCGGTTTTGAGCGGGACGGTTGCATCCAGATAAACGTCACCATCTTCAACGGTAAATCGTTCAGAAGGTGTGACTTCAATTTCGATAAGAGCATCCCCAGAAGCTCCTCCTGAAAGCCCTTCTGATCCTTGGCCTTTAAGCCTGAGAACTTGCCCATCTGTTGTTCCGGGAGGGATTTTAATCTCCAGGCGCTTGCCGTTTGCCATGCTGACCCTCTTGGTGCTCCCAATTGCGGCTTCATCGGAATCAATCTTGAAGGCATAGGTGACATTCGCCCCTTTTTTAGGTTTTTCTTTAACCGTTTTTCGTTTAGCCCAGAATTTTTTGAAGGTTTCGTTTTTAGGAGCATTTTTTTTGCGAATTACATTCCCTGCGCTGTCAATTTCCCCGTTATCAAACCGTTTGCGTTTTAAAGGGTCAGAAAGAAAGTCATAAGCAACAGAGATTTCCTTAAAGCGGTCCTCAAAACTCTTATCCCCTGCATTGCGATCAGGATGGTATTTGCGGGCCAGTTTACGGTAACTGGACTTTATATCGTCCTGATCCGCTTTGGCTGAAACACCAAGAATTTGATAAGGGTTCTTCATTCACTCTTTTCCGCAAATAAAAAGGAGCGCAAAAAGGCGCGCTCCAATTCTATCAAGGCTGGTAGGTTTATGCACCTGTTCTTATACTCAGGTGTTAATTAACAATCCGCCATGTGCCATCAGGTTCACGGCAAGCTGTGCCTACGGCTTCTTGGGCTACGCCGTCGATCACCACTGTTGAGCTATATTCACGACAAGGTTGCTGATCGGCAGTTTGATAGGTTCTTGTGGGGGTGACAGAACCTGAATTTCCTGAATCCGGATTGGACCAAGAGGACGTAGTGCCACTTTTACCGAATTCAAGAGACTCTTGTGTCGTTTCTGAAGCTTTCATTCTATCGAGTTCATCAAGGGAACTCCCTACGGAACTCCCGAGCATTGATCCTGCAACAGCGCCAACACCAACAGCAATCATGCGGCCTTTACCACCACCTACCTGAGCTCCAAGTAAGCCGCCACCAATAGCGCCTAAGACTTGTCCCATTGTTTGTTTCGGGCTGTCTTGCATATTTGATGCACAGCCTGCCAGGAGAGCCAAGCTAACCAATGCGGCTGCGAGTGGTTTAAATGTCATTGTTCTGGCCTCTCTCATTTCTATCTAATACTAAGTGTCGTGGTTCTCATTTTAGTTCATTGTATCAAGAGAAAATAAATTTTCTTGATCGAATATTTTGAACCTCAGAGATTTACCTATATATAATCCTTATTCCGATGCTTACAATTCCCTGTTCTTAACAAAAAGCGAAGTGATGAACCTCACAGAAAAAGACAACCCAATCGACGTTTTTAACTCTTGGTACACCGAGGCAGAGAAAACAGAAATTAATGATCCCACAGCTATGTCTTTGGCGACTTGTACCAAAGAGGGGCGCCCGGTAGTGCGTATGGTTCTGCTCAAAGGAGTGGATGAGCGAGGGTTTGTTTTTTATACTAACCTTGGTAGTCGCAAAGCTGGGGAGTTGAACGAAACTCCTTTTGCAGCCCTTTGTTTCCATTGGAAAACTCAACGACGCCAAATCAGAGTTGAGGGAGCTGTGGAGAGGGTATCTGATGAAGAAGCAGATGCTTATTTTGCTACCCGTAGTCGCTTAAGCCAGCTTGGAGCCTGGGCTTCAAAACAATCCCAACCTATGGATGGAAAATGGGAATTGGAAAAACGAGTGGCTGAATATACGGCTAAATTCAATGTAGGTGAGGTGCCACGCCCTGAGTTTTGGTCAGGGTTTCGCATTGTGCCTGATAGCATTGAGTTTTGGAGTGATGGTAAATTTCGTCTTCATGACCGTTTTGTTTTTGCTAAAGAAGGTGAAAAATGGAACGTGACTAGGATTTTTCCTTAAACTGGGGTCAAGGTAATGTCGGTAGAAAAAAATCAGCAAGACCGTAATGCCTCTTTGATGAGGGCAGCAACTTACGCCTCGGTATCCGTCGCGACGGTTTTAATTGTGGCTAAGCTCGGAGCCTGGGTAATGACTGGTTCCGTTAGTTTGCTTTCAACTCTCGTTGATTCAGTGCTCGATGTTTTGGCATCTCTGGTCAATATGTATGCTGTCCGTCAGGCCTTAACGCCAGCAGATGATGATCACCGTTTTGGCCATGGTAAAGCTGAGCCTTTAGCCGGATTAGCTCAATCTGCCTTTATTGGTGGCTCATCTCTATTTCTATTGTTTCAAGCTGGTGAGAGGTTAATCAATCCCAAAGAGATTGGTAATTCAGAGATTGGGTTTGCCGTTATGGGATTGTCCATTGCACTGACTTTAGGACTTATTATTTTCCAACGCTATGTGATCAAGAAAACAGACTCTGTAGCAATTAAGGCAGATTCTCTTCACTATCAGAGTGATTTGTTTGTCAATTTAGGGGTAGCGGCTTCTATCTATTTGACCGTTAAGATGGGGTGGGCCTTTGCGGACCCAATTTTTGCCATCGCAATCGCTGCTTTTATTGTCAAAGGCGCTTGGGAGATTGCAATTCAATCATTGGACCTGTTGATGGATCACGAGTTGCCCGAAGACCAACGTTCAAAAATTAAGAAAATTATTCTTTCGCGAGAAGGAGTAAGAGGGGTTCATGATTTACGTACACGTTCTTCTGGACCCGATTCTTTTATTCAAGCCCATATTGAGATGGACCCGGAACTAAAACTTCACGAAGCCCATGTGATTGCTGACGATGTTATGTATGCGGTAGAAGCAGCTTTTCCAAAGGCAGAAGTCCTTATTCACCAAGACCCTGCAGGGATTGAAGAAGCCCCCCCTATCTATGAAGCAAATAAATAATCTTTAAAAACCCGTAAGAAAATTAAAATAAATAAAAAACAAAAGTGTCGTAAACCTGGATTTGTAGGGGATTTAGTGCTATATAATACGTGTCGTCTTTCAACTATTACAGGGGAGCTTATACAATGAGCTTAGATGCCCATATTGAAGCTTTGAAGGAAAAACATACGGCTCTAGAGAGCCAACTACACGAAGAACATTCCCGCCCACATCCAGATGAATCGCTCATCTCAGGTCTCAAAAAACAAAAACTCAAGATAAAAGATGAATTAGAAGAATTGCATCCAGCCTAACGGATAGGTTTCGCGAGCAATTTAATTGTTCATGTCAGCTCGTGCGCTGCTGATTTCTTATGGCTGCAAGATAAGCTGACCGAAAAACCACCGTTAGATTAAATCACATGAAAAGCCCCGGTGTTTGCCGGGGCTTTGTTGTTATTGGGTGGATACACCTTTCACACCTTTTTCGTTTTTTGTTGTCTGCAGAAAAACGGGGACATGATGAGCTTTCAGAAGGAAACTATTTCGTGTTTCCGATACCTTCCTCAAAAGGGTGCAAAATGACAAAATGTAAGTATTAAGTCACTGAAATTCCGTGACAAAGTTGGAACAGTCGAATGCACGCGGGGTGATATTTCTTTCGTCTGTAGCGGTACTCGTCTAAGATTGGCTCAGAACTTAAGGTTTTCTAGGAAATATCAGCTAAGGATAAAACTAACGTTATGTTTATTCTAAACGGCAAAAAAATCGCCGACATGCTTATCGGCGGCTATCGTTATGAAGACGACATCACCCTTTACAGACGCGTGGGTTCCCTGAATATTTTAATGCTGGTTGTATTGGTTACGTTTGTTTTTTTCTTATTTGTAAATATTTTTATCGGAAAGTTGATCCCTGCTGTCGTTGATTGCTTTGTCATTTTTCTGACCTTTTACTCCCTCTATCTTGTTCGCCGAAAAAAGATGCTGGAGACCATCACGGTTGTTTATCCGATTATTGTTTTCATTGCTCTTGTCACTATCGTTTACTTAAAGAAAAATGATAGTTTTGAGCTTGCATGGACATACGCCTATCCAATTTTCGCCATCCCAATCTTAGGTTTGAGAATTGGGATGATCGTGGTGACCTTGTTTTATACGGTCATGTTTCCGATGACCTACCTGGGAATCGGGGATTGGAATCACGGTAATTGGAACATGATTTCTTTCGTCGAATATGTTGTGTCGTCCCTGTTTTTTGTGATTGTTGGTTTTATGGGCGAGATAACGATTAATCGCGCCCAACGACAAATAGAGAAAGCCAAGGAAAGTGCCGTTAAGGCCAATCTGGCGAAGTCTCAATTTCTATCTTCCATGAGCCATGAGATCAGAACACCGATGAACGCTATCATCGGCATGACCCATCTTACTTTGCAAACCGACCTGACCAGCAAGCAGAATGACTATGTCAACAATATCTTTAATGCTGCAAACTCTTTGTTGGGGATCATTAACGATATATTGGATTTCTCTAAGATCGAGGCAGGCAAAATTGATATGGAGTCTGTCCCATTTCGTCTAAGTGATGTTTTGGAAAAAATATCCAGCCTGATGTCGGTGAAGGTGCAGGAAAAGGGTTTGGAACTGTTGATCTCTACCAGGAAGGAGGCGCCCAACGGATTGGTGGGAGACCCGCTACGCCTAAGTCAAATTTTGACCAACTTAGTCAATAATGCAGTCAAGTTTACGGATGAAGGGGAGATTGTTCTTCGCATTGAGCATGTGGAGACCACAGGTGATCAGGTGACACTTAAGTTCTCTGTCACCGACAGTGGTATTGGCATGAGCGAGGAGCAGATGAATAAGGTCTTTCAATCCTTCGGTCAGGCGGAAGCATCTACGACGCGTAAATATGGTGGCACCGGGCTGGGCCTGACTATTTCACGGGAATTGACGGGACTAATGGGTGGCGAATTCTGGGCGGAGAGCAAGCCCGGAGAAGGAAGCTCTTTCATCTTTACGGCAAAATTCGGTTTAGCAGCGGAAATGGGGGTTTCCGAACAACTGCCCAAGCACGATGTCCGTGAACTTCATGTCCTGGTGGTAGATGACAGTCCCGTTGCACGAGAGATTATTCAGCAATTGGCTGAGAACTTTTTCTTCAATGTTGAGACGGCTTCTGGCGGGGAAGAAGCGCTGGGGATGGTTCGTGTTGCTGATAAGGCCGGAAATCCTTTTAAGTTGGTTTTCATGGATTGGAAGATGCCGGGAATGGATGGGATTGAGGCCTGCAGGATGATCAAATCGGATGCTGGCCTCAGCACAGTTCCGAGGGTAGTGATGGTCTCGGCCTATGAGCGAGATGTGGTACTGGCTCATTCGGGGACCAATAAGATTGATGGGTACCTTGCAAAACCGGTTATGTTACCGACTCTGCTGAACACAGCCATGGTGGTGCTTGGGTATGAGGACAAACAAAAGAGTGAAAACTCCACCAAAGGGTTGGGGCTAGATGCTGTGGCAGGCATTGGCGGCGCTCATATTCTTCTGGTTGAGGATAATTTGATCAACCAGAAAGTGGCGTTGGAATTGCTGAAGAAGGCACAAATAGCGGTTACTATCGCCGAAAATGGCAAGGAAGCAGTTGAGAAGGTCCAACAGGAAACTTTTGATTGCGTCTTGATGGATATTCAAATGCCAGTAATGGACGGCTATGAGGCGACACGTACCATTCGCCAAGATGAACGTTTTAAAGACCTTCCGATTATCGCCATGACTGCCAACGCCATGGTCCAGGAGATTCAGGAGTGTAAAGAAGTGGGCATGAATGGCCATATAGCCAAGCCCATTGATCCTCCGACGATGTATACCACCTTGGCTAAGTGGTTGGAACCTAGCGACCGAAAGGCTCCGTCGGAACTGCTTGAGCGATAGAAATACGTTTGAAGAGGCGCTCTTGGACTTGAGAATATTGTAAGCATCTTGTTTAATTATTTTCTCTAACGCTTTATTCCTATTGTCTTTCTAGTGGTCATAAAAAATAAGGGGAGCATGTATTGAATAGGTGCCCCCCTTATTCTATTGCTCTCTCAAGTCCACACTTTCCTACTACCAATATCCGTTCTTATTTATTGGCGTGGCGAGAGGGTTTATTCTTCCCGCATTTTATCTCTGAGAACAAATTTTTGAATTTTACCTGTTGAGGTTTTTGGTAGTTCTACGAAATGAACTTCTTTCGGGCATTTAAAGCGAGCGAGTTTGCTACGGCAGAATTCGATTATTTCGGCTTCTGTTACGGTGTCTTCTTTGCCGGGGATTAGTTCGATAAAAGCGCAAGGTATTTCGCCCCATTTGTCGTCGGCTTTAGCAACAACGGCGGCAGCAAAGACGGCATCGTGACCATTGAGGGTATCTTCAACTTCGATGGAGGAGATATTTTCGCCACCGGAGATGATGATATCCTTAGAGCGATCTTTGAGCTTAATATAGCCATCTTCCTGCATCACACCCAAATCGCCGGAGTGGAAGTATCCACCTTTAAAGGCTTCTTCGGTGGCGGTGGGGTTTTTAAGGTAACCTTTCATGACGATGTTACCTTGGAACATAACCTCGCCCATGGTGTCATTGTCAAAAGGAGTTTTCTCCATTGAGTCTGGGTCCATGATGGCGAGGTCTTGCAGCACATGATAACGTACCCCTTGACGGCCTTTCTTCGCGGTTTGCTCTTCGATCGGGAGATCGTTCCATTCTGGGTTCCAGGCGCAAGAAGTTGCTGGGCCGTAAGTTTCAGTCAGGCCATAAACATGGATAACGTCAAAGCCTTGCTTTTGCATATTTTCCAAAGTCGAAGCTGGAGGCGGGGCCGCGGCAGTCATAACTGAGACCTTATGATCAAAGGGCTTTTTCTCTTCTTCGGTGGCACCTAAAACCATATTAAGAACAATCGGGGCACCGCAGAAGTGCGTTGCTTTGTGATCATGGATAGCATCGAAAATAGCTTTCGCATTTACCTTACGACAACAGATACTCGTTCCCGCAATAGCCGCTAGGGTCCAGGCGAAACACCAGCCGTTGCAATGGAACATAGGTAAGGTCCAGAGATAAACCGGATGATGGTTCATGTTCCAGCCAACCACATTGCTCATGGCGTTAAGGTAAGCGCCCCGGTGGTGATAGACGACTCCTTTTGGGTTGCCTGTGGTGCCAGAGGTATAGTTTAGGGAAATAGCGTTCCATTCATCTGCTGGCATAGACCATTCAAAATTAGGGTCGCCTTCGGCAATAAAGGCTTCATAATCTTTTTCCCCAATCAACTCGCCGCCTTCAGCCAGAGAATCGTCAATATCAATAACGATGATGTCTCGGCCTGATATCTCAACAGCCTTTTTCGTTGTGTCGGAGAATTCACGATCAGTGAGAACGATTTTAGCTTCGGCGTGATTGAGCATAAAACCGATAGCTTCAGCGTCGAGTCGGATGTTTAAGGTATTAAGCACAGCCCCTGTCATGGGGACCCCGAAGTGAGTTTCATAAGTTTCTGGGGTGTTATTGCCCATAACCGCGACGGTATCGCCTTCGCCAATTCCTCGTTTTGTCAGGGCACTAGCCAATTGGCGGCATCTTTTATAGGTCTCAGACCAAGTAAATTGCTTTTCCCCATGGATTATTGATACCCGATCCGGGTATACATTAGCTGTACGTTCCAAAAAGGTTAGGGGCGATAAGGGTGCATAGTTTGCAGTATGTTTATCCAGGTTCTGGCTATAGATATTATTTGTTGAACTCATTTCTAACCCCTAGTCGATTGTCTTTTAAAATATTGGAACATTGCCTCTTCCCCTTCAGGCAAAGGCAACGGCAGAGAGATTGCCACAAAGCGTTCTGCCAATACAGCCGTTTTTGCGGAGGAAAGGGTGAAAAATATTGTAAAAAAGTCCTGCCGACATACTCGGTAGGATATATAGGCCGCTTGAAGGTCAACGACTCATTGTAAAGGGAGTGACATGAGTAATCGCCACGAAGAAGCTTTAGCCAAGTCGCTAAACGATCCCGAAGGTTTCTGGGGAGAAATCGCGGAAGACATTATTTGGACCAAAAAGTGGGACAAAGTTCTTGATGACAGCAATGCACCAATTTACCGCTGGTTTACTGGCGCTGAGTGCAATACTTGCTACAACGCCTTGGACAGGCATGTAGAAGAAGGGCGGGCCGATCAAGCCGCTCTGATTTATGACAGCCCGATCACCGGGGGAACTCAAGCTACTTATACCTACCGCGAACTCCGCGACAGGGTTGCTAAATTTGCTGGTGCTTTGCGTGCCAATGGTGTTGAAAAAGGTGACCGGGTATTAGTTTACATGCCGATGGTCCCGGAAGCGGCGATTGCCATGTTGGCTTGTGCTCGTTTGGGTGCCGTGCACTCGGTGGTCTTTGGTGGCTTTGCTTCCAACGAGCTAGCCGTGCGTATTGATGACGCATCACCGAAAGCTATTGTTACTGCTTCATGTGGTATCGAGCCAGGTCGGGTTATTGCATACAAACCGTTGCTTGATGGAGCCATTGATCTTGCTAAGCATAAGCCTGCCAGTTGTCTTGTCTTGCAACGAGAACAAGTTACGGCTGATTTGATCGAAGGTCGTGATGTGGATTGGATGGAAGCTGAAAATGCTGCTGAACCAGCCGAGTGCGTCACCGTAGCTGCAACTGACCCTCTGTATATTCTTTACACTTCAGGCACCACAGGTCAGCCTAAAGGTGTTATTCGTGATAATGGTGGTCACATGGTCGCCCTTAAGTGGTCCATGAAAACCGTTTATAATATGGAGCCCGGCGATGTGTTCTGGGCGGCTTCTGATGTGGGTTGGGTCGTTGGACACAGCTACATCGTTTATGCCCCATTGTTGAACGGCAACACGACGATCATGTTTGAAGGCAAACCTGTTGGGACGCCTGATCCAGGAACTTTCTGGCGGGTGATTCAAGAGCATAATGTTAAAGCTCTGTTCACAGCGCCAACAGCTTTCCGGGCGATTAAACAGCAAGATCCTAATGCTGAATACCTTGATAAGTATGATATCTCATGCCTGGATACCTTGTTCTTGGCTGGCGAACGTACTGACCCGGACACCCTTGATTGGGCTGAAACCAAACTTAAGGTTCCTGTGATTGATCACTGGTGGCAAACGGAAACCGGATGGGCTATTGCCGCAAACTGCATGGGGCTCCATCAGTACACGGTTAAACCTGGCTCACCAACTTGTGCCGTCCCTGGTTGGAACATTCAGGTTCTTGACGCTGAGTGTAATGAAGTAGAACGAGGCGAGATTGGTACCATTGCCATTAAGCTTCCATTGCCTCCTGGAACTTTGCCAAACCTTTGGAACGCTGAGCAGCGCTACAGAGATTCATATCTGGCAGAATTCCCTGGTTATTACACCACGTCTGATGCTGGTATGATGGATGAAGACGGTTATGTTTATGTGATGGCTCGTACCGATGACATCATCAACGTTGCAGGCCACCGCCTCTCTACAGGTGGCATGGAAGAAGTTCTGGCCCATCATCCCGATGTTGCTGAATGTGCCGTTATTGGTGTTGCTGATGAGATGAAGGGGCAAGTTCCTCTTGGTTTCCTCGTTCTTAACGCTGGCGTTGACCGTGAAGAAGGCGAGATCGTCAAAGAAGTTGTTAAGATGGTCCGTGAAAAAATCGGTCCTGTTGCAGCATTCAAATTAGCAACAACAGTCAAGCGTCTGCCTAAAACCCGTTCAGGTAAGGTCCTCAGGGGAACTATGCAGAAGATTGCCGATTGTGAGGAACATAAAGTTCCGGCAACTATCGACGATCCAGCAATTCTGGATGAAATTGATGACGCTCTACAAGGACTTGGTTTTTCCAAGGCCCGTAGCTAAGCTCCAATAGTTTAAAAGAGAAGAGCCTTTCATTGTTTAAGCAGTGGGGGGCTCTTTTTTTGTCTGCATTTCTTCTTTTATCGCTTCCAGCATTTTACGATGATCAATGGGCTTATGCAGGAGCTTGAAGTTGCTCGATTGAATGATGCTTAACCGGTCTGGCTCAGTGTCACCTGTAATAATAATTGCAGGTATTTTCTTGTTGAAATGCTTTTGAACAGCCTCAATTGCATCCGTACCTATGTTTCCTTGAGATAGGCGATAGTCGGCCATTATGAGCGCAGGCTCCTCTGTAAGCTTTGAAAGAGCCTCTTCCTGTGAGGTTGCCTCAATGGTCGTAAAACCAGTTTCAGTGAGAAAAGATGACAGGGCAAAAAGAACGCTCTCATCGTCATCAATAAGTAAAATTACTCCATCAAAGTTATCAGGCAAAGAAATTGCTGTATCGCTTTCCTGAGTAAGGAGAGTGTCAGCTAGGGGGACTGTTACGATAAAGCATGACCCTTTTCCTTCTTCTGATGTCCAGGCGAGACTGTGATTGAGAAGTTTAATTGTCCGGTCAACGATGGAAAGGCCTAGTCCTAACCCTTGGCGGCGGTCCCGTGCCTCATTGTTAATTTGATAGAAGTCATCAAATATTTTACCTCTATCTTCCTGGGAAATTCCAATTCCTGTATCCCATACGCCGATTTGAATATTTTCCCCTCGGCGACGAAAACCCACCAATATTTTACCTGTTTCTGTATAGCGTATAGCATTGGTTATGAGGTTGCTCAGGATACTCTCTAAAAGCACTGGGTCGCTATGGGTTGTAAGGGATGAGGTAACAAGCTTTAAATTTATCCCTTTCTCATTCGCAACTGGAATAAACCTCGCTGACAAACGGTCACAGAGGTTGTTCAGGCTAAATGACTTAAGTTGCGGGATAACAGCCCCAGCTTCAAGTTTTGAAATATCGAGCAAAACATCAAGAAGCTCAGACATGGTTGATAAGCCATTCTCTAACTCATGGACAACTTTTGCTTCTTCATCGGTTTTTGCCTTACTACTTAAGACACCTGCATAAAGCATCAGGGCTTGTAAAGGTTGGCGCAGGTCATGACTGGCAGCAGCTAAAAATTTACTTTTCGCTTTGTTTGCATCGCTTGCTTTGGTAAGGGCATTACGAAGTCGATCTTCTAATTGTTTTTTATCTGTTAAATCTCGGGCGATTCCTTCCACACCAAGAATATTACCGTCTTCATCGAGTCTCAGGAAAGCACGCGTAGAAACCCAAATAATTTTTTTGTCTTTGCGGGTCATGAAGGCTTCTACTTGGATTGCTTTTCCTTTTGCAGCCACAAGCTCTTGGATAACCCTTACTCGATCATCTGGGTCGACATAAAGGTCAGACATTTTCTTCCCTAGAAGCTCTTCAGGGGTATAGCCAATAATCGCAGTAGTTGCTGGGGAGATAATGGTGATATATCCTTCGGCATCTGTCCTATAGAAAACATCAGGCATGTTATGGATAATGGTTTGAAGCTCTTCTTCTGAGTTGCGCAACCTTTCCTCAACGCGCCGTCGCTCAGTAATGTCGGCATAAGCAATCATCCTTGCCTTTTCTCCGCCAAAGGTCACGGGAAGAGCAGAGACCAATCCCCAAACTTTTGTACCATCAGCTTTTTTAGATTGAATCATGACATTACGAACTTCTCCCTTTGTTGCTAGGGCTTGGCGAAGATCGGCCCTGTTTTCTGGCAAGGGAAGGAAATCTGTTGTTTTATAAACTCCAGAAGTTTTGTCTGTGATTAAGAAAAACCGCCTGGCGGCATCATTAGCTTTTATGATTTGTGGATTGTCAGTGCTGACAAGGACGAGGGGAAGAGGGGCTGAATCAAATAAGTGCTCTACATTATCTTGAGATTGTCTGAGGTTCTCGTTGGTCTCATGTAGCTCTTTAATTTTTTGTTTTAGACTAGATCTGACCACATATTCTTTACGATGAAGTGTCCTTATTCGAACAACCGTTATATACCCCAAAACATTTGCAGCAGTGTAGATCAGGACAAGACTAACAAGCTCGCTAATTTGGCTATTGTAATAATGGGCAGCAACATAGGGATAGGCAATTGATGTACTTACACTAGCTATAACAGTCCAGAGCAACCGATTAGGGACGAAGAGGTAATATGCAAGAATACCAAGAAGGCCTGCAATCGTATGAGACGCTAAATTCTCTTGAGACAAAATAGCTGAAACCATCAAGCCGCCACTGACGAACAAAGCTGCGAGAAATAGAGTAAACTCAATAACAGTTTGGTTGCTTGGGCGTTTTGTCAGGTATGCGGCAATACAAACGAGGCCGAAGGAGGTTAGCTTTACAAAAAGGGCCGTGGCAAAGGAAGAACCATCCCCAAAACGTATATAATCGACAAAAAGGGAGGTGAGATAGAGAAAAACCGCAACCACCACAGGCCCTTTAATTTCAGCGGCCCAACGGTCCCAATTTTCACTTCTATATTTTTGTTCTAATGCTTTCTCTTTAAATGTCCCGTTTAGAAGAGAAATAGAGTGTTTATTATCCACTTTTTTATTCCTTAGCCTTGTTCTTAAGTCGGCTGTTCTTTTAAGGATTAACCGTAAACGCTCTTAAGGGTGCAAAGCAAGGAGAGGATGATTGATTATAATAGTTTAGCAGCAGCTTTCACCTGACCCGGCATTTACATCTCCACTCTTACCATTGTCAGTGTCAAAAGGTATTGAGCTGCCACAGCCGGGGAATATACCAAAGTGAGTATTCCAAGTGCCTAAGAAGTCGAAGTAAGGCTGGAAACGGGTTTCGTTGAGCATTCGATAGGTGTTGCCACAAACAGGAAATACTTTTCCTTTTTCAATAATATGATGACCATCTAACTCAAAGGTTTCATCACAATAGGGTATACCGCCTTTATAGATCACGGCTTGTCCATAATCTTCGCAAGCATGTTCAAGGCCTGTTAATTTGAAAAGACGATAGGTGGCTGAATAGAAATCTATGTTTCCGAGTTTTTGCTGGATGGCTTCATTATCAATCGTGAGTGGACGGTCTTCAACCAATCGAGGGTCTTTGAACCCAGTGCGTTTAGCAAGGTTGAGGAAGTCATTCCAATAAAGAGCACCAGAAAGGCATTCCCCATGTAGAACGGGGTCATCTAATAGATGTTTTGGTACTCGGCGGTCAGAATATACATCTGAGAAATACAGTTCTCCGCCAGGTTTGAGTAAATTGAAAGCTCCTCGTAAAACAGCATCTTTGTCAGGGGAGAGATTGATGACACAGTTTGAGACGATGATATCAAAGCTTTCAGGTTCTAGGCCCAATTCATCTAAGCGTTCAATATAACCAGTATGGAATTCAAGATTAGGTTTTCCGTAACCGTATTTTTCCATATGCCAATCTAAGTGTCGGTTGGCGACTTCCAGTTGTTCAGCCGTCATGTCGACGCCGACAACATAGCCATCTTTCCCCACAAGTCTGGACAGGAGATAGCAATCCCTTCCAGCCCCACATCCGAGATCAAGAATACGAGCACCTTCAAGGTGGTCGGGGTAGATCAATCCACAGCCATAATAGCGTGTTAAAACTTCATCATGAATATCTGCCAGCATAGTTTTGATATGACGTGGCATTCCATCCGCAGTGCAACAGGCATCTGTTTTGAGGTCTTGCGACCCTTGAAGAATTTTCCCGTAATACTCTTTTACTGTGTCATGCATGAGACCTCTCACATTTTGAAAATTTTGATTGATTAAAGTGATATTACTCCTCTTCACCAAAAACAAAACCCCGCAACCAGAAGGTCACGGGGTTTTAATTAATTAGATTGTAGTGAAGTTACTAGTTGCCGCCTTCTTTCTTGAAAGCAGCATCAATAGAAGCTTCAACCAGAGCATTCATTGGTTCTGATTCGGAGGTTTCAAACTCTATAGGGCGTGGGGCATGGGTTGTCCCAGCTTTTGCCCTTGCAATGGCGATAACCTTTTCCAGGTCAGCAACAGAACAAAGACCAATTTGAGCCGGATTTTGTGGCTTATGATTGGCTGAATTCCAATGTGATTTATCACGAACGGCTGTAATCGTTGGTTTGGTGGTACCAAGAAGTTTGCCGATTTGTGAATCAGTCACTTCGGGGTAATTTTTCACCAGCCATGCAATTGCGTTTGGACGATCCTGACGTTTGGAAACAGGAGTGTAACGCGCCCCTTTGGGACGTTTATTCACCTCAGGAATTTTTGAGATCGACATTACCAAACGAGCTTTAGGGTCAGCTTGGCAACGCTCAATTTCTTCCATGGTTATTTGACCGTTTCCAAGGGGGTCAAGACCACGCATGCCGATGGAAACTTCTTCATCAGCAATAGCCTGGATTTCCAATGAGTGGAGTCCACAAAAATCCGCGATCTGCTCAAAGGAGAGAGCGGTGTTTTCGACCAACCATACTGCGGTCGCTTTTGGCATGAGCAATTGGGCCATGTCAGCCTCTTCTATCTTCTGTTTTCTAGGAATAATTTAGACGGACTTGAACGTCGTCCGTCATCTCTTGATAGCAATATAGTACGTGCTTGCCGAAAACAAGTATGTTCCTTACCAGATTCCTAAACTTCTAACAGAATTTTACCAATATGTTGGCTACTTTCCATCAATTTATGGGCTTCAGAGGCTTTGCTGAGGGGAAAGACCGAATGAATCACGGGTTTGATCTTGCCGCTTTCAAGCAAGGGCCAGACGGTTTCTTTGAGTTCTTCCGCGATCTGGGCTTTCACTTCAACCGGGCGAGCTCGCAAAGTAGAGCCGGTAAGCGTGAGGCGTTTTAACATTATCGGCATGAAGTTTAGCTCAACCTTGGAGCCTTGTAGGAAGGCAATATTAACATGCCGACCATCTTGGGCGAGGCATTTGATGTTTTTGGGCAGATAGTCACCCCCCACCATATCAAGAACCACATTCACCCCTTTGCCATCAGTGAATTCTTTCACGGCTTCCACGTAATCTTCTTCTTTATAATTAACGGTTCGTTCTGCCCCTAACTGCAAACAGGCATCGCATTTTTCAGCGTTTCCTGCTGTGGTGATAACTCGTGCACCAAGCGCAGAAGCCATCTGTAAGGCTGTAGTCCCAATCCCGCTGGAGCCCCCATGGACAAGAAGGGTTTCTCCAGCTTGAAGGTTGGCGCGCTGATAAAGGTTAGTCCAAACCGTAAAGAATGTTTCAGGCAATGCTGCGGCTTCAAAAAGGCTCAACCCTTTTGGAACGGGTAGGCATTGTAGAGCCGGGGCCGAGCAATATTCAGCATAGCCACCGCCTGTAACCAAAGCACACACTTCATCGCCAATAGCAAAGCTATCAACATCTTCACCTAGGGCAATAATTTCTCCGGCAATTTCTAAACCTGGAAGGTCGGAAGCCCCTGGAGGAGGAGGGTATCCCCCTTGGCGTTGCAGGACGTCTGGACGATTAACTCCCGCGACAACAACCTTGATAAGAACTTCACCTGCAGAGGGAGTTGGCATAGGCCTTGAAGTTTCTTTCAAAACTTCAGGGGCACCAGGTTCAGTGATTTCTATACAGTTCATTATGTTGGACATTTTTCGCCTCGTGAAATTAAAATATTTCCCCTAATATGGAGACAAAGTTATGGCTCGTAAACCTACGGAGTAAAAAATGGATTGGGATGATTTAGAACCGAAGAATAAAAAGAAACCAATGAAGGACCTTGAAGTGATGTCGGTTGAGGCCATCGGTGAGTACATTGATGAGTTGAAAGAAGAAATCGGGCGGTGTGAAACTGAGATTATTAAAAAGAAAGCAGCAAAAGAAGGCGCAGAATCTTTCTTTAAGAAATAAAATTTTAGACGCCTTTGGCTAGCATTCTATTCGTTAAGATAATTTTAAACTGTGTGATTGTAGTATGAAAAATAGATGGAAACTCCATTGTTGATAGTTACATCTAATCCTCTGACGAGGATACCTCCCTGTCAAACTTGCCGCCTTTTTAACGAAAGGCGGTTTTTTTTGTAATTTCCTGACTTGACGAAGCGTCACTCATTTAGGTAATGTGCACGTGCTAGAGGGACTCAGGCGAGTTATTAAGGCGAGTTTGACAGGAAATTAGACTATAAAAGGGGCTGCCATATAAGGCGGCCCCAATTAGTTTGTGCTCTATAACTTTTTATGCTTCCTTATGCCAAAAGCAGCATAAGGAGAGTTCCAAATTGGTTGATCCCAAATATTTGAAGTTCGATACATTGACCCTCCACGCAGGGCAGAAACCGGACCCAACGACTGGCTCTCGAGCCGTCCCCATTCATCAAACAACATCTTATGTTTTCCCTGATGTTGACCATGCGGCAGAGCTCTTTAACTTAGAGCGCCCTGGTCATATCTACTCTCGTATTTCTAATCCGACAGTCTCGGTTTTGGAAGAACGATTATCTGCACTAGAAGGCGGCGTCGGGGCTGTCTGTACGGCTAGCGGACAAGCGGCATTGCATCTGGCTATTGTTACCTTGATGGGGCAAGGCGGACATATTGTATGCTCTGGTCGGGTTTATGGTGGCACTAACAATATGCTGGCTTTGACCATGCCGCGCTTTGGCATCAACACAACGTTTGTTGATCCCCGCAACCCTAAAGCTTTTGAAGCAGCAATTACTCCTGATACCCGATTGATCCTCGGTGAAGTTCTTGGCAATCCTGGCCTTGAGGTGATGAATGTTCCAGCAGTAGCAGAGATCGCCCACAAGCATGGTATCCCGCTTATGATCGATTCAACTTTCACCACGCCTTACCTGATGAAACCTTGTGATTTCGGTGCTGATATCATTATGCATTCGGTCACCAAATTCTTAGGCGGTCATGGTATCGCTATCGGTGGCGCTATCGTTGACGGGGGGACCTTTGATTGGGAAGCCCATGCTGATAAATACCCAACTTTAACTGAACCTTACGCTGGTTATCACGGTTTGGACTTTGCTGAAGAATATGGGCCTGTGGCCTTTATCATGCGCGCCAGAGCAGAAGGCCTTCGGGACTTCGGCGCCTGCATGAGTCCGACCAATGCTTTCTATCTTCTTCAAGGAGTTGAAACTCTTTCTATGCGGATGGAGCGCCACTGC